>DFHP01000169.1:4164-6582 GCA_002371335.1 Eubacterium sp. UBA3720
CGGACTCTGTGCGCCTCATGGCAGCTTTTCCACTTTCCTTTGTGCGGCGTATGCATCTCCTTTATGTTATACTCGCAGATTTTCTCTTGCCCCGGGAAACGGAATGGTATATACTTCAGAAAGTATGAATATTTGACAATGACGTCGGCTTTGCTTCTGCGGGGCCGGCTATGCTTTTTTTTGAGCAAACATTTTTACATTTTTTAAGGAGTCAAAACATGTGCGGAATTGCTGGTTTTATCAACAGGGCCCCTGGCGTAGATACGCCTTTTTCAAGGAAGGATGCAGATGCGGCGGTTCATTCCATGGCGGAGAAGATCACTCACCGGGGCCCGGATTCTGACGGCTACTATATCGACGAAAACATTGCCATGGGGTTCCGGCGTCTTTCGATTATTGACATTGAGACCCGCGGCGATCAGCCAATATTCAACGAAGACAGAAGTCTGGTCATTACCTTCAACGGCGAAATTTATAATTATCAGGATCTCAGAGAAGAACTGACAGCTCTTGGTCACACATTTTCCACCAGAACAGACACGGAAGTCATCCTGCATGGTTTCGAACAGTGGGAAGAAAAAGTACTGGATCATCTTCGGGGCATGTTTGGCTTTGCCATCTGGAACATAAAAACGCAGGAACTCTTTATGGCAAGGGATTTTTTTGGCATCAAGCCTCTTCACTATGCTATTGTGAACGGACATTTTGTGTACGGAAGCGAACCTGCTTCCATTCTTGAATTTCCCGGCTTCGAAAAAAAAGTCAACCTGCAGGCCCTGGACGCATATCTTTCCTTCGAATATGTCTTCCCTACAATGACAATGTTCGAAGGGATCTTTCCCCTTCTTCCCGGCCATTATCTCCGTTACAAAAACGGCAGCTTAAAGATAACCCGCTACTTTGAGCCGGTTTTTGATGAAGATCCTTCCATCACGGAAGAACAGGCTGTACAGCAGATCTATGATGTTTTCGAGGACAGCGTGCGCATGCACAGAATAGCTGATGTGGAGGTCGGATGCTTTCTTTCCAGCGGTATTGATTCCAGCTACGTAGCTTCTCATTTCAAAGGCCAGAAGTCTTTCACTGTGGGCTTCGGAGAGGACGGTCATTATAACGAAAATACCTATGCGGGAAAGCTTGCCGCACAGGTGGGTCTGGATCACCACTACAAACTGATCTCCCCGAAGGATTACTGGGAAAGCATACGCTGTGTACAGTATCAGCTCGGGCAGCCGTCAGCGGACGCCTCCTGCATAGCTCTGTACCATGTATGCAATATGGCCGGCAAATATGTGAAGGTTGTCCTTTCGGGCGAGGGGGCCGATGAGCTTTTCGGCGGCTATAATATTTATCACGAGCCCGACGATGTGGCCGCATATCAGAACCGGGTCCCAAAACCGGTCAGGTCAGTTCTGGGTGCGGCTGCTTCCCTGATCCCCTTCCGTTTCAGAGGAAAAAACTTCCTTCAGAGAGCTTCAAAGACTCCGGAGGACTGGTTTATCGGAAACTGCAGCATGATCCCTCTGAAAGAAAAACGCAGGATCCTCCGTCCCGAAATTCCTTCTGCCGACCCGCTTGACCTTACACGCCCTTACTATGAGCGCGTCACGGAAAAAGATGATCTGACAAAAATGCAATATCTCGATCAGCACGTCTGGATGGTTGGCGACATTCTGGTCAAAGCCGACCGCATGAGCATGGCCAACTCCCTGGAACTTCGAGTTCCATTCCTTGACAAGGATGTCTGGGAAATAGCACGCCATCTCCCGAAGGCGCTGCGCGTAAACAGCCGGAATACAAAATACGCCCTCCGGAAGGCGGCAGAGAGATGCCTTCCCGAACAGACCGCCCAGAAAAAGAAACTCGGCTTCCCGGTACCGATCCGTGTATGGCTGAGGGAGGAGCCTTATTATACGATAATAAAAGAAGCCTTTGAGAGTAAAAGCGCCGCCAGATTTTTCCGTTCGAAAGAACTGATGCGTATTCTTGACGAGCACAAAAAAGGAAAAGCTGATAACAGCCGTGCCATCTGGACCGTGTATATGTTTCTTGTATGGTACGATGTGTACTTCAATGGCGCCCCGCACGAACTCGGCTCTGACTGCCGTATAACAGTATGAATCTTCACATAATTTCTGAACGAGGCACTTTTGACACTTTAATTCTAACAAAGTCCGCGAGCGGACTTCAGCTCCCCAGTCCCTCAATCTTGAGGGGAGCGAACCGGACTTTGCGCGCCGCCGCACGGCAGCGCAGCTGCCTTCCTTTGTGCGGCGTGTGCATCCCCCGGAGGGTTTTGTTTCACAGGAAATTGACGAAATTTACTGTGAAATAAAAAAGCTACGGTCTTGTGCCGCAGCTTTTTCTCATCATTTTTCACATTTTCCCAATGTCCCGGATCCTGGACAGTGCCTTCTC
>DFHP01000033.1:0-10673 GCA_002371335.1 Eubacterium sp. UBA3720
CCTCAGATTCATGGCGACATCACTTCCATCGTCCGGACACTTCGGAATCAGCCCGGATGGTATCCTCATGCTGATCTTTCCATCCTGCGGCAGTTGGAACACGCCGGCTTCATCCCTGATAAATCCCTGTGCTTCCATCGCCTTCATGACCCACTCTTCATTATCATAGGTTTTCCTGATTGCGGGATCTACACTCTGGAACAGACCATAATCTCCCTGCGTGTAAAACAGCCTCTTTTTATCAAACCCTGCCCTCTGGAACTGATGATCCACATTCGTTGTAATCACGAAATAATCCTTTTCTTTGACAAGCTCCAGCAGCATTTCATATACAGGCTTCGGTGCTTTCATATAACGGTTGATATAAATATTCCTCGCCCAGTACGCCCACGAAATCTCAGGTTCTAACTGCATCACATAAAAGCCGCCTGAGTACATGTCATGAAATCCATACTGCTCTTCAAAATCAGAAAAATATTTCCGGAAACGCTCTCCTCTGTATGTTAATCCGGCCGATGTGGAAAGTCCTGCTCCGGCGCCGATCACAACAGCATCCGCATCTTCAATTGCTTCTTGAAGCCTGCTGACCTGTTCTTTCCGTGTACCCTTCCCATATGTCATTTTACGGTTAAGATATCCCGCCGCACGCATCCCCATCTGTATAGTTTCCAAATAGCCGTTTGGCTGCTCACGATAAGAGACCTTCATAAATGGCTCTGCCTTTTTCTTTAAAAACATTGAACTTCACCTTCTTTCCACCGCACCCGCCGGACATTTCTATGGACGCATGGAGGTTAATTTCTTATATTTGACTTTGATGTAATCTCCGTGGTTTCATCTTGCAATGGGAATATACCACTTTTTTGATGTAGCGTCAACAGTTACATCAAAACTTTTTTAAAGAACAAAGTCCATCACTTTTAGTCTGAAAAGCAGTTTATGCTTTCTTTTCTCTGAAAATGCTTCTGAAAATGAGTCTTACGAGCGGACCGCAATAAAACATCTGATACAAAATTGCCATCGGGAAATTCATTCCCCAGGTCTGGATCCACATAGCAAAGCTCTTTGTGTCTTTGAACAGAATCATAGCGATAAAGCTCATGACGGGGCACATAATGCAGCAGATGCAAACAGAAACAGCATATGTGATGACCTGCAGTCTGTCTGTCGGACGTACCACTTTAAAAGCAAGCATCTTTGCGATTTTTCCAACGATAAAGAATTCAAGAACAAATGCGACAGGCGCCATGATCGGAAGTTCATGGAGAGCAAGCAGAAATGTCTGATTGGTCATTCCATGCATTGCAATGGCGACATTGTAAACGATCATTCCATACACCATGATCGTCGCCATGATGATGGTAAATACTGCATCCTGAAATTTGTTTTTAGGCATAAAAAATCCTCCCTTGTGATAATAAACTTCTATGTGTTGTTCGTTATCATCCGGGGAGGAGTGTGCGTTTCCAATCAAACCATATTTTGCATTGCCGCTCCATGATATCATAGATTATTTTTTAATGTAATAGCCGATTTTGTGTTTTCAAAAATATACATACAGACTTGTTTAATAGTACTTGTCATATAGACATTTCTCCAATATATCTCGCCTAAGTAATATTTCATTTCAGATTCTCAGGTAATCGGCGCCGGATTGAAAATACAAAGATCGTTCGTCCAGCCGTATTGTTCGGAATACGGTTTTTTTCTGCCGCTGGCGACATCCAGGATCATGAAAAACAATTCCTCGCCAAGTTCAGCGATCGTTGCTTCCCCTTCCGCCGCAGGACCGGCGTTAAAATCAATGATATCGGGCCACTGCTCCTTCATTTCCGTGCGGGAGCAGACCTTGATCACCGGAGCGGCCGCCAGCCCGTAAGGCGTTCCCCGCCCGGTCATGAAGACTTCCAGCCCCATGCCGCTTGCCAGCTGGGCAGGCCCGCAAAAAAGATCTGACGCGGGCGTCGCAGCGTAGATTTCTCCATGCTTCGATGGCCGTTCCCCGGGCGAGAGAACCTCCACAATGGGAGATGTCCCTGATTTGGCAATGGATCCCATCGATTTTTCAATAATGTTCGAAAGTCCCCCGGCTTTATTTCCGGGCGTAGTGTTTGCCCCGCGGTCTACGCCGCCGGCCCGGAGATAATCGTCATACCATTTCATTTCCTCCACCAGCCGGCGCCCTACCTGCTCATCAACACAGCGCCGGGCAATAAACTGCACGCCATCTCTCACTTCCGTGACTTCAGAAAACATGACCGTCCCGCCGCCCGAGACCAGCAGATCCGCTGCGTAACCGGCAGCAGGATTTGCTGTTATCCCGGAAAAAGCATCGGAACCTCCGCATTGCATACCGACCAGCAGGTCTGAAATCGGCAGGGTTTCCCGTTTTCTTCTGTTTAGGATCGCAAGCTTTTTCTCTGCCATGGAAAGAATCGCGTCCATGACGGCTGCCTGACCTCTTTGCTCCTGCAGTACGATCACATTTTCCGGTGTGTTCCACTGCGGATACCATTCACAGAACCTGTCCGGCGTAAACTTCTCACATCCGAGAGATACCAGCATGAAGACGCCTCCGAAGTTGGGATGCAGCGCAAGATTACGGATGATTCTCTGGGGTACTTTCGCCTCCGGCGCATCGATGGCCACACCGCATCCATATTGATGATTGATCGTGATCACATCATCCACACCCGGATACTTTGGCAGCAGCTCAGCCCTGATTCTTGCAATCGCAGAATTCACCACCCCGATGACACACTGCACCGTCGTATGAATGCAGAGGATATTCCGGGTACCCGCAGGGCCTCCCAAAGGATTCCGGAATCCCTCCCAGGATACCGTCGGAGGTTTAGGCAGATCCGTCACAAGATCTGCCGCAAATTCAAGGCTGTCCAGATCCGGAGCGGCCGCCATCTCCAGATTGCTCTCATTGATCCATCCGCCGGCAGGCATATCCTCTTTCATGGTTCCGATCACCACCCCGTAACGGCGCACTTCTCCTCCCGCCGGAATATCTTCCAGCGCAATTTTATGCGCCTGCGGAATGTCGCAAAGCGTCACCACTCCGGGCCATACTTCTGTACCCGCAGGAAGATCACGGATTGCAATTGCCGTATTATCTTTTTCGTTGATACGTATACATTCTTTTCCCATGGTACCTCCTTGTAAATATCAAGTGCGCCCCGGGAATCCGCGCTGCGAAGTCCTGAACGGTTCCCTCCGGGTTCAAATTCCTGCCGCGGAACTGATCAGGCGGGAAAAAGGCATCGATCGCATCCCCACTTTTATTCGATCAGTCCTGCTTTCTTCATCTCGGTCCGGATTTTATCCAGAACCGGTCCTTCCGGTGTTGCCAGACTCGGTTTGTAGGGATCTCCCACACCAAGTCCACGCAGGTTTGCCATATCCTTTGTTGCCACCGGGAAACTTGCGCCATCCATCGACAGACGAACCGGATTCAATTTGAACTGCGCCTCCAGAGATCCCTTCAGATCTCCCGCAATGTATTTATTATAAATATCCGTGATCAGCTCCGGCATAAAGTTCCCCGCCGTGCACACTCCTCCGACAGCGCCGTGGCACATGGAAGCATACAAAAGCGTGTCCTTTCCGCCAAACACTTTAAACCCCGCATCTCTGGTCCTGCGTATAAATTCAGCCGTTTGTGTGATGTCTCCGCTGGTGTCTTTCATTCCCACGATATTGGGGACCTCATGAGCAAGCCGGTCTACCAGTTCCGCAGACATCGTATAGCCGACACGCCCCGGATTATTATAGAGAAGCACGGGCAGATCAGGAACCGCATCCGCAATCGCCTTGAAATGCAGGAACAGTTCCTCCAGGGTCGGTTTCAGGAACATCGGCTGCAAAACCGAGATGCCGGAAGCGTGATTTGCCGCTGCCATTTCTGCAAGCCGGACACATTTTTTTGTACTAATGGCGCCGATTCCGAAATATACGGGGACTCTTCCTGCCGCCTCATCCAGCATGATCTTCAGACCACGCTCCATCTCATCCTCTTCGATCGAATAAAACTCCCCGTTGCTTCCAAATGCCAGGATGCCATGTACGCCGCCTTCAATGACATAGTCCACCTGGCGTCTCATGCGCACTTCATCGATTCGCTCATTTTCATCGATCGCAGTCAGGATCGGCACCACAACACCTTTGATAAAATCTGTATTCATCGGATCTTCCTTTCTTCTAACGAACCAGGCAGGGCTTCTTTGGATCAAATTTCCATCCCGGGATCAGGTACTGCATGACAACAGAATCATCCCTTCCGCCCAGACAATTGTCCAGATACAACTGATGTGCCTTTTTAATCTGCTCCATGTCCGCCTCAATCCCCAGACCCGGTTTGTCCGGTACAGCCACACAGCCGTCCACGATCTGAAGCGGCTCTTTGGTCAGGCGCTCCAGGCCCTCCTGCCAGATCCAGTGTGTGTCCAGGGCATTGTAACGGCCGGGAGCCGCTGCGCCGACCTGTGTGAACATGGCCAGGGAAATATCAAAATGATTGTTGGAATGAGACCCCCAGGTATATCCGAAATCATGGCACATCTGCGCCACACGCACAGACCCGCTCATTGTCCAGAAATGGGGATCGGCGAGTATGATATCCACCGCCTGAGATTCCAGAGAATGACCCACTTCTCTCCAGTCTGTGGCAATCATGTTCGTAGCAGTCGGGAAACCGGTGCGTCTGCGGAATTCGCTTACGATTTCTCTTCCGGAATACACACCCTCCGCCCCGCAGGGATCTTCGCAGTAAGTCAGGATTCCCTGCATGCCTTTTACATACTCGACCGCTTCCTCCAGAAGCCATCCTCCGTTCGGATCAAGATCGATCCGCGCATCCGGAAACGCTTTTTTCAATTCCCGGATCACATCCATCTCCTCATTCCCGGCAAGAACGCCGCCCTTTAACTTAAAGTCTTCAAATCCGTATTTTTCATGTGTCGCTTTTGCAAAAGCGACAATTTTATCCGCCGTCAGCGCCTCCTCATGACGGATCCGGTACCACTCACAGTCTGCGTCCGGTTCTTCATCATACGGCAGATCGGTTTTTTTACGGTCTCCGACGAAAAACAGGTATCCGAGCATCCTCACCTTATCTCTTTGCTGTCCGTCGCCAAGCAGTTCACACACCGGAACACCGAGCATTTTACCCATCAGATCCAGGCAGGGAGCCTCGATTGCTGTCAGCACATGTACTCCTGTGCGAAGATCAAAAGTCTGGTTCCCACGCACATCTTCTTCCCCCTTAGATTCCAGGTATTTCTTTACCTTAAGGAGCGTACTTTTGTAGGACACCAGACGGGATCCCTCCACGATCGGCCTGACCTCTTCCAGCGCATCGGTGATCTTTTTCCCTCCCGGAACCTCGCCGACACCGATATCTCCGTTATCCGCGTGCAAAATTACAATGTTTCTTGTAAAAAACGGTGCGTGTGCTCCGCTTAAGTTCAACTCCATACAGTCTTTTCCCGCAACCGGGTATACTTCCATTTTTTCAATGCGTACCATAATACAGTCCCCTTTCTCAGTGCATAAATACGCCTATAATCAGAAGCTCCACAACACCGACCCCAGACATGATCAGTGAAATCGCGGTCTTACAGCGAAGCTGATCTTTCAGTTCCGTTACGCCGAACATACCGTTCCATACCCAGAAACCGCTGTCGTTAAAGTATGAGAACGAAATCGCTCCGACGCAGCAGGAGATCGCCATCAGAAGCGGGCTCACATTCAAAACTCCCATCAGCGGAGCGGAAAGGGATGCTGCTGTCGTAATTGCCACTGTCGCCGATCCGAGTGCGATTCGCATCAGCGCGGCAATAATGAACGGAATGATGATTGCCGGGATCGGCCATGCCAGAACAAGCTCTCCAAGCGCATTTCCGATGCCGCTGACGCTGATTACATTTCCGAGCGCTCCGCCGGCACCGGTGATCAGCATGATAATACCGGTACTCTTAACGGCATCGTCCATGACATTCAGAACTTTTTTATTTTCTTTTCGTCCCATCAATCCGTAGATGGCAAGAATAGTACCTATCGCCAGGGCGATGATCGGATCGCCGATAAAGGAAAGCACCGCAAATTTGATGCCCGCCAGTCCGAGTATCGTATTCGCGAGAATAAGCATCAGAGGTACAACGATCGGCGCCATGGAAACGCCCAGTCCCGGAAGGTTCTTTTCTCCGATCAGCTCATTCAGTTCGTCCATAGATTTGATATATTCTTTTTTGAACTCTTTGCGCTCAAAGCCGCCGTCCTCTGTCGGGACCTGATAGATTTTCTTTCCAAGCCACTGGCAGTATAAAACCGCCACGATCAGCATGGGAACGGAAACAATCGCCCCCAGCATGATCATCTGTCCGACATCCACGCCCAGCATGCTGGCTGCGGTCGTCGGTCCCGGCGTCGGCGGTACCATACAGTGGGTCAGCTGCAGACCTGCTGCCATAGCAAGCGCAAGACCTATAAGAGATTTTCCGGTTACTTTAGAGATAGCTTTACAAAGCGGGGCAAAAATAACGATTGCGGAATCCGCGAAAACCGGAATCGAGATGAACCATCCTGTGATAGCCAGTGCCCACTCTTCTTTCTTTTTTCCGACTGCCTTGATAAAGGAATACGCCATTCGCTCGGCCGCTCCGGATTTCTCCAGGATGCCTCCCATCATAACGCCGAGGCCGATAATGATACCGGTACTCTTCAGGGTATTCCCAAATCCGTCCTTGATGGCCGTGACCAGTCCGGTTATTTTGGAATCATCTTCCAGTGTGATGTCCACCAGAGGCATGCCTCCGACGATACCTGCAACAGAGGCTGCAATCAGCAGCGCAAGGAATGTGTGTACTTTTGTTTTCGACACCAGTAAGATCATAACAATGATGCCGATGAGCAATCCCAGTAACATTCTAGTCGATTCTGTCATGTCTCTTCCTCTCTTTGCTTTTGTTAGTCTATTTCTCTACCGTAACATTTGAGATTTTTTCATAATATTTGACAATCGCGCTGTGATCCTCCGCCGCGCATCCATCATTCTTCAATGCCTGCATGATTTCCATTACCTGAGAAGTCAGAGGCAGGGAAGTGCTGGTCGCATGTGCTGCATTCAGCGCATTAGCCAGATCCTTAATGTGAAGTTCGATCCGGAATCCGGGTTTAAAATTGTGCGCCATCATCATCGGAGCCTTCGCATCCAGCACCGTTGATCCTGCCAGACCGCCGCGGACAGCCTGATATACCAGCTCCGGATCTACACCATTCTTGACAGCCAGTGTCAGTGCCTCCGAAACAGCAGCGATGTTCAGTGCAACGACGACCTGGTTCGCCAGCTTCGCCACATTTCCGGAGCCCAGCTCACCAACATAGACAACTGATCCTGCCACGGTCATCAAAAGATCATAATACTTATCAAAATTCTCCTTCGAACCTCCCACCATAACAGAAAGTGTCCCGTCGATTGCCTTCGGCTCCCCGCCGCTCACCGGCGCATCCATCATCTCAATTCCCTTTTTCGAAAGCTCCGCCCCAATCGACTTGCTCTCGACCGGATCGATGGAACTCATATCGATCACAATAGTTCCCGCTTTCGCGGTTTCAGCGATCCCGCCCTCTCCCAGGCATACGGCGCGAACATGCGGAGAGTTTGGAAGCATGGTAATAATGACCTCGCACTGTCCGGCCACATCAGCCGTCGACGACCCTTTAGCGGCTCCTTCCGCAGCCACCTCATCCATCTTCTTCACATCATGATCAAACACCACGAGATCATATCCGGCCTTCACCAGATTTTTGCTCATTGGCTTACCCATAATACCCAGTCCAATAAATCCGATTTTCATTTTTGTTTACCTCCTGTTTGTGATGATTTTTTCTTGCTGGTTACATTTTATTAACCCCTCAGGCGATAAACTATTGACAGGATGCCCTATATCATCCGTCAAATTTTTCACAGGAATACATTTTTTCAAATACCGAAAGAAAATTTGCAGTTTCTTCTCCCTTTCTTTCATTTTTATAAAACGTTAATAGCTCATTCACTTTTCCGCGCAAAAAAAAGTGTAAAAATGCAACCCTCATTTCAACATTTGAAAAATTGTCGCACTTTCACGAAATTCAGAGGTGATTTTTTGTTAAGCCATAGGAAACAGCAATTTCCTGCAACTAAAAAAAGCCATGCTGCTGGCGAATCCAACAGCATGGCAATACCCTGTTCTTTATCTGTAATTTGCCTCAATACCATATTTTTTCATCCGTCTCCAGAGAGTTGTGGTGCTGATTCCAAGCTCTCTGGCCGCCAGCTCCCGGTTTCCGTGATGTTTTTCCAGTACATCACCAAGTTCGACGGCCTCCGGCGACTTATAGATTACAAGCTTATCTTCCCCTTTCGTCTCCCGGATATGCGGATACAGCTCGCTGTAGAGATTCTGGATGCGCGCCTCATCCACTACTCTTTTTTGCGAGGTAATCACCAGACGCTCGAAAAAAGCATTCAGCTGGATCAGATTGCCTTTCCATTGGAGCATTTTGATCTTTTCAACCGCCCCATCCGTCATCACCAGACGCCGGCTGTACCTTCCGGCATATCTTTTCACAAGTTTATCAAGATAATACATCAGATCTTCCGGCCTCTGATTGAGATTCGGAACATCAATCGTCAGTCCCTGCAGCAGATAATATAATTCATCGCTGAAATTCCCGTTTTCAACCAAATACCTCAGATTCATTTTTGCAGATATCATAAGGCGCACATCCAGGTTGTTCATCGGTTGAATATCTGTCTTTGTATAAGAATGTGAGAACAATGTCCGGCAAATCTGTTGCTGAGTCCGCAGGGTCAGGTACTCGGCTCCCTTTAAAAATATCGTCCCGTGATTGGCGTTGATCAAAGCCCCTTTTCTCTTGCTGCCGGAATCATCGGTGTCCGGATCACCTCCGAATAAGGTCTCCATCTGCTGCGCCTTGTCCATGCCTGTCAGATCAATACTGACAAACGGGCCGGCCTTTCGGGCACTGTTATTATGAATTGCCTCTGCGATCAGATAATATTCCGTTCCTTCTTCTGCGTACAGAAGAACCGGGCTGTCCGACAGGGCATATTCCTGTGCCTGTTCCAGCACCTCCTTCATCTGTTCATTCTCCGTCCGGATACTTTGAAACGATGCATTCGCAGAGAAACCATGCAGGAACATATCTCTTCTTCTGCTCTCGGCTCTGCGCATCTGCTCGTTGTCTTCCCGGTGCATAGACAAGATTGCCCCTGTAATCTGGTCATCATACTGGATCGGTGCGATCATCAGCATCCACACCTGATTTCTGATCAATACCGAAATCGCGTATTCATCCCGCTTCCCCGTCAGAATCGTATTGACCGCCTTCATATCAAATTCCGGAAAAATCTCCGTGACCGGATGTCCAATCACATCTTCCGA
Organism: Eubacterium sp. UBA3720; assembly: GCA_002371335.1. Taxonomy (GTDB): domain Bacteria; phylum Bacillota; class Clostridia; order Lachnospirales; family Lachnospiraceae; genus DFHP01. The sequence continues at coordinate 9,453 of DFHP01000033.1, forward strand.
ATTCCTGCCGATCAGATTTTCAATCAGCCTGTTGACAACAATGATTTTTCCTTCCCGGTTCACTTTTATGATGCCATTAAAATTGGTGTCAAGCATCGTTTCGAACTGCGCCGCATTCTGCTTTTCCACCTCGACTGCAAATGCCATCTGCTTCGCCGACTGCAGCGCATCTTCAATCGACTCCTCCGTAGAATCATAAAAAAGTGCAGGATACCCCATCTTCTCCGCTTCCCGGCAGCACACCTCTCCTCCGATAATCAGATCCGGCTTCTCTTTAGAAAGCCCGTCCAGCTTTTGCGTGATATCCTCCATTTTGTCGATCCATGCAATCTGAAGCCGGACGTCAAAGAGTTCCTCCATGCGGGAAATGTCGCAAAGCATATTTCGAAATGCGACCAGTCCGATCGTGGGGTTCGCCTTTTTTATCATTGTCTTTGCTTTTTTCAACAAAAGCCCGATTTCCTGGGCATGCAGACGGATTTCCACCAGCGGAATATTCGTATATTCCTTAATCAGTTTTGCCTGATATCCCCGGGCAACTATAATATGCGCTCCTGCCTCCACAGCAGCGCGCGCCTCCTTCACGGTGTCGACAGACCGGATCACCTTCATGTAATCCACATCAAAATGACGTCTCTTCACCACGCTGCGGGCAGTATCCAGCATATCTTCATTCGGAACAAGCAATGCGATTTTTGCCATGTGCCACCTCTCATCACTTTTTTCCTTATCATACTTTTCCGGTACTAACATCAGGATAATGCGATCCGGCGGAGGCTTCAAACTTCGTCGCGAGTTTGGGCTCATGACGAAAAACAATTCTTATTACAGAAAAGCACCATTGCAGACCTGTATTACCTGTCCCTTCACATGTTTTCCCATATCCGAAGCAAGAAAGAGGCATGCATTGGCCTGGTCGATCGGATCACATTCAGGACCGGGGAAATAAACAAAATGCTTACTGTATTCGAGCATCTTCGCTCCACCCGGCTGTTCGCCGGCTTTATTTGCAAGATGTGCCGGAGTAACCGTTGCACCCGGAGCTACTGCATTGATCCGGATGTTTGTATCAATCAGCCTCATAGCGACATTCTTAGTCAATGTGTTAATGGCACCCTTGGATGATGTATAGGACGCCCCACAGAAAGGACGGTCTCCATTGACCGAAGAAATATTGATGATACATCCTTCATTTTTCGGAAGGAAGATCTTTAATGACTC
>DFHP01000033.1:10800-19980 GCA_002371335.1 Eubacterium sp. UBA3720
AATCATTTTCTGCTCACCAATGGCCGCATTGTTGATCACAATATCCAGATCCCCGTAGGTATCAACCGCCGTCCGGATAACATTCTTCACATCCTCCAGATTCTTATTGTCAGCCGCCACACCAGTGACATCATAACCTTTGCTGCGGATCTCTTCCACCGCGGCATCCAGCTTCTCCTTTCCTCTGGCAGTCATAACAACTTTTGCTCCTTCCTTCGCAAACAGTTCCGCCATCGTCTGCCCCATGCCGTAGCTTGCTCCGGAAACGATCGCTACTTTTCCATCTAACATTTTTGCGTCCATGTTTCTGCTCCTTCCTGACGTTGTCTTATTTCAGAGATTTACCAAACTCAATTATGGCGTTTGAACCGAACCATACGTTTTTCCCGATGCTGATCGGGGCCGGTGCAGGTCTCCCCGCTTTGCGGGATGATGCTGTTCTTGCCTTCTGATCTGATTTTACCTGTATTACTTCCTATAATCAAATACTTGTTCCTTAATACGAGCTTTTAATACCGGCTGAAGAATTCTGCAATCTTTTGAAATGCTTCATAGCTCTCCGGTATATCATGAAGCATGTAAGTATGAAACAATTCCTCCTCGATCGTCAGTTCACAGAGGACACCGCTTTCCTGAAGGCGTACACACATCCGCACCGCTTCGTCCCGCAGGATTTCTTTTCGACATGCCATGAGATATGTGGGAGGCCAGCCATGCAGATCTGAATGAATCGGAGAAGCGATGGGATCCAGCGGATCAACGCCGCAAAAATAGATCGCTTCCATCATCTCCGCAAGATTAAGGTTGACCGCAAGCTCAGTTTCCCGGTTTGTCCGCATACTCTGGGACTGGTAACGACTGTCCACGCTTGGGCTGATCGCACAGACCGCTCCGGGCATTTCAACATGATTCAGCTTAAGCCATGCACATACTGACATGACCAGCATTCCCCCGGCAGACTCTCCTAACAGGACAATGTCTTTCGCGTGATATCCCCGGTCGAGCAGTCCCGTATATACAGCGGCACAATCTTCGACTGCGGCAGGCTGGGCGTATTCCGGGCTGAGCCGGTATTCAACGCTCACGGCATTGCGTTTCGTCAGAGCTGCAATGTGGCTGAGCATAAACCGGTCCACAGACGCACTGCCCATACACATACCACCTCCATGAAAGTGAACAATTATTTTTTCAGATGCGCCTTCAACGGATGTCCACTCTACATCGACGCCGCCAATCACGTCACTTTGGAACGTGATTCCTTTTGGGTAAGGCCCGTCGGGGACCATTGCCTCAATATCTGCCCGAAACTGTTCCCAGTTTATCTGTTCCCAGTCTACGATCGGTACATAAGTTTTTCTAAGCTGTTCCATGAGTTCTTCGGCTTTTTTACTGATCACGGCTTATTCCTCCATTTTCCTGTTCGATTCGCGTCAGATCCGGCTGGTGTTTATCAAATCCTGTGCATCTGCACTTTAAAGATTTAAGTCAGCATTCATTGCCGCGACAACGCGCGGTATTGTGTAGTAAATATGGTGCGGCAGGCTCTGTTCCGAAAAAACAAAGGCAAATCTCTTATCCGGGCTGGCAAGTCCGTAGTTGCCTGAAGCGCCATCCCAGCCGAAACTGCCTTTCGGCAAATACATGCCGGCTTTCTTTGCGTCCATAAATGTCCGGAATCCTAATCCATAACCAAAACCCCAATTTGATTCTTCAGCTGCGATCTCCTTTAACTGTTCTTCATTTAACTGATTCTCGCGCATCAGATCGATCGTTCTTCTGCCCAGGATCCGCCTGCCCTTATACTCTCCGTAATCAGCGAACATCGCGAACAGTTCACTCATATCTTTAAGCGTCGAACACATTCCGCCGCATGGAAGCGCGATCCCAAATCCGGTCCCCGGAAGGATATCCTCTTTTGTGCCGAATGCATCCGTGCGCCCGGAAGGGAACGCACAGGGATCCGGAGAAAGACCAAACGGTTCAATCAACTCTGCCGAGACCTTCATCTCAGCGATTTCATCCTCCTGCGTCAGATCATTAGCAAAGCAGGTGTGAGTAAGTCCCAGCGGTTCCCAGACCACTTCTTTCATATATTCCGTGTAGCTTTTACCGCTCAGCACTTCGATCAGCCTTCCGATCACAGTGAGTGACAGCCCGTATTGCCAGTGCTCACCCGGGTGAAAACACAGCGGCACAGAAGCGATTCTCTTTACATAGTCCGCCAATGTGTTTTTCTGGCCTTCACGATACCGCCTTTCCATTTCCAGTACGATCTTTCTGAGTTCTTTTTGAACCGGGCCGACTGCCGGATCCTCAAAAAATGAGTGATAAGGGATACCGGACCGCATGGAAAGAAGCTGACGGATCGTAATCGGACTTTTTGCCGGTACCACATCGGCGATGTCGCTCCCGGAGACGCATACCATCGGGTCTTTAAATTCCGGAAGATACTCCGCGATCGGATCCTTTAAGGCGAACGTCCCTTTATCATAAAGTGTCATGAATGCAGCACACGTAAAATTCTTTGTCATGGAATGCAGGCGCAGTCTTGTGTCTGCAGTGTACGGCCGCCTGCCGTCCGCTGCTGCCGAACCATAACATTGTTCGTAAATGAACTCTCCTTCATGATAGATCCGAATGCCGCAGCCGAACACGGTCTGTTCATCGACAAATCTTCTCAATACAGTATTTAGATTTTTCCATGATCCATTCATACCTGCACCGCCTCAGTTGTCTTCTGTGCTTTACGTGCTTCAAGCTCTTCGACGTAGCGGGGATAATCTTTATCCAGTTTGTAGAAGTAGAAGCATACGATCCAGATCAGCGCCACCACTGCAGGAACGATCATGTAGATAACATTGATTGCATGTACCGTGGCAGCCGGCTGCACTTCAGCCATGCCGTCATAGCCTGCCGCGCTCATTACAAAGCCAAGGAGAGCAGCTCCGATGCCGCTTCCGAGCTTCTGTGCGGCAGCTGTTGCGGTCTGAGTCATTGCAGGGATATTGATGCCTGTTCTCCACTCACCATAAACAACCGTCTCAAATACCATTGCCGCCTGGCAGCAGGCATTCAGACCATAACCGATTCCACGGAGAGCCAGACCGACGATAAAACCGCTGCCGGCTGGGAAAGCAACCCCGATACCTGTTCCGATCAGAAGGAGAACCGCTCCGAAAATGCACAGGTTCCTCTTTGAAAAGCCCTTCTTAAACAGTGTCGGCAAAACCAGCATAGGAAGCAGGTTTGGCACCAGAAAGTAAAGCGTCAGGTTTGCCTGCATATTCAGATCATTCAACACATATTTTGCATAGTATACGCCGTCTGTCAGAGTACAAACCTGAACGATCACGCCAAGGAAGAACGTAAAGATAAGCATAAACCAGTACTTGTTCTTAAGCAGAGCCTTCACGCCTGTCAGGAAGGAAACCGTCTCCCTTACCTCGTCACTTCCGTCAGCCAGCTCTCTTGTATTGGCATAGATGAAAACCATAACGGCTGCAGCAATGGCGCCGAGAATGGCAGCGAACTTGATCCATGCCGCCTGATCGCCGCCAAGCGCCTGAACCCAGCGAAGGGCAAACATCATCAGGACGATCTGCGTAGCGCATGCTACAAAAAGGCGCATCGTTGACATGATGGAACGGCTGGCTCTGTCCTTCGTCAGAAATGTCGGATAGGCTGCCATTGCAGCATTGACAAGCGTATATGCAACTGTTGACGCCAGATTGTAAGAGATGAAAATATAGGCTGCTTTTCCGGCAGGCCCCCAATTCGGCACTGTAAACAGAATGATAAAGGCCAGAGCGAACGGAATTGCCATGCGCAGATACCACGGGCGGCAAACACCTGCCTTGCTCTTTGTGTGATCTACAATATTTCCTGCGACGAGATCACTGATTCCATCCATACAGCGGGAAACCAGAAGAATTGTACCTACAACTGCAGGACTGATACCAATGACATCGGTGTAGAAATACATCAGCAGTGCCATCAGAATCGTAGCCATCGGATTTGTCGCGAATTCACTCATCGCGAACAGTATGTTTGTCTTCGTTGAAGACGGTGCATGAGGATCCATTTTATCTGTCATAATCTTTTCCTTTCTCCCTCCACAAGGTTACTATGTTTTTTTACGATATCAGCATAACAAAGACCGCTCCACCCGTATATCGGCGGAGCGGTCAGTTTATCCTGATAATTATCCTGTTAATTGTTTATGGCTTTGTAGCAGGTTGTAAAAGATTATTTTTTTAATATTATTTGGTCATTAATTCAGTATTTTCAGAATGATGATCTGCACTTCATGTGGTTTTAATACACTTTCCGTTATATAACGCGATTCGATCTCAACAGTTTCTACCTCATACTTCGGTTGTGACACACGCTCCAGATACTGCTTCTCCTCAGCCTTCAGATATGGCGGCTTGCCCATCGCGATCCAGTTGTCGAAGGAGGAACCATATTCCCTGGTGATCTTATAGCGGCGCACTTCGTATTTTCCTTTTTCCAGACCTTCGATCGTGATATTGAATCTGTGCGTGACGTCCTCGGAAAAGACGGAATAGGCCTTCTCCGGATCCGTCAGTTTACGATAGCGAAGGCAATAAAGTCCGTCGTAATGACAATAGTGATCTATGAGCAGCTGGATTCCCTGTTCATTTTTCGTCGCCATCCATCCCTCTCCGCCGGACACTTTTACATCTCCGAGCATATTCAGAAAGCGCATTGCGTGCCAGCCGCTTTTAGGAATGCCATTGTATGTGAAAAGACCGTATCCTCCATGATAAACACTTCCAAAATCCGATATCTCTTCAAAAAAGTCGGTAAAAGCCCAATACCCGAATGCTTCCGCATCATCATAATTTTCACAAATGTTCTTTGTCAGCCATGCTGCTTTGTAGCAGGTGTCTCCGGAGAGATCCCGCTGCCAGATCGTGGAATTCCACTCCTCTATCCATATTTTCAGGTCAGAAAGATTTTTTTCATTCAGAAGCTTCCGGTAATGAGCCAGTGCCGTTTTCACATAGTGAACATCTTCGCTGAGCACAGCAGGCGATGAAGACTGGGACAATGTAAATTTCCAAAAGTCCTGATCTATATCAACGGAACCGTGCGGAAAGCACTGCGTGCAGATAAAGTCCGGAACGCACCGGTTTTCTTTTACATAGTCAAAAAAGGAACTTAGAATCGTTCTGTTCCAGACATTGAACACAAAGCCGCCAGGTCCTCCGAACGAAAATCTGCGGTCTGTTTCTTTCACACACGAATATGTCGTGTGATAGAGCTTCAGATATTCATCCATCGGCATAATGCCTGCCGCTACACTGTTGATATCGATCGTGGAGAACTTCCAGGAGAGCACCTCTTTCCGACCATAACGTTCGATGAAGTGCTGCAGAAGACCACCGATCAGCGCCCGCCAGTTTTCTTCCCGCTTAAAAGAAGAAATATGTACTTCCATGTCAAATGTATTGGTCGGTTTTGCGGCCAGCGCCCGCGGCATATAGCTGAATTCGATGTAGAGTTTCAGCCCTGCGGAAATCATAAAATCAAGCAAAAGGTCGATCCTTGCAAAATCCAGATGCATCCGGCCTTCCTCGTTCTCGAAATAAACATGCATATCATCATCCAGAATTCCGTGAAACCGGACATATTCAAATCCGATCTCCTTCTGCACCTTGCGGATCTGATCCTGCACTTCCGCGCTTAGTCCGTCCCGGGCATATCCAATATTTAACAGCCGTTTCCAGGTGTGCCTGAGACTGCGGCCCCTTTTCCCTGCATCAATCAGAATGCTGCGATTATCTATCGACACCTCCGGGAACTGTTCCCGCAGATCCTGCATGGGAATATAGTCCAGCAATTCCTGAACTCCGCTGTCCCCCGAAATCAAATGTCCGGGATCCTGCTGATTCGGCTTCGCTGCATGGCTGTTGCGGAACTGTTTCGGCGTCCTGTCAAAGCGCAGTTTAAAATAATGAATAAAGGAATTGGTGTTCTTGAATCCGTTGCGAAGCGCAATCTGTGTGATAGTGTCATCTGTGGTCACTACATCTCTGACCGCGTTCCGGAGGCGCAGATCAATGAGATATTCTGAAAGAGTGACTCCCATGTTTTTCTTGAAAAAGCGGGAAAGATATCCGACAGAAACAAACTCGTCCGCAGCAATTTTTTCGATCGAAATATCCTCACGCCAGTTTCTATGAATAGAGCGCAGGATCCGATCGCACCGCTCATAGGTATCTCTGTCATTTCGCGTTTTCTCCGGTGCTTCTGAAGAGAGAAAATGTGCAGTCAGATTTCCGAGCATCTGCGAGAGATACGAAATGGCACGAATATTTCCCGCGTCAGAATGCTGAAAACAGAGTTGGAAAATCTGCGCGTAATTTGCCCGGATCGCATCGAATTCCTTATGCGTTCCCGGTGCGCTGTCACGGCTGTAGCAATGCACATAGGGAAGCCTGCTGCCTGCATCCACAATGTGCAGAATATCCTGAGGCACATGCATTACGGCAACACTGCTGTCGGAAGCACAACGGATTTCAAAGCGAAGGAATGGTGTGATGTTTAATAATCCGCCTTTCTCCAGGACATATCTTTTTTTTCGCACAATGATTTCCGTTTCGCCCCGCAGGCCGTAAATCATCAGGAAATCCGAACAGAACTGCAGTTCAAAAGTGGAGGCGTCAATAATTTCGATATGGATATGTGCCGTTTTTTCTTTTGATTCCATTTGTCCCTCCAAAAAGGTTTTGTATCATAATACACCTTTCCTGACGGGTCATTCAACCACATTGGCGCCGGCACGGAAACAGATGCCCCCGGAAGAACACGCATGATCAATCCTCCATCAATGTCAGTACGACATCTCCACTGCCAAGAAGCTCCGTCAACTCTCTTTCCGACAGATTCACATGGCCGAGCCGTGTATAAGCCCAGGCATTGGACCCGTAGAAGATAACAATCTGATCTCCGGAATATAGAACGATATCGCCGGCTTCTGTCGTGGTCTGCACATCGTCACTTACGATATCCTGCCCGATCGGGCCTACCTGCTCGAAGCCGCCATACATGGACATCTGTATAGTCAATGGTTCTTCTTTGATAATCTCCCTTAATGCATCTACGGAATCATTTTCTTCCCAGATCACCGGGACTTCAGCCTCTCCGATCTTCAGCTTCATATCTCTTTTCTCCTCGTCTGTTATCTGCATTTCCGGCTCACTTTCCTGTGAAGTATCTGCATCCGGCGTCTCCGTAACGACTTCACCGGTCCAGTCATTGATCCCGCCGAACTCATAGATGTTGGTATATCCCATATCAAAAAGCTTCTGAGCCGCCTGCTTGCTGCGGTTCCCACTCCGGCAGTAAATAAGAATGACCTGGTCAAGGTCCGGGAGTTCCTCCGGCTGCTCCTTCCCAATGCTCTCATTCGGAATGCAGATGGCGCCGGGAATATGGCCGGAGTCATACTCCTCCTGTGTCCGCACATCTACGACGATGTGCGTGCTGTCCTGCTCCATCATCTGCTTTGCTTCTTCCTGCGAGATCTGCGTATAACTGCGAACCGTGTCTTCGCCGTCCATGTTCCGGCCTCCGGATGAGCAGGCCGTAAGCAGAAGGAGAACCGCTGCCGCGATAATAACAAGTCCTTTTTTCATGTGTTCACCTCCGATGTGTCTTACCGGAAATTTCCGTCCCGATAAAAATGTATTCAAAACTTTCTGATACCATCTGTTATCATTCCAGACGCTTATAAAACTCTACAGCCTTCCGGGTCCATCCTCCGTCGGGTGTCCTTTGGCGAGGCCGCCCACCAGCTTAAACGGTCCAAAAGTGTCATATCCCTGACAGCGGTATTCTCCAATCTCAGGACAGTTCTTTTTCTGCGTGACAGCGCGAATTCCTTTCAGGAAATCGCCTTTCGACGCCCCATGCGTATAGATGAAGAAGACCGGCTTTTCTTTTGCCAGTTAGGAAATCGTCATGAAATCAACAATCTGGTGTTAGATAAGTGCGTCATCCCTTTGCTTCGGTAAATGAGAATTTGTGTGATTAACTTCCGGAATAACTTATCGCTTATTTGTTGCCCTTTCAGTTCTTGTCTTCTTTAAACAAATGATACCTGCCAGAGCGATCACCGGAATCATACTTATAATGCCGATATATGCAGGTCCGAGAATCGCCTTGTCTGCATATTCAGGCTTCGCAATATAAGCAAATATGGTAAATGCGTTTATTGCTCCATGCATCAGAGACGGCGTCCATATTGTACCTGTCTTTTCATATACATAGTCAAGCAAAATACCCATTGCAGCGGTAGAAAGACAAAATATGATTGGTCCAAGTATCGGCGCGCCAAGGTACTCTTTGCCGTATTCATAACCTGCAAGGATCATAACCGGCCAGTGCCAGCATCCCCAGATTGTGCCTCCGACAATACGCCCTTTCGTGACGCCAAGTTTTTCCTTAAGATACGGGTACATAGCCCCCCGCCATCCAATCTCTTCTCCCAACGCAAATAGCATATTAAGAAAAGGTGCTATAGTAACAGCTTGAATCGTGCTGATTACCAGATAGGATTTAATCGTAAGTCCCTGTGCTTCCAACTGTTTAAGAGCCCCCGCTTCTTGCATGAGACTTCGCATTGTCTCAAACTCACCATCATACGCATTTGGAAAGATCACAAAGAACATTACCCCACCTATGATGCTGAGCACCGCAGGCATCCACAATGAGAAGAAAACGTATCCGATCTTTCCCTTCAAATGAGGGATAAATCCCATACCTTTAAGTGGGATTCTCGCTATCAGTACAGCGAGAAGCGGCATATACATGCAAACTGCCATAATAACTCTAAAAGCCGTATTATCTCCCATGTTTGCAAAGATACTTGCAATGATCTGTAAAATCCATCCGAGAGCAAAAGCTCCAATCATAAATACCGTAAATTGTTTTTTACTTGTCTGCGTTGTCATCAACCGGTACCTCCTTTGTAAGGACTTTCTTCTGACAACTCCACTTACCACATGCCGGGCATTTCATGTATCTTGTTCTTCCGCTATGCGGCGCAAGAATGGTCTGCCAGTAAGTAGGAACATGTCGGTCAAAACATTTCTGACACTCATAATATCCGCCTGTGTCTTATGTTCTTCCAGACATTTAACTTTTACATCT
>DFHP01000033.1:20102-32551 GCA_002371335.1 Eubacterium sp. UBA3720
TTTACATAAGATATTCTATCGTATGATCTGTCATCTGTATAGCCAGAAAATCAAAAAAGAGGCCTGCCCCGTTTACTGCTGGCGTTCCGTGCAGTTATTGGATTTTAGCTTTTTTGCAGCCTCATCCACGCTTTACAGCCTATCCGGGATTCCTCTTCGTCAGGCCAGTGCTTTGCCTCGGGCTTCCTTCAGACCCGCGCCTCGCGACGGCGTCCTTGCCTCTGGCTGCATCCTTCCCACTAGCGGGCGGATCGGGGACTTTCACCCCTTAGAAAGTGCACCCGCCGGAGGGTTTCGTTTCACAGGAAATTGACGAAATTTCTTATGACAGAAGAAAAGCGACCAACAAATTAATGTTGATCGCTCCTCTGGCTTCCTGTCTTTTTAATCATTTTCATATATGACGATAGCATTCTTGTTTTTGATTCTTAGAAGTATTGTTTCAAGAATCCGGAAATCATGATTTAAATCCGTTGCACCGAGGTACCCGGTAACCATATCCTGTCCTATCGCCAAATCTATGTTTTGAACGCCTGTAGTGATCAGTGCGGCTGTCTGTTTCGGCATTACAGGACTCTGGTATATTTTTCCGTCAATCAATTCACAGATTCGTTTACTTTCTAAAACGCCGGTTCCCGGCTGTATTCTGGAAAGTTCCACATATATATCAGGACTCACAATAAGAACTTTCGATCCATAGACGCCTGCTTCCAGCATTTCCTGCATTCCCATGGAAATGTCTGAAAAAGCATTTTCCCCTTCTTTCCAGTTCTTCATTTTTATCTTTTTTGTTCCACCGGCACTCAGAATCCCTTCACTACCGGTTTGGGAATCACCAAGTAAGATCGTTTTATCTTCCTGAAGTGCACATCTGCTTGCTGCCTTTGCAGCCTGTGAAAGAGAAAGCGGTATGTTAAGCCGCTTTGCATTCTCGATTTCTTTCCATTCGATCGTAAAGTCTGCATGAATATCAGAAAGGGTTTTCACAGATCCGTCTCCGTCATCAATCGACATAATTCCTGCGCCGAGCGGCCCATAAAGATCCAGAAATCTCCTTCCTGTTAAAATTGAACTTGCGGTGTTATTAACCACTTTGTCTATTTCTGACCATTGCTCTTTTGTAAAATCAATATCATCCCGCATTAAATATTTCATCATATCATTTTACTCCTTAAGGCTTCCTATTGTACTGGGATCATCAGTTCCTTCATTGAATGACTCTGAGGGTTCTCCGGCAGTAATTCCGAGTTCCTTCAGTTCTTCCAAAACTTCCTGCTCACCGGCTTTATACTGAACGCCTTCTTCCGGATCCAGATATTTAAGCAGTGTCAGAAGCTCGCCCATATGTGCCCGTTCTTCATCGCGTATATCAGAAAGAACAGCCTTTGCCACGGGATCATCTGTTGCCTGGACATGAGCATCATAACCATAGATAGCCTCTAACTCACCAGCCAGATCAGCCCGAATTGCCTGTACAAGTTCTTTCTTTGTCATTTTTCTTTCCACATTTGCTGAAAAGGGATTTCCAAACATAAACTTTTCCTCCTTATCTTTCACTGGTTTTTTTGGGGCTTAATGAGGCTTGCATCCTCATATTTTTCATACTATAGCAACGTTAGTTAAAATTAATATGGCAATATTTGTGATGTTTATATAATGATTTATTATTTGTCCAGACTTTCGGTTCATTAAAAAAACGAAGCCGGTCGGCTTCGTTTTTATCTTTTTCGATGATTTTGATGAAAGTGTGATATTTTTTACAGCAGCAAATGCGGGAACGCCGTACACAGCGATAAAAGGATAAGAAAGAGGCATGCATTGGCCTGGCCGGTCGGATCACATTCCGGGCCGGGATGATCGTTGCCCCCGCAGATCCACAACAGTAACGGCCAGAAGCAGAATGATCAGCGCAAAGATCGCCATCATGCCTCTTCGGATATCCCATAGATCCGCCAGGATTCCGATGAGACTGGGCATCAGTGTAGACACAATTCCGGGAATGACGATCAGCATTCCCATGCTCATGGAGTATTTCTCGAACAGGTCGCCGACATCGCCGATGGCTGTGCCGTACATACCGGCCATAAAGAGGCCCAGTCCGACAGAACCGATTGTCACAGGGAGGATAGAGCCTCCGAATATAAATAGAAGGAAGCTGACAGTCACACCGATGGACATGACCAGAAGCATATGCACGGGCCGGTATTTACGACTGAGAGCGGAGCAGGCAAGTCTGCCGGCAAGTACTGCTGCCCATAGCAGGATGGAAAGCATCTGGGCCTTTTCCTCAGAGACAAGGCCTGTATCGACATAGTATGTGACGAGAAATCCCATGATGCAGGCTTCGATTGCCAGGTAGCAGGAGAGAAAGGCGGCACAGATCCAGAAGACCTTACTGCGGAAAAACCCAAAATCCAGACCGGATTTGTTCACAGATGCAGGATAAGCCTCTTTCCCAATCTTCATGCCAAGGCAGCAGCCCAGGATGGAAATACCGATCACAATCTCTGTCAGCAAAGCCATTCTCCAGGAATGACCGCAGATTAAGGCAATCAGGGGAGCGATACAGGCGCCGATGGCAAAACAGGCCTGCAGGAAATTGAGACTGGAAGCATCATTTCCGGTAAGATTGCTGACGATTGAATTGTTGTAATTCCCGCAGGATCCCTTGCTGATTCCGGTCAGAAGCATAGCACAGAGAAGGAGAACGGGATTGCCTGTAAATATGATCAGTCCAAGCCCGATCATTGCAAGATTGACAAGGACCAGATAGGTCTTTTTTATGCCGAACAGCCCGGGCAAGAGAGGAGCCGCCAGGCCGGCCAGAAAATAGCCGCATGACTGCACGCCCATCATGATGCCGCTGAGCTTATAGCTCAGGCCGTACTCTGCCCGGATCATAGGCAGTACCGCTCCTATGAGCAGCAGATAGATTCCCATTGAAGTCTGATTGAGGTACATGCAATTCAGCAAAAATCTGTTTTGTCTGTTTCTCATTTCCTTCCCTCATTCCTTTCCGTCTGTTATGCCGGTCCATGTGCCGGCACATGAAACAATTACGGTGCGCGGGATTTCCCCGCAGAGCCAGTGCACCAGATGGGTTTTTAAATATTAAAAATTATTATATCTTATCCTGCATAGTCCCGCAACTCTTCAGGGGGGGAAGACAGCGGGGTAAAACTGCTGCAGTAAGCTATGAAGTGCGGCTGTCAGCGATGCCTTTCAAAACCATACGCAAGGAACTGTTCTTCCTTAGAATCGTAATAACCGTAAAATGCTCCTAATGTAAATCCTGCATCGGAAACAATCTTACGAAGCGATGCCCTCTGATTTTGCGTCAAGAAACACCGGAAATCTATGCAGAAATTTCAATCCACCGTAAACAGGCCCGGCAGCGCTTTCCCATTAGAAAAAGCATTGCCGGGCCGCAGTCCGATTGCAAAACATATTTACTTATTTGCTCTTCCCGTATTTTTGATGATCAGTCGCTCTTGATTACACGGTAAAATACAACGCCGGCTGCCAGCAGAATCAACCCTGCGGCAAGGCAGGACGGAGCAACAAAGTCCGGTAATCCGGCACTTCCCAGATACAGCCCCCCGATTAAAAAGAAGACGCTGATCAACATCGTCAGCAGGCCGGCCATCCTACAGGTATTCTTTCTCATGCGCCCGCCTCCCAGTTCCAGCTTTTCATCTGCTCCTGCAGCTCAACCATGTGGCGGTATGAGCCGTCTTTCGTCATCAGTCCCTCGTGGCTGCCCTCTTCGATGATCCTTCCCTTGTCCAGCACCAGGATCCTGTCTGCACCGCGGATCGTGTTCAGCCGGTGGGCAATGACCAGCACAGTCTTGTTTCGGCAAAGTTCGCTCATAGCCTGCTGGATATAGAACTCATTATCCGCATCCACGCTTGCTGTTGCCTCGTCGAGAATGATGACCGGCGCATCCTTCAGGATACAGCGGGCGATGGAAATTCGCTGTGCCTCACCCCCGGAGAGACTGGCGCCGCCCTCGCCCACGATGGTATCAAAGCCGTAGGGCAGACGTATGATGAAATCATAGCAGCGGGCCTTCTTTGCCGCCTCTGCAACTTCTTCATAAGATGCTTCCGGCCTCCCCATCGCGATGTTGTTAAAGATCGTATCCTCAAAGAGATAGACTTTCTGAAACACCATACTGATCTGTGACATCAGCGTCTCCATGGGCAGATCTTTCACGTTAATGCCCCGCAGCTTCACTTCGCCTTCCTGTACATCCCAAAACCTCGCCAGCAGATTGGCAATCGTGGTCTTGCCGCTGCCGGACTCACCCACCAGGGCGATCATCTGTCCCCGGCCGGCGGCGAAAGAGATGTCATGCAGGATCGTCTCTTTCCCATAGGCAAATGTCACATGGTCAAATTGAATCTCAGGTTCCGCCATCCCGGGCAGATCTTTTGATCCTTCCATGGGCAGAGTTTTTTCCGCAAAAACTGCATCCAGCCGATCCAGACAGTTTTCCATGATCGTCAGCCGTGAATCCAGCTGGAACAGGTGCCTGATCGGTGCAAAAATGTTCAGAAGGAACAGCATTACACCCACAAAGCCGGCGCTATCCAGCAGGCCCCGGCCGGCCAGCCAGACAGCGAGGGAAAGGATCCCCGCCGTTCCGACCGCATATACGATCTGGAGCGCCCGCTCCCATGGTGTATGCTGACGCTCGAAGGTAAGGTTGGCATCCCTGCTTTTGGCAAAACTCTGCCGCAGCTGCCCAGCGCTTTCGCCAGTCAGGCAGAAGCTTTTGGAAACACCAAGTCCCTCGGTGTATTCGATCACCGCGCCGGTCAGGTCCTCAATGGCCTGCTGCCGGGCAGCGGAGTTTCGCATGGACTCCCGGTTCATGGGATGGGCGATGCAGACAGCGATCAGTTCGGTGCAGAGCGCCGCCAGTCCCAGCCAGGGATGCAGCGAAAACAGAAACGCCGTCAGCACCAGCTGGGCGAAGCTGTCGCTCACCACTTCAGCGACAATGTTCATGCTGTTCTCTTCAATGAACACCATATCCGCAGAGAGGATAGAGCTGATCCGCCCCAGATTTCCTGCCGTAAAATAACCCATTGGCAGCCGGCGGAGATGCGCCGCAAAGTCCTTACGCTTCTCGGCAAAGACCTCATAGCCCGTGGCGGACTGGAAACGGTCTGCCATGTTCTGAAAAATGGTTCCAAGCACCAGAAAGAAGAGCAAAACCGCTGCAGACAGACAGCATGTGGCTGCATCTGCCGTCCCATCCATCAGTTTCCGCATCATCCATACCGCAACGAAGATCGGCGCGTTCTGGCAGATGGATTTCAAAAAGGAAAACAGATAGGCAATGCGGATCTTTAAAGCGAAATGTCCGCCGCAGAACTTCAGAATACGATGTACCATTCCAATCATGCTGATTCGCCTCCCTTCAACATCCATCCCCGGCTGGCCTCCGATGCCATCCATAATTTGCGATAGTCATCGCTTTCCTGCAGCAGCTCATCATGAGTGCCCTTTGCAGCAATCTTCCCCTGGCGCAGCACGATGATCTGATCCGCTCCGACGATAGACGAGAGCTTATGAGCGATGACCAGCACGGTCTTACCCCGGATAATTCCTGCAATGGCCGTATTCATCTTTTGCTCGTTCTCCGGATCGATAAAGGCCGTGGCCTCATCCAGCACGATAATCGGCGCATCTTTCAGGAGTACGCGGGCAAAGGCAATGCGCTGCCTCTGTCCGCCGGACAGCTTGCTTCCGGCAAGCCCCGCAGGGGTATCGTATCCTTCAGGGAGCTGAAGAATAAAGTCCTCGCACTGTGCCAGCCTCGCCGCCTCTTTCACCTCTTCATCGGTGGCGTCCGGCTTTCCCACGCGGATGTTTTCCAGAATACTTCTGTTGAACAAAAACAGTTCCTGAGAGACATAGGCCACCTCGCGGTTAAGGGCGTTAAGGCTCATGTTCCGCAGGCTTTGCCCGCCAATTGTGATCTCCCCCGCACTTACGTCATAATAATGACTCAGGAGCCTTGCGATCGTGCTTTTGCCGCTGCCGGATTCGCCAACCAGAGCGGTCATCTGTCCCTCCGGTGCCGTAAAGGAGACGCCCTTTAATACCTCATCGCTCTTATAGGCAAAACGCACCTGCTCAAACCGGACACTGTGACCGGTTCCTGTAAAAGCCGCCTTTCCGCTCTTAAGCGTAGGACGGTCCAGCGCCTTTTCCAGCGCCTGTATCTTGAAGTTCACCTGTGGGATCGCACCGATCAGGGCGAGAGTCCGCATCAGCATCGGCCCCACGGCAAAGCTCAGACACAGCGCCAGGGCATAACGACTCAGCGGCATAACGCCCAGCACCACCATCAGTGCGCCAAACGGCAGCGAATAGAGTACCACATTGGAAAAGAGGCTCCCGTACAGTGCCATCCAGGGCCAGCAGACCCTGTACCAGGCCAGGGCAAAATCCCGGTAGCCGCTCACAGCCTCTTCAAAGCGCCGGCCGGATTCTCCCTGCCTGTTGAACACACGAACGACCTCCATACCGGAGACGTATTCGATGATGGTATTGTTAAGACGCTTGGACGCGGCAAAATAGCTGCCCATACGGTCCATGCCCACCGAGTACATCTGCCGGGAGGCAGCAAAGCCGAAGCCGAGCAGGATCACCGTCAGCAGTGCCATCTGCCAGTCAACCGCCACCAGCACCAGCAGGATCACAGCGGGTACCGTGAGATTGGCAATTCCTTCCGGGATCACATGGGCCAGCATCAGCTCGATGGATTCGATATCATCATTAAAGAGCTTTTTTACCGCGCCGGTGCCCAGTTCCTGCACATTTCCAAGGGGCTGCTGCTCCAGCTTCTCCTGTAAGCTCACCCGGAGGTTTTCCAGTGTATGATAGGCCGCGCGGTGACTGAATTGAAGTCCGACGGTATAGGTGACCGCATAGAGGACGCCGAAAAGCAGCACAGTCAAAATCATCGGAAGGGCAGAGGAAAGGCTCATCTCTTTCCCCTGCAGCAGCCGGTCGATCAGACCGAAAACACCGAGATAGGGTACCGCACTGCAGAGAGCTCCCGCGATCATAAAAGCGACAGCCCAGTAGGTGAATTTTCGGAATCGCCCTGTGTATTGCAGGACCTTGCTGAACATGCCGAGCTTTTCACGGCGTTTGGAGGTTCTTTCCCCGCTCTCGGAGAGGAAATACCAGCGCATGCGAGCCACCCCTTCATCGTCGAGGGGATAGAAGCTGAGAATACGCCCGTTTTCCACATGAAGGATATGGGTACAGCACTGCAGGATCAGCTCCGGATCGTGGGTAATGATGACGGATGTCACATTGTCCTGCATCTGCCGCAGCAGCATCCCGAAACGCTCCATGCCGCCCCGGTCCAGCCCGGAGGTCGGCTCATCGTAAAAAAGGATCTCTTTCCCCGCGCAGAGGGCGGAGGCGATCGCCACGCGCTGCTTCTGCCCGCCGGACAGAGATGCCGGATGTCGCTCAAGCTGCTCCCCGAGGCCAAGTCTGTCAAGCATCTGCACTGCCTCCTCCCGGGAGACCGTGCCGCCCAGCATGACCTCTTCGATCACACTGTCAGAGAATAGCTGGCGGTTTACATCCTGCATGACGAGATAGCTTCGCCGCGCACGTTCTTTATCCGTCAGATAAGTTCCGTCAAAGGCCACACTGCCGTTTGCGGGGATCACGCCGCAGAGAGATTCTGTCAGCGTGGACTTTCCGCAGCCGTTGTCCCCGATCATGGCGATAATGCCATGCTTCGGAAAACTCATGCGATCGATGTCCAGAATCTGATGATTGCCCCGGTTGCAGCTCAGGTCCACAGTTTCAAGAGCAGGCTTCCCGCCGTGCCCGGAAGGTCCGGATCCGCGCTGGGGAATCTTCCCGGTCAGCCGGCTTTTCGCCAGAGTACGCAGATCGGTGCATCGAAGTCCCAGCGCCGCCAGCTCACTGTCAGACAGGGCACGCAGTTCATCCGGCGTGAAGCTTCGGGTAATGATCCCGTCGTCCAGATAGAGAAAGCGGTCGGCCAGATCCATGAGATAGTAGATCCGATGCTCGGACAGGACAATGGTTTTTCCCGCATTCCTAATGCGGCAGAGCGTCTCGTGCAGGCGGGTGACAGCCTTTTTGTCCAGATTGGATGAGGGCTCATCCAGCACGTAAACCTCCGGTTGGGCAGTATAGACACCGCCGCAGGCAATCTGCTGCTTTTCTCCGCCGGAGAGCTCAAAGATGTTGCGTCCCAGCAGGTTGGAGAGCTTCATATCTTCGACTGTTTTATCCAAACGGCGGCGTATTTCTTCACGCGCCATACCCTGATTTTCGCAGCCGAAAACCAGCTCACCGGTAGAGTCCACATTGAAAAACTGGCTCTTGGGGTTCTGGAAGACGCTGCCGACCTTCCTGCTTGTCTCGGAAAGAGGCGCGGCAGAGACGCACAGATCGTCCACCCATACTTCCCCCAAAAGCTCGCCGGGAAAAAAGTGAGGGGCCAGGCCATTGATCAGCCGGGTAACCGTTGTCTTGCCGCAGCCAGAGGCGCCGCAGAGTACCACGACCTCACCGCTTCGGATGGTGAGATCCAGGTTGTCCACGCCCTCTCCGGTTCCGTTTTCGCCGCCATAATGGAAGCTCACATTTCTGAATTCGATCATACGCCCGCCGCCCCCTTTTTCGTGACCAGCATAACAATAGCCGCGCTCAGTGCCGTAAACAGCAGCATTGTAATATAATCTGCTGCCCGCAGCCGCACCTCCTCATAAGAGCTGCGTTTCACATCAATGTCCATGCCCCGTGCCAGCGCGGCAGCAGCCAGCTCCTCCATCACGCCGATGGTGGAGAACAGCAGCGGCACCAGCACATATTCGATGGTCTTTCCCGGATGGCTCAGCACGGAGCCAAAACTCAGCGAAATACCGCGAAAGGCCATGGCTTTCCGGATACCGTTCCACTCGTCCTGTACGGTCGGAATAAAGCGAAAGAGCATGGCAACAGGAATCACCGCCTTAACCGGCAGATGCATAGCCGTCAGGGCAGAGAGGAACTGGCTGATCCGGGTCGTCTGCACGATCAGCAAAATGCTGAGGATCGTAGGCAGCGAATAGAGGATGATCGTGCTCAAAACAGATACGATCAGCACCACCACAGGAGCCAGGCTGCCCGTGTGATCCACCGCTTCCTTGATATACAGAGCGACAGCAAAGAGCAGGAAAGCCTTTAATGCCATCCAGGGCTTTCCGCTCAGTGCCAGAACAGCGCAGACTGCTCCTGCGAACAGCAGGATATACAATCCGCTGTAGGTATAGAGACTTGTCACGCCGCAGGAGAGAAAGATAAATAATTTCGTTCTGGGATCAAAGCGGATGAGCGCTTTGGAGTCATCCCCGTAAATATTGAAGTCCATAATTATACGATGCCGGCTTTCTCAAAGTGCTTCCTGATGAGCTTTGAGGCGATCAGCACGCCGATACCGGCACCGATCAGCGCCAGGGCGATCTGGATAAAAGCAAGACCATTAATGGCATATTTGGCCAGCTCATCGGCAAAAGCCTGACCATAAAAGCTGACGGAACGCGCCATGAACTCATCGCGATGGAAATAAAGCATGGTATATGGGCAGACCATGTTCAGATTGAACGCCAGGAAGGACAGCAGAAACATCTTCCTGGATTTGTATTTACCTGCCATGATAATCAGTTCTGCGGCCACAGAGGCAAGCACAGCCAGTACCATACCCAGCACATTGCCGGAGCAGGCAACGAGGGCAAACAGCACGCCGAGAATCAGTGCCGGGCCAAACTTGTGAACCTTGAGGACGCAGAGCTCATAAACAGTTGCACAGACAACGCCAACCGTAAACGGAGCGAGGATGTACAGAACCGGAATTGCACTGGTGCCCAGTACGACGATGAGCATCAGCACAATATAAACCGCGCCGAATGCGCCTGCGTAAATAAGGTCCCTGGTACGCAGCTTCTTGTCATTTTGCTGTGTGGTTTGAGTAATTTCTTTTCTTGCCATGATTTGTTTCTCCTTTTTAGATGTTGTATAAAAGCGGCCTGTGCCGTTTTACCCGTTTTTTACAAATAACGATTTTGCAATAATGTTATTTAAAAAGCCTGATCGGTTTGCGATCAGGCTCTCAGCTTTCTTTATTAACTTCTTCCAGCAGTCTGTGAAATCCGGCTTCCGAAAAAACCGCCAGCTGGATAATCAGCTTTTTTACTTCTTCCATGGTATACCCTCCGTAAATGAGTTCCATGTACTCTTCAAATTTCATATGCAGTATGATCTGAACAAGAGCGGGATTTACATGCCTTCCCGCATAGCGGTCAAAGACCTCCTGATAACCGGGGTAAAATACCTCATGGATCAGATGCTCTTTAAAACCTTCATATTTCGTTCCGTTGGAACATTCAAACAAAAGGCGAAACTCATCCTTATGCTTAATTGCATAGGTGATAGAAGTCAGCTCATTTTCCACACCGGTTGTCAGATCAGCCAGTTCCTGCGAAATCACACTCTGGTACATTTCCTGAAACCCCTTGATCATTGGGTCCACAAGGGAAGAGAACAAGTCCTCTTTCCCTGAAAAATGATTATAAAAAGCTCCTGTGGTAAGCCCGGCTTTTTTGCAGATGGTTCTAAGTGATGCCTTTTCAAAACCATACGCAAGGAACTGTTCTTTCCCGCTGCTTAATAACAATTCTCGAATGTTCTGCGCAATGCGTGCCATCATGTATCCTCCGGTTAGATGAGACTTACCAATAATAACATGTGTTATCAGAGAAATCAAGACAGCCCTCGCATAATACAGGCTAAAATCTGAAAACAGTCTTTCCTTGCTTTATTGCATTCCTCCGGCCATCTCTTTTCAGCCAGCACGCGGCTCTTCCCTGTCATCTCTGCCCTGTCACCATAGACTGCGACTTCAATGTCATCATGCTCTGCAGAATAATAATTGAATGTCCCGTCCGGCAGCTTACCGGATCCATGGGAATCTGACCCCTCCGTGGTTCTCACCGAGCCGCCCGGAATCCCGGACGGAAGTCTCATTATCCTGTGACGCCTCAATGCTGCTCAGGGAGCTGCCCTGCGTTTATCACCGGCCTACCGCTTCTTCCCGCAGTGGGAGATTATTGCATTTGCCGTGAACGTCTCTCTTCGTCACAAGGTCGTGCCTGAAGAATGCTATGCAGTTGTCATGGTGCAATCCAGATAACAACCCATGTGGTTGTTACACTGAAAAGTTTAGATGAAATGGGGGATTGTTTTTAGGAAGGGATGCGTCACATTTATGTGATGGGGAATATCACATGGATGTGTATTCGGGCAAAAGAAAAGCGCCTGCATTTAAGCAAGCGCCTGCTGATAGATATATTGATATTGTGATAAATTACTCACAGGAATTCTTCTTGTGGTTTCTTCGATTCGTCTTATGTCTCACGCATGTTCTCCAAAGTCTCGTGCCATAGTAATCCACCAAAAATTCTGGAAATGCACTCAGTACAAACACCCCTTGCACCGGTGTTTTCTTTGCCTCTAAAGAATAAATCTCACTCGGACTCACCAGTTCAGAATACTGATCATATTTCAGTGTTTCGGCAAAACCAAAAAGGCACGAGATCCTCATGGCGAAGATATCTATGATGTCCTTCCAGATATCATAATCGTATCCCCTGAATTGCGGGTATTGAGACCGCTGTGCGGATATATTTTTATAATTCTTCATGTCCCGGGCAGACACGTAGCATGATACCCTGTCACCGCATTCACCAGTCTTGTAATCTCTTAGCGCCTCCACCATCGGATAACTGATGTACAATTTCCCGTTATCGGTTTCATTATCAAAGCTTGCAAGCATCTGAGCTACAGCATCAGTATCTTCTTCCTTACTCAGGTTCTTTTGATGGGTATCATAATCAAAGAAGAGGTATACCTCTGAAAAGTCATCTCTCGAAAGGTCTGCAAGCTGCTCTTTGATTTCATCGCTGCCTTCCCTCAAAACTTCAATGAGGTCTGTTTCAAAATCATCTTCTTTAAGCTTTTTCCAGAGCATATAGATATTCTGTCCTGCCGGAAGCGTAATGATTTTAAAATTGCCATGAGCAAAGAACACTTTCGAGATATTATCAATGATCTGTGGTTCCCTGGCCTCTCCTTCGACTATAAACGCCTTATAGTCTTTATCAGCCATTAAAAGCACCTGCCTTATACATTTTCTGAAGATTATGAGCCTGTCTGAGTTCCTTCTCCGTGAGGTTGGAAAGTGGCCTGATGTCATTATTCTTCAGCAGGAAATAACAATCCGGCCTGAGAAGATCATTACTCATAAGGTCTGTGTTGTGTGTTGTTGTAAATATCTGCACACCCGGTATCTCATTTACCTTTTTCTGCACTGCTTCTGACAGTTCGAAATGGTAGAA
>DFHP01000033.1:32763-33573 GCA_002371335.1 Eubacterium sp. UBA3720
TCCATCCACCTCGCATTCATACAACTCATAGTCAATCCCATTCTCTTTAAGGAATTTCTGAAAATCCTTTACTTTTCCGGCATTTACAATACCCTCTGCAATACCTTCGCTTCCATTCATGAATCCCTCATATCCACGGTTGTCTAAAGAATAAAACAGCAGCATGCGATCGACAAAGTCGATAAACCTTTTAAATACCTGATTCTGCATAGTATCTGTCAAAATCGAATTGCTGCTTACATATTTCACGCGTGATATCGGGCTGTCATTCTTAATCGATGAATTTAAGGTATCGGATCCCTCAAGCAAAGTAAAACCATCTCCTGCAAGGAAGTCGTAATAGATAACTTCTTTCCCGTCAATGGACAGACTTTCCTCCCTCAGCGTATCCACAGCAGTTTTTAAGTATCGGTAAACAAGCTCATGTCCGTCAAAAACAAATGTATACTCAAACTCGGCAAATGACTTCCGTCCGCTCATATTGAGATAAAAATCATAGTTCTGAAGAAGCTTCTGCTTCTCCGTCAGATGCGTAATAATATCAAAGATTGCCAGGCCGAGATTAGATTTCCCACATCCGTTGATGCCGTAAATGATTCCTTTGGTTATGCAGTTCCCTTCGATCACTTCCGGATGAAACCCGTAATTACTGGGGGTTCCTATATCCAAGGTAATCCTGTCTTTAAACCCTTTGAAATTTTCTACACTGAATTTCTTTAACATAACGATCACTCCCTGGAACTTTTTCTTTAGTATATCCAGTTCCGGAGAAAAAATCAACCTCATCCGTAGTTTTTTTACGGCGAGTTC
>DFHP01000033.1:33629-40921 GCA_002371335.1 Eubacterium sp. UBA3720
AGTTCCTTCCGGCATGTTGCCAAAATACACCTTCAGCACCTAGTTCACCTCATAACTCCTGCATGATAGCAAGCGCCGGGGATATTCTCTGATTATAATTCACAAACAATATTATCTGCATTTCCAAAGAGCCATCGGATGATTTTTGATCCTTTCTACAATCTCATAGTCTCCGAACAGCAATTCTGGTCTGTACTCTTTTGAAATAAAACGATCCATATATTCTTTCTCACCGTCCTGAAGCTTCGGAAAGGCTATAACCCTGTTCTGACATGTATCTGCGTATAATATCGCTTACCGCCTCCCGCGCACTCATGGTTTCTTCCCGAGGAAGATTTGGCACGAAATCCAAGTCAATATCCACCGATAACCTTGGAAGATTAAAGATGGTCAGGTTTATAGCTGTTCCGCCTTTCAGAAGCAGATGCTCTTTCAAATAATCCTGTGAATTGAAATACTCTAATATTATTTTAAGCCGAAGGACTTTCTCAAATGTATCGCGGTTAAACCCGTATTGACGTGATCTCTCATCCAATTCCCGCCTGTTAAATTGCGGCATCATCCATCACTCCGTTCTTCATTTCTTTTATATGTTTCGGATAAACAAGGCTCCAGTCTCTCGCATAAGCGGGTTCTGAAATATCGTTAACAAGGTATCGTTTTGAGCTGCCCTTCCGCTGTTTGCACAGATAGCAGACATCGTGATTGCCATAGCACCACAGAGTCTCCGGATATTCTTTCGCAAAATCGATTGCCGCATCATAGGTCTGAATATACAGATCCAGATTGAACTGCTGCCGCCAGTCGTCCGCAATATCCATCAGGCAGATTGTCAGGTCCGATTCAGTTTCTTTTATCAATTCCGATGCCCGTTGAAACATCCAGGGCTTCAGATGGACATTAGGAATAACAAGTACTTTCATATAAGCTTTGCCTCCTCTTCGGGAAGCCACTCTATCGCATCTCCGAATTTTTCCATTTCTTCTCTGTACACAAGCATAAAATCAATGATGTCTCCGTATTTTTCCGGAAACAGTTCCTCACAGTATCTCGTCGGAACGGAGTGAGGAACGATGCCGACATATCCGGCTCATCCTTCAGTCTCTCCAGCGTTTCCCGAAGCGTGCCGGTCGTGCCATGTTTCTTGCAAGATACCTCAGAGTCTGCATTCCTTCCTCATCCTGCCGAACCTCTTCCGGCGTGTTTCTGTGTACCATATTCCAGTAACGGGATGTCGCTACGGGCATCTGCTGGTGAAGGAAATATTTATTGATCTGATCCAGTAAATATCCGAAGCAATGCCTTCCTGCTGAAATGTATTTGAGATTTCAGACAAGGCTGTGAAAGTACATCCCTTTTGATGGGGACTTCCGTTTATCAGCAATACTTTCATATCCCGCTTCCTCCTTATTCCTGCGGCTGCAGCGGTCCATAATAATAACTTGCTGTCGCGCCGCCGTCCGCCAGGAATGTAGATCCTGTGATAAATGCACCCGCCTCACTCATCAAAAGCTCTGCGATATTTGCCATCTCATCAGCAGTTCCGGGTCTTCCTGCCGGGCATTTCGCGAACATGTTCTTATAAAAATCTCCCCGGGGACCGTTGAACTCGTCTACCGCCAGCGGTGTTACGATGATTCCGGGGGCAATGTCGTTGAGCCTTGCCCCGCGTTCACCCCAGCGAACACATTCGTACATGACCCTCTTTTCGTTGCAGCGCTTTGCCAGCTGGTAAGCATGAAGGGTATCACGGATATTTTCCGGCTGAAGAAGGGGCAGGGAAAGAAGCTCCTCTGTCGGCGTCATGGCCAGCTGCCGGTCTTCCTCCGGGGTCAGCTGAGGCATGCGCCATACGGACTGACTGGAGATCGTCACACCGGCGCCGCCTTCCGCGATCACCTTGCCGACTTCCTCAAGCAGGACAGCCGTACCGTAAAGATCCACTTTCAGGATCGCCTCGACCGGCGCCTGGGAGGGAGAGACGCCCGCTGCATTGATCAGATATTTAATCTCACCGTATTTCTGCGCCTCATTAATAATCGCCAGAATGGACTCGCGGGAAGAAAGATCCATTTCAAAAGGAACAACATCATATCCCGCATTGTTCATGATCTCTGCGATCGTTTCCGCATTCTTTAAGCTTTTATCTCCGAGAATGATCTTTTTCCCAAATCCAGTACGGCGGGCGATCGCCATGCCGATCTGACCGGCGCCTGTCACGATCATAACTTCTTTTTTCATCATGTTAATACCTAACCTTTCTTTAAATAGGTCGAAGCTCTGGAACTGCTCAGTTTCCATGAACCATTCTCTTTCCGGAGTGTAAAATCACCCTGCAGACGCCACCGGTGTCTGCCGCCGCCGTAGACGGCAGCCAGCACACGGCTCTTCCCTGTCATCTCTGCCTTGTCACCATGGACTGCGACTTCAATGTCATCATGCTCTGCAGAATAATAATTGAATGTCCCGTCCAGCAGCCCTTTCAGAAACACCTCCGCGCTTTGCTTTACGCCGGTCATGTGCATCAGATAATAATCCTCTGTCATAATGCCCCGAAGGCCATCGGCGTTCTTTTCGATCATACACCGCCAGTATGTGCGGTATACTTCTTTGATCTTTTCTTTATCATCCATCATAAAGACTTCCTCAATCTCCAGGCCGGTTCGACATTCATCAGACCAGTCCGTTTGCCGTAAGCCACTTCTTTACACGGCCGGCAGCGTTTGCCGCCTCACTTCCTGTGACAGACAGGCCTCTCTTTACATTCGCACCCGGGCAGGTCTTTTTGATATCGCGTTCGCTGCCGCCCATGCCGCTGCCTTCGTTGGTGCAGAGCGGAAGGATCGTCTTGCCGGAAAAATCGAAGTTCTCAAGGAAGGTGAACACTGCCATCGGCATGGTTCCCCAGTAGTTCGGATACGCGAGAACAACTGTGTCATATTCATCAATGGAAGCCGGCATGGAGACCAGCTCCGGACGAGCCTTTGCCCGCAGATCTTTTTTTGCCTCATCGATGCAGGTCATGTAGACCGGTGAATAGGGATCCTTCATCTCGATCTTGAAGGTATCGGCGTCGGTCATTTCCTTCATATCATTTACGACGATCTCCGTATTTCCGACCTTCACATATCTCATAGCTCCGCCAAAGTAGTTTTCATCCGCTCTTGAAAAGAATGCGATCAGTGTCTTAGCCATTGTAAAATCCTCCTTAATTATGCTCACCGCCTGAGCGGTTGGTTTCTTTTTCTGATGCTATTTTCACATAAAGCTATTGTAAAGTCCAATCTAAACATTATATGTTTGATTTAAAAAATAAATAATCATGCTTTTCTTGCCGCGACTGGCCGTGAGGTAAGGGATCTTCCCGTTTTCAGGCAACACAAAACGGCCCAAAGTTTTTTGGCTTCAGGACCGTTCTATGCAATGGCATGATTCAGTTATGATTGCTTTAATCGGTTTATCTGTTCCTCTTTCCGCTGTTGGCGGTTCCGCGGACCTCTTCGTGATAGAAGTAATCTACAATGGTGGGATGTCCCTGCGGAACTCTCTCATAAGGAGTTTCATTATCCACGAACCGGCATCCGTACTTCTTTGCAAGCTCCTCCGCTTTCTGCTCCAAAGCCTCGAAATAGCTGCGGTTTTTCTTGTTATAGATCTCATCATAGAGCGGTACCAGGTCAGGATGCTTTTCTGCAATATAATCCATGATGGTCTTCTTGAAGCCGCCGCGCAGATTCAGATTTTCTAACCAGATCAGGTCACACTGATCCTTCGCACGTTCGATGATCGCCTCAATGTCTGTGATTCCGGGAAATACCGGTGAAATGAAGCAGACTGTCCGGATGCCGGCGTCGTAGACCTGTTTCATCGCGGCAAGCCTGCGCTCAATGCTGACGGCAGCATCCATGTCGTCCTTAAAGCTTTCATCCAGTGTGTTGACTGACCAGGAAACCGTCAGCGTGTTGTTCTTGTTGATTTCTTTCAGCAGATCCAGATCGCGGAGTACAAGATCGGACTTTGTACAGATCAGGATATCCGCGCCGCTGTCTTTCAGTTCCTCCAGGATTTTTCTGGTCTTTCCATAGTTTTTTTCCAGAGGATTATAACCATCGGTAACAGTGCCGATGATTACTTTCTGTCCGGCATATTTCTTCGGATTTTTGATCGACGGCCATTCCTTGACATCCATGAATGTGCCCCAGTCTTCCGTATGTCCGGTAAAGCGCTTCATAAAAGAAGCGTAGCAGTATCTGCAGGCATGAGGACATCCGACGTAAGGATTGACAGAATATCCTCCAAGCGGTGCGTTGGATTTTGTCATCACACTCTTTGTTTCTACATATCCTACCTTGATCTCAGGCTGTTCCATTTCTTTTGTTCCTCCAATACTCGATTAAATGCGGCAGGAAGCTCCTGTATCATGTTTTCCTCACCGATAATCGGAACAAGATCTTCCTTCATAAATACGGGAATACCTTTAACATGGGCCTGTTCTGTCAGACTGTAGGCCCATGCCGGTTCCGTATGTACTTTTTTCTTCATTGTGCCGGTCATCGTACCGACTACGATCCAGTCGATCCCGGTGAGATCAACTTCACCTGGGTCATCAAAAAGCGGCTCAAATGTCACATGATAATGCTTCGCACGGACATTCTCCTTCAGTGCCTGTAACCTCCACAGTTCTGACTTCCTTGTAATCGTCACGCCAAACCATGCATTGGGCAGATCTGTATCGATCTTCAAAAGATCCGGCCGCTTCGATAAAAAGATCGCTTCATGCCGTGTATTCTCCCGCAGCTTTTGAAAGGTCGCCTCAAGCCATTCGTCTTTCCATGCACACAGGTCACTCATGCCGGTAAGCAGCCAGTTTCCGGGTTTTTCCCGCTCCAGGATTTTAAGCTTCTGCTCATAGTATTCCGGTTGTGAAAAGTCATCTATAATGTGAAATCTCCTGCAGTTGTTACGTGCATAGCAATAATCACATCCGACCGGACATCCGATCACCAGATTCAGGTTCTTGATTAAGTCCTTGATACACTCACTCATTTTGGCTGCCACCTTTCCAGATTCAGACGGATCCGGTCCAGATATCCTTCCACAGCCATGACTTCTTCCTCAGTAAATCCCTGATAATAAATATCACCCATTTTCTCAGATACAGCGATATATTCATTCTCAAGACCTCTGGCTTTATCCGTCAGAAAGAGAAGCGTTTTTCTTTTATCCACGGAATCCTGTTTGCGAAGGATCAACCCGGATCTCTCCATTCTTGCAAGCATTGTCGTCAGCGATGTGATCGCCAGACCGCACTTTTCCGATACTGTCTTGATCGGTACGCCATCCTCCTGAAAGAGGACATACAGGATCCTTCCCTGCGCTCCGTTGAAAGCTTCAATGCCACGCTCTGCCAGGATCCTTTCAAAAATACGGTCTCCAAGTTGTTTGATCTTGGAAACCAGAAAGCCTCCATTCAATTTCATAAAAATACTCCTATATAGTAATATAATTCATACTATATAGGAGTTTCTTGAAGGTGTCAATATGTTTTGATCGTTTATAAGGGGCATTCTTCTTTCCGGCATTGTCCGGGTTCTTCGGCCGGTTGGTCGATTTAAAGTCGTATCGTGTTATTCAGTTTTTAGTTCCTGTTCATCTGACAGAAGCAGCTCTGATACTACTTCCGCAGTTCAATCCGCACAATGACAGATTTGGATTATTTCTTGTAAATCCTTTCACAGGGTTTCCTCCTTTTCAGTCTTCCCAGTCTTTCCGGAAGATATCTCCCGATGTTTCGATCTTCAGGATGTCTTCCATCGGGATCCGCATCTCATCTACCAGGATTGACTTCGTCACTTCGGCATCCACGTTCCGGCAGATACCGGTGATCGTCTTGTACTGTCCCTGACTGCCATAGGCCTCACTGTTGACGTCGCTGCAGGGCTCATAATATGTGACCGTCACCTGCGGCCGGTTCGCCCTGGCGATCCTGCTGTTATAAGTCAGATTGTGGAGAATGGAGAACCTCCGATCCAGTTCTTCCCGGTCTTCCGGACCCATTATCACCCGGTCCGTATAGATCTCATTCTTCATGAGGATTGCAAAGTCAAATCCCCGCAGTGCGTCAAAGGGCGCAAAGAGTTTTGCCCTTTTTGCGGGAGGCATCTCAGGATGCCGGATCCGGAAGGAATCATAACGGTCATGTCTGGGCTTACCTTTCAAAAACACATCCCTGTACCGGAAGTTCGCCGGCATCGGCATTACACTCTGCGACGTACTTTTTGCGATTCCGAAACACTTCGCGATCTCCGTCGTAGAAGGCGTACGGTCATGTTCAATATAAAACTCACCAATATAGGTCCTGATCTTCTTCATAAGTTCCGGGTCTTTGTGTCGCATAAAGGCACCTCCAAGCTCTGCAAAATTCTATCGTGAGCAGGCTGCTTTCGTCCTGTGGGTTCATAATACCAAACATATGTTCGATACGCAAGAGTAAATTTGCAATTTAAAACGAGCTGTCAGCCCCGACCGACAGCCCGCCAAAAAGTGCTTTCATTTTTCAGTTAATATCGTATATATTCTGCCGGAAATTCCAGATTTTCAGAATTCTGGATTCTTCCATCCTGTTCCCGGGAAGTATCAAAGACCGGCAGGACAGCTGTCAGAACTGCTTTTGCCGTCTCATATGCATCCGGGCATTCGCTTGCCCTGGGTCCGCCAACACACAGCTCTGTCCCATATGGCAGCGTGCTGATCCATCGGAGGATTTCCGGCACATCTTTCAGCCCGGCCGCTGTAAACATCGGTTTGCCAAGATGCTCACCCTCCTCAAGACCGACTTCTGTTCCTTTTGATTCGGCAGCATCCTCCGGAATGATCGTCAGGATCGCATCCGCGTCACGCATATTCCACCTGGTCCGCTGCTCCGTCCCGGATAAAGGAGTCTCCTGTAATTCCCGATAGTCCCGAAGGAGTCCCGGAGGATCCGGATAATCCTCCGCCCAGCCGCCCTTCGGACACCACCCGCAATAGGGGATTTTATGTTCTATGGCAAAGTCCAGGGCGGCCCTGTCAACGCCGCTCTGACCGCCGGTCCGGATTTTTGCTATTTTTTTTGCTCTTGCTGTCATAGCGGCATCACCTTGATCAACTGAATTTTATAAGTCCGTGCTTCTCGTTACGCTGTAAAGAGTTACCCCTTCCGGTCTGAAATCCATCTGAACCTCCCAGAACTCAACGCCTGCTTCCGAGGCTTCTTTGAAGGTCTGTGACACTTCCTCATAGTGCGTTGACCT
>DFHP01000180.1 GCA_002371335.1 Eubacterium sp. UBA3720
CCGCCGCACGGCAGCGCAGCTGCTTTCCTCTGTGCGGCGTGTGCATCTCCCGGAGGATTCATGTCACAGGATTCGGGTGCCAAAACTACAATTTCTGAACGAGGTACTTTTGACACTTTAATCTTCACAGGAAATCAACGCGATCTTCTATGACATTTTCTATGACATGAAAGCCGCAGCTCTCTTTTCCTCAGAGCTGCGGCTTCTGTAACCTACGTATACTTTTTCTTTTCCGTAATTTTATGCGGAGGCGTTGTGCAGCTCTTTGAACAGCTGCCTGCAGAAGGACAGCCTATGCATTTTACGCCATCTTTCTTTGCTTTTATAATATAACCGACGGCCAGACCGATAATTAAGAGCAAGACTAAAACAATGATGATATCAGCCATAATTACACCTCCGAACTATTATTTCAACCCAGCTGGTATTCGGCGTCAAACTGACGGTTGCCTTTGCGGATCAGGTATACAATGATCAGAGCAAATACGATAACCGCGATCAGTCCGCCAAGGAAACCTGCGCCCAGACTGCCTGTCGTGATCAATGTACCAATCTGATATACCAAAAATCCGATCGTAAATCCCGAAGCCAGCTGCAGACAGATACCTCCAAACAGCCACTTGCCGCTCTGCATCTCGGAGTTCATGGCTCCAAGAGCCGCGAAGCAAGGCGGCGTATAAAGGTTAAACATCAGATATGCAAGCGCTGCGACCTTTGTGATTCCCATAGCTGCAGCTACAGCGTTTCCGCTTCCTACAAGCTCAAGCTCTTCCGTATCGATGAAGTTTGTGATCGCATAAACTGTTGCCAGCGTACCTACAACGTTCTCTTTTGCGATGAAACCTGTGATGGAAGCAGCGGCGAGCTGCCATGCTGCGATACCGCAGACAGGAACCAGAAGTACTGAGAACGGTCCGGCAACACTTGCCAGGATGGATGTGCTCTCAGCTCCCTCTTCTACTACCTGGAAGCTCCAGTTGAAGGACTGCATGATCTGTACTACAGTGTTGCAGACAAGGATTACAGTACCGGCTTTAACGATGTATGCTTTACCACGGCCGAGCATGGACATGAAAGCGATCTTAAGGCTTGGCACCTTATATTCAGGAAGCTCGATGATAAAGAAGGATTTTCTGTATTTCGTGCCAGTGATGGCTTTGATCAGCAGAGCGCCCAGAAGGATCATGATGATACCTACGAAATACATCAGCGGTCCTACCCATTTGGATTTCGGGAAGAATGCTCCCGCAAACAGTGCGATTACAGGAAGCTTAGCTCCGCACGGCATGAATGTAGCCAGCATCGCTGTTGATCTTCTTTCTCTCTCGTTCTTGATCGTACGGCAGGCCATGATAGCCGGGATACCGCATCCTGTACCGATGATCATCGGGATAACTGATTTTCCGGAAAGACCTACTCTCTTGAAGATAGGATCCAGAACGACAGTCGCACGTGACATATAACCGCAGTCCTCAAGGAGCGCGATCAGGAAATACATTACCATTACCAGCGGCAGGAAGCCTACAACGGCGCCTACGCCGCCGATGATACCGTCAACGAGGAGAGCATACAGCAGCGGATTTGCGTCTGCCATCATATCTCCTACCCATCCCTGGAATGTCTCGATCCAGCCTACCAGGATATCTGCCAGCCAGGTACCTAATGTTGACTGGGAAATGTAGAATACAAGGAACATGATCGCGGCAAAGATGATGAGACCGGATACCGGATTCGTCAGCACTGCATCGATCGCGTCGCCTTTGTTTTTCTCTCTTGTAAGGACCTTACGCTCTTCGACCTGTTTTACGATCTCATTAACGAACGCAAAACGCTTTCTGTCGGCAGTCTCTACCTCTGCCTTATCATGCAGATTGATATCGCCCTGATGATAAGGAGCTTTCTGTCCTTTTCCCTCAAGGTCTGCTGCGGCTTTGACTACCTCTGTCAGACCGTTCGCTTCTGTGGAAACAGTCTTAACGATCGGACAGCCCAGCTTCTCTGACAGAAGCTTTTCGTTGATCTTTGTGCCCTTTTTCTCATTAATATCACTCTTGTTCAGGGCAACTACGACCGGAACGCCAAGCTCCATAAGCTGTGTGGTGAAGAAAAGGCTTCGGCTGAGGTTCGTAGCATCCACGATATTGATGATCGCATCCGGATGCTCGTTTTTTACATAGCCGCTTGTGATGGACTCTTCAGATGTAAACGGTGACATTGAATATGCACCCGGCAGATCGACTGCGATCAGCTCTTTGTCTCCATCGTAGTAGTTTTTTTTGATCGGACTTTCTTTTCTGTCGACTGTAACGCCGGCCCAGTTTCCGATCTTCTCATTGCGTCCTGTAAGCGCATTGTACATTGTGGTCTTTCCGCTGTTCGGATTACCTGTTAACGCAATTCTCATAACTTCCTCCTCATATTAATATTTCAGATCTGATCTGATATGAAAGCTAGCTCAGATTAGTTTAGCCTAATCCAAGGCTAAATAAAAAAGGCGAAACCGCCTTTTCTATCTCACGAAACATTAAATAATAATTGCCGCTGCAAGTTCTTTATCGATGTTATACCTTGCATCCTTAATAGATACTACACAGTTATTCTTCTTACGTGTAACAACCGTGATCGGTTCTCCGCTGTAGCAGCCCAGTGAAAAAAGAAATGATGTCATTTCTTCATCGTTAGTCGCGATTTCCTTAATAATGTATTCATGTCCTAATTCTGCATCATTGAGGTTCATCGTATACCTTCCTCTCAGTACATAATATATCTCCGCGTCTTTCTGATGCGGACTGATCAATGTGCTGTTTCTCCGATTCTTTCCATTGGAAACCAAAAGAAAATCCTGATAAACTGAAAATATTAGCACTCACTAATCAATATTAAGATTAATATAAAACCACAATAAAGTCAAGATTTTTATTAGTTTATGCGAACTAACATTTGATGTTTTCCGGCCTTTGTTTTTGTCAAAAATGCACAGAACAAAGTCCACGAGCGAACCGGACTTTGCGCGCCGCCGCACGCCAGCTTTGCGGCTTTCCTTTGTGCGGCGTGTACATCCCCCGGTCCGGAAAATGATCAGCAGGGATTCACATGGGTTGTTATATGTTTCACTTCAGGAAACGTTCTTTCCACTTTTGAGTGGATATATTCGGCGATATCATGGGCTTCTTCCAGCGACAGATCTTTCTTTACACTGAACTCAAGCTCCACGTACACCCTTTCTCCGAATTTTCTGGTATGAAGCAGATCGATCGAACGTACCTGCGGATGTTCTCTGATACAGGACCTGAGCCTGCCTTCAAATTCTTCCGAGCAGGAATGATCTGTTATTCCGTTTAGCGCCTGGAAGAATATCTCCAATGCCACTTTTAATATAAAAAAGCATATGAGAAGGCTGGCCAGCGTATCCAGCACCGGTATTCCTCTTCTGGCGCCGTAGATACCCACCAGAGCTCCCACAGAGGAGAGCGCGTCGGAGCGATGATGCCATGCGTCTGCCAGAAACGCTCTGGAACCCAGTTTCAGCGCGCAGTGTCTCGTATACCAGAACATTGCCTCCTTTGTCACAATGGAAATTACGGCTGCCGCCAGAGCGATCATGCCCGGGACCGCGATATCCGCCGAGCCTGACTGAATCTTCAAAATCTGCTGTATTCCGGCGTATCCTATCCCCAGGCCAGTCACGGCGAGAATCAGCGAAAGCAGCATGGAAGCAATGGACTCAAATCTCTCGTGACCGTAAGGGTGGTCAGTGTCAGCCTTTTTTTCCGCCATTTTTACGCCTGCAAAGGCGATCACTGTCGCAAATACATCCGAAAGAGAATGTACAGCGTCGGATATCATCGCTCCCGATCTTCCGAAAATTCCCGCGAAAAGCTTGAATGCGGACAACAGTATATTTCCACCGATCCCAACTGCAGATACCCGGTTTATGATTTTTTCCTGTTCCTGCGGAGGGAGTTTTTTTGCAATAAGATTTTCTTTTTTCATCATTGTTTCCCCCTTTAAAAGACCTTTTATGGATTCGGTTCATTATAGCCGTTAAGTATACATAAAGGCAAGACTAACATAAAAAAACCTTCCGCATTTCTGCGAAAGGTTTTTCTGAAACGACCCAGAACGGACTCGAAC
>DFHP01000167.1 GCA_002371335.1 Eubacterium sp. UBA3720
ATTTCCCGACTGCAAGGGGTTTCGCAATTGCCAGAATAGTTTATTCATGAAAGGATGATGACCTATGGCAACATTAAAAGATGTGGCCAAACTGGCTTGTGTAGATGTCAGTACCGTTTCCAGAGCCTTGAACGGAACTTCCTATGTGCATCCGGACACAAAAGCACGCATCATGAAAGCAGTTGAAGAACTGAGCTACCGTCCCAATGTCCTTGCCCAGGGGCTGAGAAAGGGTAAAAGACACACGATCGCTATCGTTGTCCCCATCCTTCATATGACGATCTTTGAAGATCTCGCTCAGGAGCTGGAAGCCGCGGCGCGGGACCACGGGTACTCCTGCCTTCTCTGTCATACCAATGACGATCCGGCGACAGAGCGTGAATGTCTGCGCAGGCTTCAAAACGGGTTTGTGGACGGAATGGTCATTGCGGCAACCGGAAAAAACACCCGTCTGCTGCGTGATATTCATGCGGATGGAATTGCAATGATACAGATTGTACGGCGGCAGGATAACACGATCAGCAGCGTTGTAGGCGATTACGAAGGCGGCAGTTATGAGACTGTAAAGTACCTTTACGGGAAAGGATGCCGTGCTATCGGACTTATTAACGGTCCCATGCTCAAAGCCCCCTATAAAGCAAGGTTTGACGGTTATCACAGAGCAGTCAGAGATCTGGGGCTGGAAGAAATATTCACCCGCGAAGATCTTCGTGACGGCATAACCAACAGCTTTGAATATGGTTATTCCTGTACGGAAGAGCTGCTCGATCTGCACCCGAATCTGGATGCCATCATGGCTGCTGTAGATATCCAGGGGATGGCCGCCCTGAAGGTTCTCAAGAATCGAGGGATCCGGGTGCCGCAGCAGATGCGTGTTGTCAGCCTTACCGGTTACTCAATCGGAAATTATCTGGAAACAACGATGACTTCACAGGAACTGCCTGCCCGGCAGATGGCAGAGAAAGCCGTAGAAATGCTGATTGAGGAAATTGAGGCAAAGCCGGAAAAAAAACCGGGTATACGGAATCTTGTATTCAACACTTCCCTGACAGAACGCGAAAGCAGCTGACCGGACTTTGTACGCCGCCGCACAGCAGCGCGGCTGCTTTCCTTTGTGCGGAGTGCGCATCCCCCGGAGGGTTTCTGTCATAGATAATTTGATGTGACCTCACATTTGCAGCAACGTGGATTTACCTGAATACTGATGTCTGACAAAAATCATTAGTAACAGGAAACCGACGAAATCTACTGTGACACGAAAAAATGCGCAGCGGGCACAGCCGCTGCGCATTTTTTCGTTCTGAATTATTTTCTGTCTGATGCCGTTTTTTTCCATCAGCCTCCAATGATCCGGACCAGAGATGACACGGTCATGATCAGTGCGAACACATAGCTGACCACCATGAATACCTGCATCACACGCGGCGTCTTTAATCCGAGTTTCTGATTAATGTCTTCCCGGAAGATCATACGGGTGACATAGTACCCGCCGAAAGGAGTCGCGATTGCTGTCGAGATATTTGCAATAAGGATCAGCTGTGTAGGCGAGCCGTTATAGGCAAAACAGATCACTGTCGTAATCGCCAGACAGACCAGACTTCCCCATTTGATGAAATTAGATTCCAGCTGCGTGGGTTTATCGATTCCTGCCGCCAGCAGAACCATACCCCGCTGAGTATTGCCCAGCAAAGAAGAAAACGCCGCGGCCAGCAGGGCGATTCCCATCACGATCGGTGCCGCGCTGCCAAGGAATGGCACAAGCAATTCACCCAGCTGAGCAGGCGTCTGAATTCCTGTCCCGGTCGGGAACAGTACAATCGCGCCCACAAGGAATATCGCTCCTGAGATCAGGATTACCGCGATTACATGGGCGATCGAATCCGCAGCCATGATCCCATTAAACAAATCTTCCAGTTTCCATTTTTTTTCAAGGCCCAGATATGTTCCGTAGATTCCTGCCGTGATAGCTGCATTTGTGCTGACATAAGCAAGCGAAGTAGCCAGACTCCCCTTTGCAAAGGACCAATGTGTCATAGCGTGTCCGATCTGACCCCAGTCAGGTCCTCCGGCAGAAACCAGAGTCGCATAGAAGCATACGATCATTCCAAAAATGCATATTGTTATCAGCTTCTCGACTTTTGTATAAACTCCCCTGGTAAAATAACAGGCAAGCGTGATCGCGATCATAACGATCGATCCGATCTTCCAGTTTATTCCTGTGATCAGATTCATACCTGCTCCGGCTCCTGTGATATTTCCCATAGTAAAGAAAAAGCAGGATAAAAAAGTAGCCGCACCTACAATAAACGCCGCAGGCTTCCCATAATAATGACGGATCGCGTGTATGATCGGCATTCCGGTAAGCATGGAGACCCTGTAGCAGGTAAGCATAAATGTGGTTCCCATAACAGCAATCGGAATCACAAGCCAGATCATCTGATACCCATAATTGGCGCCCATCATAGCTGATGTTGTAATATTTCCCGGTCCGATGACCACACCTGCCAGTATGATCCCCGGTCCGATCCGTTTCAGTATCTCCAGGAAGGAGGCCTTTCT
Organism: Eubacterium sp. UBA3720; assembly: GCA_002371335.1. Taxonomy (GTDB): domain Bacteria; phylum Bacillota; class Clostridia; order Lachnospirales; family Lachnospiraceae; genus DFHP01. Next base: position 2,560 of record DFHP01000167.1, read on the forward strand.
TACTTTCGACTGCTCAAACATTTCTTGCATAAATTAATCCTCCTTGATATTTCAAAGACTGCGGAGGATATCTGCCGCGTTTGCACTTGCCATGCAGAAGACAACTCCTCAATCTTGAAGGAAAGCGTGCATCTCCCGGAGGGTTTATGTCATAGGAAATGTTCGTGATTTCCCATGACATAACTAAAGGACCGACAGAGCATACGCCCTGCCGGTCCTGGCCGGGCTGTTAATTACGCCTTCGCTGAATTCCAGTTACACATTATCGTTCTCTCAGCGTAAAACATGTCCGGGTTCGTCAGAATTATAAGTCATTCTGCATTTCTTCTAAATAATTAAGCGAACTGTGTCATATCAACCTTGTCAAGTCCGCTGTTTTTGATGCCGGCTGCCACCCAGTCCTTTTCCTCCTGACCAAGAGGAAGTACCGGCTTTCTCATCAGCGGACTGCTGAAGATACCTCTCTGATACAGGGTCTCCTTGAGACGTGCATGCGCTTCTCCGGAAGGCTGCCCTCCGCCATAGATTGCCTGGCTGATGTGGTAAATACGATCACTCCAGTCCTGAGCCTCTTTAAGCGTGTGTTTGTCCGGATTCGCAAAAACTTCCCTTGCAGGGCAGATCAGCTCCGGTACACAGCCCGCGAAACCGATCAGCGCGCCGTCCATTCCCGGGAACCAGGAAACGCACAGGGTCTCGTCATGGCAGGTGATCAGACTGATGTCAGGGCACTCTTTACGAAGAACACGCACATCGTGTTCATAAATAGATGTCACGCGTGTACCAACCTTGATACATTTGACATGATCGATCTCTTTACACATCTTAACCAGAGTTTCTACCGGGTAAAAAGCTTTGGTGGTCGCAGGATACAGATGGATGATGATATCAATATCTGCACCCTCAGCCACATCTTTGACATACTCAAATGGCGCATCCGGATTCATGCCGAAACGCAGCCACATATGAGGAGGCATCAGCAGGATACCGTCCGCGCCGGCTTCCTTAGCCTCTTTTGCCATTTCAATACTTTCCTGTGTGTTCTCGCAGTTTACGCCGGAGATGATAGTCATGACATCGCCGCATTCCTCTGCGCAAATCTCAGTCACTCTCCTGCGCTCCGCTCTGGTCAGACTTGTGACCTCACCGGTGTGACCGTTGCAGACAAGGCCTTCAATGCCTTTGCCGCAGAAAGACTTGATCCAGCGCAGATATACGCGGAATTCCTGTTCATTGATGGAATAGTCGTCGTTGAGCGGTACGGAAACTGCTGGAAAAATTGTTTTGAAGGTTTTCTCTTTTGCCATGGTTTTTCTCCTTTTCTTCTCTTAAGCTATACTAATTCTTAAGCTATAGTGATTCTGAATATTCATATTCTGTTATTTCCGTCTTCTTTCAAGAACACCTCTGGTGTGCTGAATGGTTTTATGATTTCATTTTTTAAACCATGTGTTTTTTACTTCTTCAGGATCGAACCGCTGCATTGTACACAGGCGCCTTATTTTTTATGCAATCGTTTGCATCCCTTACAATCACATTTATATCATGTATATTCATCCGGGTCAATGAAATCGGGCTTCTCTGCAAGGAATTGCATACTCCCTGCAATAATTTGCATAAACCATCATTTTATACAGTTTATAGAATCTGTTTTCATTCATTATATACATTATTTTGATCTTATATTCATATGGATATGTAATCTCTTTTATTTAATCTGAATGGATGAAAGCTTTTGTTTTTATATTTCAGCTTTTTCATATTCCTGTTGTTATAGCCGTTTATTTCCCTGACAGGCCGATACTATGAAATCGTTTGTATACGTGTTTTTCAGGAAACGATTCCGATTTCCCTTATCGACTTAAAGTCCCGGAAAGCATCCATTGTATGAAAGAACAAAGTCCGCGACCCCCTCAATCCTGATGGGCGCATACCGGACTTTGCGCGCCGCCGCACAGCAGCGCAGATTCCTTCCTCTGTGAGGCGTGTGCATCCCCCGGAGGGTTTGTGGCACAGGAGATTGACGCAATGTCCCATGCCAAAAAAAAATACCACCTGCCGCAGGTATTTACCTGTTGCAGATGGCATCTTCTCCACCATAATAATACAGTTTTACTTATTGTAAAGCCGAATACTTTTTATCCCGGCTTTCCTTTTTATCATCGTCTGTTATCCTGCGAAACATTCTACAAGGATTTCCTTCGACTACACTGTTAGATGTAATATCTTTTACTTCAGCACTGCCGTCTCCTTTTACAGAGAATACTCTTCCGGTGCTTCAGTAAAGGAATATACGATGCCTTTGCCGTTGATAAACTTAAACACGGTCATCAGGTTGTCGTCCACGGTGTACATCTTGCTCAGGGAAGCTGTGTTGGCGTCCATCATTGCCACACGAGCCTCACGCCGGGTATCCTCTTCGACTTCTCCGCTGACACGAATCCACTTACCCTTATACATACCGCAGATTGCCACATTTGGATTAGCTTTCATCTGCTTATATACTTCCTTCTGGTTATTAGTGACAAAGTACAGCTTTCCTTCAAATTCGCAAACCGCACCAAAGGGACGAACCTGTGGTTTGTCGCCCTCCACGGTAGCCAGATAGAATGTGCCGCAGTTTTTGAGGTATTCGTAGATTTCTTTCATGAGTTGTATTCCTTTCTATAGGTCTTGTGTTTTTATCCTACATGTGTTAGTATACGCAAACGATATATTTTTCAAAAGTACGATATTTATCGATACCAGTATCGTTAATGATACCAGGGAGATGAAATTATGGAGAAAAAGGAGCTGTTTGGCCGGTGCCCTTATGTTACTTCTCAAAAAGTCCTTACCGGAAAATGGTCTATGTATATCATGTATCTCTTAAAAGATGGTCCGGTTCGTTTTAATGAGCTGCAGCGCAGAATGCCGGAAGACATGACTCATACAACCCTTTCCCGTCAGCTCAAATCACTTGAAAAGGAAGGCTTGATTGTGCGTAAGGTCTATTCCGAAATACCGCCGAAGGTTGAATACGAATTGAGTGAGATTGGTCATAAATTTGAAAAGGTGCTTGCCGAACTTGAAATCTGGGGAAAAGAATACATCGAATATTGGAATGAGCGCAACAAAGAAAACCTGCTCTAGCTTTCAGGTCTCGCTCGCGAGACTTGGCGCGGAACGTCAATTGTAAAAGTCAGGCAGCCTGCCCTTTTTTATTCAAAGACAGGCTGATTGTATTCGTAAAGAGCCTCGTTAATATCAAACATGTTGTAATTTCGGTTTTCCAGAAAATATACTACAATGATATCAAATTTGGAGCTGCGGGACAGCGCATATCCTGCAGAGCGAAGTAAATCCTTCGTTTCATCCAGATTCAACTCCAGAGCTATTGCAAATGCCAGGACAGTCTTTTTTCTGGGAGTATAATACTCATCCTTCCTGATTTTGGCAAAATGTCGTCTGTCCACATACGCCTTCTTATATGCCTCGGATTCAGACATATTTCTCTCCTTGATCATGCGGATCAGGCGCTTACTGAAGGTTTTTTGATGATACTGTTCATCCTGACGCTTACTGCCTGTGCAAATGACCTTATTCGGATAAAGGGGAAGCGCGGTGCGCTCGCCTACTATAAAAAAAGCATGGGAACGCCGTCGAAATTCTTTCCTCCAAGGAATGGCGTTTTACGACTGCTATCCTGCCTTCAAAAATTTACCGTCTGGCTTTCACGTTATCCGACGGAAACAGCAAAAATCTGGAATCAGCTATGGTATTTCCCGGAAGGTGACGAAAATGCGTTTAAAATGTATCTGGTCACACCGGAAGCAGCAAGGCCGGACGCGGGAGTATACGGGAATCTCACAGACGGCGCCCTGTACTGCTTCGGAAAAAATACATACCCGGAATAACGCGTGATCACATGAAAGCAATGCCTTCATCATTCACGCAATCGACAGCCTTATAAGCAGGCTTTGATTTCTTTGAGCGAAGCGGCAAAGAGGCCTCCCTGACACCTGCAGGAACCCGGTTCGTCGGATTCCTCTCCGGCATGCGCGAAGACTTAAAGCGGGCGATCGAGCATCAGTCCAGACAACAGCCTGGCTTCTGTGCCGGTGTCCGGGAACTCATCTCCGGTGATCAGTCTTTTCGGCATATGGTAGAATGAATACTGTTCTGCGTCATCCGGACCGTAAAAAAATCAAAAATTCATATCGTTCCTCTGTATGTATCGGCAATAAAAAAAGACGCTTACCTGTATTTCCGAGGGAAAAACAAATAAACGTCTTACTGCCTGTACTTGCTATTCAGTTGTCTTCAGTACTTACAGCTTCATCAGGATCTCCCGGATGTCTCCGTTGATGCAGATGGATCTGTCTATGATTTCATCCGGTGCGTAGGCCTCGCCGTAATTCAGGCAGGCATATGCCGCATCCGGCCACTGGTTTACGATCTTCCAAAACTGGAACTTAATAATACTCGGGGTATTTGCTCCTACTCCAAGTTCAAGATACAGCACATGAAGCCCTTCATGCCTTCTCAGAAAGTCCGAATATGCTGCAGAAGCCCTGTGCCACCCCTCATCTTCCACAAAGGAATCATCCGCCCTCAGATTCATGGCGACATCACTGCCGTCATCCGGGCACTTCGGAATCATTTCACATGGTATTTTCATATTGATCTTCCCATCCTCCGGCAGCTGAAATACGCCGGCTTCATCCTGAATAAATCCCTGGGCTTCCATCGCCTTCGTAACCCACTCTTCATTATCGTAGGTTTTTCTGATCGCGGGATTGACGCTCTGGAACAGGCCGTAATCTCCCTGTGTGTAAAACAGCCTCTTTTTGTCAAATCCAGCTTTCTGGAACTGATGATCGACATTCGTTGTGATCACGAAATAATCTTTTTCTTTAACCAACTCCAGCAGCATTTCATATACAGGCTTTGGTGCTTTCATATAGCGGTTGATATAAATATTCCTCGCCCAGTACGCCCATGAAATTTCCGGATCTAACCGCATCACATAAAAGCCGCCGGAATACATGTCATGAAATCCATACTTCTCTTCAAAATCGAAAAAGTATTTCTGAAAGCGCTCTCCGCTGTATGTAAATCCGGCGGATGTGGATAGTCCTGCTCCGGCACCGATCACAATAGCATCCGCGTCTTTGATCTCCTTTTGAAGCCTGCGAATCTGTTCTTCCCTTGTACCTATACCATATGACATTTTCCGATTAAAGTATCTCACCTCACTCATCCCTTCTGTATAATTTCAAGACAGCCGTTTGGCTGCTCACGATAAAAGTCTTTGGTAAATGGCCTTGTCTTCTTCTTTAAATACATTGAATCTTACCTTCTTTCCACCGCTCCCACCGGACAGGCCGTCATACAATTTCCACAGTGCAGGCAATGTTTCTGCTCGATCCTAAACGGAATGCTGTCCTGTCTGATGCAGTCCTGCGGACATACTGCCACACAGCTTCCGCATCCGATACAGCTGTCCGTAATGAAATATCCTTCCGTTTTCTTCTCAGCTCCACCAAATGTGAAGGAAGCCCTCTCGATCGGTTTTCTGGAAAGATCAAACCACTCCCCGCTTCCTTCATAGATCTGAAATACCGTGAGCGCCTTCATGGATTCCTCTGTCGGATAGATCTGATGCATATAAGGATTCTTATCAAACAATTCCGGGATCCTGTCATAGCCAAGTTCGCGAACCTTGCCTCTGATGGATACAGCAACTGTGGACATAGTATCTTCGCCTTTCATCGCCGTAAAAGCCAGAAACTTTCTTTTGATCAGCCTGTCATAAAA
>DFHP01000078.1 GCA_002371335.1 Eubacterium sp. UBA3720
CTCCAGCCCTTCACCTTTCAGCTTCCGGTCATAAATGTACCAGTTGCTTTCCGGAGACGACCGGTATTTATAAATACGTGTGGAGTTAAAGGCTTCGCCCTCCATACTTCTGGCGATGGGATTTTTGCCGTACAGCATGGTTCCGTCGGCGCTGTAAAGAGAGCTCTGTACATCGTTTATCTCATCCAGAAAATCATCATCGATCTCAAGCCATCCATTCCCGCTCCGGATTATGATATTATCCGAATCTTTGAGGTCTGCAGAAGGTGATACATCATGGTATTTGATCTTATCCAGGTTTTCATTGACGGAACTGAGCAGGTATCCTCGAACCGTCTTTTGCAGGATCGACCCGCTGACAATGCGAAAAATGACAAAAGTCAGTAATTCCAAAGTGATCAGCACGATAAAGGTCCATGTGGCCATCCGCATCGTGATAGATCTTCTCCTGATTATATTCTTCATGCTTCACTTTCCTCTTTGGCAATCTGCATCAGTCAAAATATGATGTTACGGTCAAAAGTGATATCATGGATTGCCCTGTGCTTGGCGTTCCCGCAATCCACCCATCATATTAAGCTTTTCGCTTATTATATTCCGCGCTTCGCCTTTCACGGTTCATCCTTGAGCATATAGCCGACACCGCGGACAGTCCGGATGAGCCTGACCGCGTTTTTACCGTCAATCTTCTTTCGCAGGTAACTAATATAGACGTCGACGACATTTGTCCCGCCCTCATAGTCGAAATTCCAGATATGGTTCTCGATCTTCTCGCGGCTCAGCACGATCCCCTTGTTGTACATGAGATATTCCAGAAGCTGATACTCTTTCGCGGAGAGCTCGATCCTTTCGCCGGCTCTGCGGACTTCGTGAGAAGCAATATTCAGCGTCAGGTCAGCCGCTGTCAGAACGTTGTCGATACTGCCATGGGCGGACCTGGTGAGGACTCTGACTCTGGCCATCAGTTCCTCCAGAGAAAAGGGTTTTACAAGATAGTCATTTGCGCCGGCATCCAGCCCGCGTACACGGTCCGTAATGGAATCCCGGGCGGTCAGAAAAAGGACCGGCGTCTTCTGGCCGGATCTGCGCAGATGGTCCAGGACTGCAAAACCGTCGGCTTTAGGCATATTGATATCCAGGATTATCAGATCATATTCCGCAGACTTGCAGTAAAAAATTGCCTCCTCACCGTCAAAGCAGCTGTCGACACTGTAGCCTGCATCAGTGAGCTTCATATTCAGAATGTTATTCATATCCATTTCATCTTCGGCAACCAGTACTCTCATTCGTTTTTCCCTCTGTAAAAAAATGTCCATATTCCCCGCTCGGAGACACTACCCGCTCGGAGACACCCCGGGTAATCATTTATGATTGTTATAATTCATATCATACAATTATTAAGCGCCGATTAGTCCACAAAAATTCAAGACAATCGGCGCTGCATCTTTTTTGTAGCAATTTCCTGATTCTCTGATTACTGGTTCTCAGATTCCTGATTTTCTGATTCCTGGTTCTCTGATCCCGGATTGTCCAGGGAGGATATCGCAAAATCCGTTTCAAGAGGCGTGATAACGCGGGAAATAAGCTGTTCCTGTGTCTCATATCCGGCCAGAGAACGAAAGCTCAATAAACCGGGGACAGAGACCTGGGCGCCATCACCAAGTGTTTCACCGATAATCGGGATGGAAGGCTTGTGCGGATATTCAAAGCTTCCAAAATCCGCGACTACTTCACCGGAATCGTTGAGAAGCAGATTCTCGAACCGGACATAATAATAGTAATCGAAGTCTTCTCCGGAGCTGTTTGAATAATTGATCCTGAACAGGCAGAACAGGTAATTCTCTGTTTCCGCTATGTCGTATGCGGACGCATTGTCAGGATTTTCAGGAGCGTCAGGGTTTTCAGGGTTGTCAGGGTTATCTGTATTATCAGGGTTAAGCCGGTTGGCCGGGGCATGATTGGAAAGCGCATAGTACATTCCTGCATCATCAAGGGTAAAGCGCTCATCGTCCCGGTATTCCTCCTGCAGCATCTGCTGCGCCGCCAGACGACCCTGTTCCATAAGGGCATCGCGGCTCTCCTGCGTAAAGCTGTCCATACCTGTCGGAATGGAGTAAAGACCTGAAACGGTATAGTCCTGTGACAGTGAAACCGGCATGATGTGATATTCCTCGACAATACGGTTCAAGTCATATTCATCATGAAGGGATATCGAAATATGGACTGTATCTCCGTTTCTGAGTCCTGTGGAAGGCTCCACACTAAAGTCAAAGGGGTAATACCCATTATAATAGGCGGCGGCTTCTCCGGACCCGTCGAGCCCTGAAAAGGTGACACTCAGATCTGCAAAAGCATCATATGGATCCGCTTCGGGAAGATCTTCCGCAGTAACTGTAACCGGATGACATTCAAAGGCCAGATAATATCCCTGTTCCCGCAGCTGAATACAGATCTCATCACTGATATCGGCAGACACAGTTACCTGGTTCCCGTTTGATATTCCCGGCAGCGGCAGATCGATCTGATCGGCTGCGTTTGTGGGATTATCCTGAGCATCATCCGGGGTATCCCCGTTCTGAGCGTTTTCACCGCCTCCAGACTCTCCTGTCTCCCTGTTCCCTGCAGCGGAACCATTTACGATCGTGAGGGGACTGCCATCCGCGGATTTTACGTCAATACTATACTGCACGGCTTTGGCTGTCATTTCCGAAAGACTGCCGGCCTCATCCGCGCTAAGAGAACCGTATTTTGAAAGAAGGGTATTCTCCAGGTCATTGCGAAAAGAAGCTTCGTCAAAAACCGGCTGTGCTGCAGCATACCCGTCGGCACCCTGAATCTCAACCTGCAGATAGGGATCCAGCCAGAAAACGCTTACCTTCACCTTGATCGCCATGTTCAAGGCATTGGCGATAATAAAGCACTGAAATACAAGCAGAATCGAGATCAGGATGATCATTCCACCGGTCAGCTTGCTCCTGCGCCCGGGACCTGCGTAAATGTCTTTGAAAAACATAGGCGGCGGCTCTCCTGATTGACAAAAGTAACTGGCTCCTTGAAATCTGTAA
>DFHP01000016.1:0-29583 GCA_002371335.1 Eubacterium sp. UBA3720
ATACTGGGACAACTAAGTTTTTTTCATAATATTTTCTTTATATTCTTTTTTAATAAAAGCTCCTGCAGCATGCAATTTGCGCTGCAGGAGCTTTTGATATGCAGAATAGATTTATTTAACACGTTAAATCTGTTATCATGGTGTAAAACAAATCGTAAGTCGTTTTCATTTCACAGGAACGGTGTTTTTATGTCAGAATTTAAACGTTTAAGAGAAATAGTTGCCAGACTTCGGGCGGAAGACGGATGTCCCTGGGACAGAGCACAGACACACGAGAGTCTGAAACCGGAATGTATAGAAGAAGCAGCTGAGGTGATCTGCGGAATTAATATCCTTTCTGAGACCGGAGATGCGGAAAATCTGAAAGAGGAACTTGGGGATCTTTTGCTTCAGGTGGTCATGCACGCCCGGATCGCTGAAGAAGAAGGTTTGTTTACAATAGATGATGTCTGCAGAGAGATAAGTGAAAAGATGATCCGCAGACATCCTCATGTATTCCGGTCTGTAGAAGAGAATGCAGAGAGCGGAAGAATAATAAATGATCCGGATAAAGAAACCTTGAGATGGGATGAGATCAAAAAGCTTGAGAAGGCAGGAAAAGAGTGGACCCGGGAATATCTTCCGGGCGCGTTTGACGAGGCAGAAGATCTTATCAATGCTGCCAGAAAACGTAAAGGGATATGATTGTCCGGTATGAGTAAATAAGAAAAAACAGGGAGAAAGTGTAATGGGTATCACAGTTGCTAAATTCGGAGGTACGTCTCTGGCAGACGCAGATCAGATAAAAAAAGTCAGGGAGATCATCCTGCAGGATCCATCCAGAAGGTTTATCGTTGCTTCCGCGCCCGGAAAGAGATATCCTGATGATACAAAGATCACAGATATGCTGATCGGCTGTTATAATCTGGCTGTAAGCGGAAGAGATTATCAGTCCGAGCTTTCAAAGGTAGAGAAACGATTTAGGAAAATCATCGATGAACTTCAGGTAGATATTTCTTTTGATGAAGAGATGGAAGTGATAGACCGGCATCTGGGAGGCAGTTCGCCTGAACAGGAGTATATGGCCAGCCGCGGGGAGTATCTCAATTCAAAAATACTTGCCGCATATCTGGGGTATACATTCGTTGATCCGGCCTGGTGCATCTGTTTCGACGAGAACGGTGATCTGGACCTTTTTATGACAAAAAGAGCGCTGGGTGCGGCGCTGCGTCCGCTGAAAAAAGCTGTCATAGCCGGATTTTACGGCGCTGATCCTTCGGACAGGATCAGGACATTTTCAAGAGGAGGTTCCGATATTACGGGAAGCCTTGTATCCCTGGCGATAGGTGCGGACCTCTATGAAAACTGGACAGATGTTTCAGGACTTCTTGCGGCCGATCCCAGAATTGTGGATGATCCGAAGGGAGTTGAATATCTGAGCTACAGAGAACTTCGTACCTTATCCTATATGGGAGCTTCTGTGCTTCATACGGATGCAGTCCTCCCGGTATCAGATCTTGGAATTCCGATCAATATAAAAAATACAAACAGACCGGAGGATTTCGGTACGGTCATCGTCCGAAAGATGCCAAAAGGAAAAACGCGCTATCCGGTTACAGGGATCGCGGGCAGAAGAGGAATGACGGTCATTCAGGTCGAAAAGGTTATGGTCAGCGATGACGCCGGATTCAGCGCCCTGATGCTGGATATTCTGAAAAATATGGGTCTGCCTTTTGAACAATGTCTTACCGGAATCGATACGATCACGCTGGTCATCCGCAGCGATCTGCTGGAGTCCCGTAAGGAAGAGCTTATCAGTGAGATACGGGAAACATTAAAACCCGATTTTCTGGGAATAAAGGAAAACCAGTCGATGATCGCGGTCGTCGGAGAAAAAGGAACAGAGGCGTGTGACGCTAATGTCCGCGTGCTGGAGGCGGTGGCGGACGCCGGGATCGAGATCAGCACGATCAACCAGGGAGCAGGAAAACTGAATCTGCTCATCGGGGTACCCGAAGAGAGATATGAGGACGCGATCCGGGCAATGTATGATTCAATATCGATTTAAGATGATCGGGATCTGAAGCTGACCCGAATTCCGCGCCAAGTCTCGCGAGCGAGACTTGAATTTGATCAGGAGAAATATTGGAATATGAAAATACTATTTATCAGGCACGGAGAACCTGATTATGTGAACGATTCACTGACAGAAAAGGGCTGGCGGGAAGCCGGATATCTGTCAGAAAAGATGGTAAAAATACCAGTTGATGAAATATATGTATCGCCTCTGGGCAGGGCCCGTGCTACGGCTTCACTTACAGAAGAAAAGCTGAAGCGCAAAGCTGTGGTGCTGGACTGGCTGGAAGAGTTTACCTCCAGGATATATAAACCCAATATTCCGGAAAGAAGATCGGTAGCCTGGGACTGGCTTCCGAAGGACTGGATGAAGAAAGAGGGTTTTTTTGACAGGAATCTTTGGAAAAATGATGAGATCCTGCAGGAAGGGAGAGCGCCGGAGATCTATGATCATGTAAATGATTGTCTTGATCTTTTCCTGGCAGATCACGGATATGTAAGAGAAGGAGAATATTACAGAGTAACCAAAGCGAATAATGATACGATCGTTTTCTTCTGTCATTTCGCTATCGAGTGTGTAATGCTCAGTCATCTGCTGAATCTCCCGCCGATGGTGATGCTGCATCAGTTCTGCGCGGCGCCCACATCTGTAACTACAGCTGTCACGGAAGAAAGGACGAAAGGTATGGCAGTGTTCCGGATGACATCATTCGGTGACACATCACATCTTTATGTGCACGATGAGGAACCTTCGTTCCAGGCGCGGTTCTGCGAATGCTATGAAAATAAAGATGAAAGACATTGACAAAAAAGTCCCCTCCGGAATAGAGTTTAAGCGCCTGCTTTCTCAAAGATCTCATTCGAGTAGTTAACAGTTGCCATGGCGTCCTTGGCATAGTAGTCTGCACCGATCTGGGCGGCATAATCTTCGTTCATGACAGCTCCGCCTACAATGGTTTTTGTCCCTGGTTTCTTTTCTTTCAGCTGAGCTATTGTCTCTTCCATACTGACTACGGTAGTGGTCATCAGAGCGCTTAAGCCGACAACGGAAATGTTTTCACGTATAGCTGTCTCAACGATCAGTTCGGGAGGAACGTCTTTTCCGAGATCCAGCACCTCGTAACCATAGTTTTCGAGCAATACTTTTACTATGTTTTTTCCGATATCGTGTATATCGCCTTTTACGGTAGCCAGGATGATACGCCCTTTGCTTGTCTGGGGCGAGTCTTTCATTGACTGCTTGATGACTTCAAATGATGCTTTTGCCGCTTCGGCACTCATAAGAAGCTGCGGCAGAAAAACAGTTCCCTTTTCAAACCCCTTGCCCACTTTATCCAGAGCGGGGATCAGCTGTGTATTGATCAGCTCAAGGGGAGAGATGTCTTTTCCGAGCAATTCTTCGGTTATCTGAGCCGCTGCGCTGTCGCTTCCGCGTTCAATATATTCGATCAGAGTCAGACTTTTTTTTTCGGTATTACCGGACCCTGGTTTCGGAGAACCGGTGAAAGCCGCAGATTTTGTCTCAGGTGCGTTCGCAAAAACGCTTATATAACCGGAGCACTGAGGATCCAGACCGTTCAGGGCCATATATGAATAATAAGATTTCATCATAGCGGCATTATTCGGATTGATAATGGCGCAGGAGAGACCGCTGGTCATGGCCATTGTAAAGAAATTTGAGTTGATGATCTCACGCTGAGGCAGCCCAAAAGAAATATTGGATACGCCGAGGATCGAATGACCGTGCAGTTCATCCCGGATTCGGCGAAGTGTATCGAGCGTTACGACTGCCGCTGTGTTGTCCGATGAGATCGTCAGCGCAAGAGCATCCAGGACAATGTCCTTTTTCGGAATACCGTAATGTGATGCTTCTTTATATATTTTTTCGGCTATGGCTATTCGTTCGCCGGAAGTGGAAGGGATTCCGTTTTCATCCAGCAAAAGTGCAACAACAACGCCACCGTATTTTTTTACAAGAGGAAATACGGCATCCATGCTTTCCTGTTTTCCGTTGACAGAATTTATCATGGGTTTGCCGTTATAAATACGCATTGCCTGCTCCATAGCCCCGGGATCAGATGTGTCTATCTGAAGAGGAAGAGCTGTGACAGCCTGCAGCTGACGGATCACATCAGTTATCATTGCCGGTTCGTCGATCTCAGGGAGCCCCACATTTACATCGAGAATATCTGCCCCCGCATCTTCCTGCTGAAATCCCTGATCCAGAATATAGTCTATATTTTTTTCACGAAGCGCCTCTTTAAACTTTTTCTTTCCGGTAGGATTGATGCGTTCCCCGACAATTACAGGACGCGGACCGATTTCCACGCATGTGGAGTAGGAGGATACCAGTGTTTTATTTTTGGCGCAAGGTCTCACAAATGGTTTTTCGGAACAAGCTTCGATGGTTTTTCTGATATGTTCGGGCGTAGTTCCGCAGCATCCGCCAAGCACATGAACGCCCAGATCTGCGATCTCAGACATATATTCAGCAAATTCATCGGGACCTATGTCATAATATGTGACGCCGTTCCTGCTTTTCGGAAGACCGGCGTTGGGGTTGACGATTATCGGAATAGAAGCCGCTTCTGTCAGCTCTTTTATGATAGGGATCATCTGCTTCGGGCCCAGGCTGCAGTTGATGCCAAGCGCATCAGCGCGAAGCCCTTCCAGAAGAGCTGTCATGGATGCGGGAGAACCGCCGGTAAGTGTCTTACCGGATTCATCGAAAACCATAGTCACGAAGACAGGAAGATCACAGTTCTCTTTAGCAGCCAGTACTGCGGCTTTGATCTCATAGGCGTCGCCCATCGTTTCGATAAGTACTAGATCGGCGCCGGCTTTCGCCCCGGCTCTCACAACCTCGGCATAGATGGAGACGGCGTTCTCAAACGCAAGATCGCCGATCGGTTCCAGAAGTTTTCCTGTAGGTCCCATGTCGAGGGCGATGTAAGCATCTTCACGGCCTGCCTGAACACGGGCTTCTTTTGCCAGCGTCACGCCTGCAGTTACGACTTTTTCCAGGTCGTCAGGGTATTTAAGCCGGTTGGCGCCAAAAGTATTAGTATTGATGATATCCGCGCCGGCTTCCAGATAGCTTCTGTGAAGAGAAATAATTCTTTCCGGATGTATGAGATTCCATCTCTCGGGAAGTTCACCGCCCTTAAGACCCATCTCCTGCAGGATAGATCCGGTTCCGCCGTCAAAAAAAAGCCATTCCTTTCCGATTCTATCGATTATGTTCAATTTTATTTCCTCCTTAGGTCAGTCTGAATTCACAATCCTTTTTTGTGCAGATGCGGCATCCTTTTGTGTGACATTTTTCGTCGGTGTCGGCCAGTCCTATAATGGCTGAGACGGATTTGGAAGGCATCATTAAAAGTGAGTCTGTCAGAGTAAGACCAATATTTTTTGATGTTTTTAATATCTGTAAAAAGTCTTTCTGAAGTTCCAGAGGCAGATCGCCGTAGCCGGGAGAAAAGCGCGGCCTGGTATACATTCCCCTTTGGCGGGCGCTTTGTGTGATCTCTTCATTGATCTGATCGCAATATGTTTCTATCATAGCGGCTGACGCTGCCTGATAGATCACTGCATCTGCGATCCGTCTGATCTGCGCTTTCTGAATAAGTCTGTCCGGACCTATTCCCAGTGTAGCCGCGAACAGGCAGACTTCGCGGCAGCCCTTCAGATTTCGGGCAAGATGCCTGCTGTGTATTTTCATAGTGTCAATGATGATCGTTTCTTTTTCATCCCGGAAGACAGGAAACATCTGATATACAGATTTCGGAGCTATTACTTTCTGCAATTCATTCACGCAGTGTTCAATGCGGTCCATGACCTGCGGTTCAGGCTGAGCCCCGTGTTTGTAACCCAGATACCGGACGATCTCCGGATAATCAGCCCTGATCATTTGATCAATTCTGAAATGTTATTCAGAATACCTTCGGCGATTTCCGGTTTGTTCATCGTGTAGACATGAATATGGTTCACATCGTTTGATATCAGATCAACGATCTGCTCTGTGGCATAGATTATGCCTGCCTGCTTCATAGCTTCAGGGTTATGGCCGAAACGGTCGACCATGGAAATGAAACGCTGCGGAAGCTGAGTACCGGACATAGCAACTGTGCGGGCTACCTGTTTCGCGTTTGTGATCGGCATGATTCCCGCAAGTACCGGTATTTCGATCCCTTTTTTCCGGATCCTGTAAAGAAAATTATACAGGATACTGTTGTCGAAGAACATTTGTGTGGTCAGAAAATCACAGCCGGATTCTACTTTTAATTTAAGGTGATCGATATCCTCGTCCTTGGTAGCGCTGTCAGGATGGACTTCCGGATAGCAGGCGCCGCCGATACAGAAATCGTTTCCGGTCAGATCGCGTATATCACGGATCAGTTCGCCGGCATAAGTATAATCAAACGCTATGCGGCCGCCTTCGGGAATATCACCTCTGAGAGCCATGATGTTATCAAACCCTTTTTCTTTGTAAAGCTTTATCATTCTCTGTACGTGCTCTCTGGAGGATGATACGCAGGTCAGATGCGGAATAACGTCCGTTCCGTATTTATCCTTCAGGTTCTTTGCGATATTCAGCGTATATTCGCTGGTGCCGCCGCCGGCACCGTATGTGACGCTCATGAAATCAGGCTTCAGAGCGGCAATCTTTTCCGTGGCAGATTCAACACTGAGGTAGTTTGCTGTAGATTTAGGAGGGAAAACCTCAAAGGAAACGGTTACTTTTTTTCTGTTCAATATATCGATAACTTTCATGTTTTAAATATCCCTTTCATATATGCGATTGGTATGTAATAAATATAACGTAAACAGGCGATATTCAAAAATACTAAATAAATCCCTTTTTCGATAGAATAAAGGTATGAAACGTGTGTATGAATCTTTCACACAATTGACATAAAAAATGCTGCATCACGAGAACGATAGATTCTCAGTGAAACAGCATCAGGATCCTCAGATCAGGGACATTCACCTTTTGTTCAGCGGAAGAAGCGCATAACGCCTATGACGCGTCCCATGATCATGAGTTCATCTGCCGGAACGATGATGGGATCCATGTAATCGTTCTCCGGCTGGAGACGATAAAAGCCTTTTTCTTTATAAAATGTCTTCACTGTAGCTGAATCATCTATCAATGCCACTACAATTTCTCCGTTCAAAGCCGCAGGAGTCTGCTCCACCAGGACATAATCGCCGTCCAGAATGCCGGCATTGATCATACTTTCTCCTTTTACCTTAAGTATGAATGTTTCCGTATTCGGAAGCCTGTCTGTCGGAACAGGAAAATAAGAATCGATATTTTCCGCGGCAAGGATAGGCTCTCCGGCAGCAACACGGCCGACAACAGGAACCTGCACGAGCTCAGATGATGGGAGTTCGGGCCCTGAAGCTGAATCGAGAGTTTTCTGCATACGCATGTTTTTAAAGTCGTCGTCCGTAACGATGATAGTGCGGGACTTATCGTGCGCACGCTTGATATATCCTTTTTTTTCCAATGTTTCAAGATGCGAGTGAACAGAAGAAGTTGATTTCAGATCAACCGCCTGGCAGATTTCTCTTACCGTAGGAGGAACGCCCTGATCAAAGATTTCTTGTTTTATAAAGTTCAGTATCTCTTCCTGGCGTTTAGTCAGCTTTGCGTTTTCCATAATTTCTCCTTCTGCATTTAAAAGACGTTATATATTGTCTTTTGTTTATGATATTTGTATACATAATAACACTCGGAGGGATTAAAAGCAACCGGAAATGTAAACATTTGTTCGAAAAAACACGTTGACAAACATTTGTTCGGTGCATATAATAATAACAGGCGAACAAATGTTCCTTTCAAGGGGAGGAAAACGAACATGAAATATATGAGATACAATGAAGATACAGAAACTTCGGTTAAAAAAGCGAAAACATCTTTCAGAAGAAAAAAGACCGGCAGAAGAGAGACACGGGAAAAATCATACGGAAGAGCAGGTATAACGTATATGTTATCTCTGACTTCCTGTATCGTTATCGCATTCGTGCTGCTGTTTGCTACCACCGTAAAAACCGGAGCAGCAGAGCAGGAAACGGGCAGGACCAAGTACTATAAAAGCATTCAGGTCGATGCCGGGGAGACGCTCTGGTCGATCGCGCAGGATAATATTACAAGTGAATACAGTGATATGGAGGCTTATATAAGGGAGGTAAAAGCCATTAATGATCTCCGTGATAACAGGATCTATACAGACCAGAATATCTGTGTACCATATTATAAATAACAAAAATTATAAATAACAATAACTTCCCGTTTCATGTTGAATGGACAATAACGGGTAAGTGAATCAATAGTAATGCAGGCACCTTTTAAAGGTGCCTTCTTTTGTTTCTCAAGTCACGCCTGTCCTAACATGCCATTTAAAATAAAAAGCGGGGGTCTTCTTATACGGAGATAAAACTGAAGGACTTCCGGCAAACGAAATGTTGAATGACATAGAAATTATGATATAATTTCTAGTGAATATGATATAATTCCGAAACAAAAGGTTATGAGCGGATCCTGCCTGAATAGATCGTGGATATTCAGAATCAGATACCTCTTGGACCGGACACTGTAAAAAAATGGTCATATTGATTGGAGAATAAAAAATGGATATAAGAACTGAAGCGGCAAAAATGAAAAGGACAGCACCGGTTCTTGCCTCTGCAAGCAATGAACAGAGAAATAAAGCGCTTGAAGCTGTCTCCGAGGCGCTTACACTTCATGCGGATGAGATCTTTGAGGCGAATCAAAAGGATCTGGACGCAGCACGAAGGGACGGAGTTGCCCCTGCCGTGCAGAAGAGGCTGAAATTCGATGAGAGCAAACTGCGGGACGTAAAGGACGGTATCGCGCAGCTGATTCGGCTTCCGGATCCTCTGGGTAAGATCGAACTTGCCAGAAGTCTGGATGACGGACTTGATCTTTACAGGGTGACCTGTCCGATCGGCGTCATAGGCGTTATCTTTGAAGCACGGCCTGACGCGCTTGTGCAGATATCCACACTCTGTCTGAAAAGCGGAAACTGTGCTATTCTGAAGGGCGGAAAAGAAACTGCCGAGACAAACAGAGTGCTGTTCGGTATCATTAAAGACAGCGCGATTTCAGCAGGACTGCCGGAGAACTGTATGCTTCAGGCGGAACTTCACAATGAGATCGACGAGCTGCTTTCCTGTGATAAGGATGTAGACCTGCTGATCCCGCGGGGTTCCAACTCATTTGTACAGTATATAATGAACAATACAAAAATTCCTGTCATGGGACATGCAGACGGCATCTGTCATATTTATGTGGATGAAGAATATGACAGGGACATGGCGGTTTCTGTGATCATAGACTCAAAGACGCAGTATACGGCTGCCTGCAATGCGGTGGAGACTCTGCTCATCAACAGACGGATCGCACATTATTTTCTGCCTGTTCTCGCAAATGCGCTGAAATCGAACGGGGTAAAGATCAGGGGTACTGAAGAAGTGTCGGAGATCATTCCATGTGAGATCATGGGAGAGGATGATTTTGCCACAGAATACCTGGATCTGATCGTATCGGTAAAGCTGGTGGATAATGTAGACGAGGCTATTGAACATATTAATTATTTCGGATCGCATCATACAGACAGTATCATATCCGGGAATGATGACAATACAGCAAGATTCATGCAGATGGTAGATTCAGCGGGCGTATACCATAACTGTTCTACCCGGTTTGCAGATGGTTTCCGGTATGGGTTCGGTGCGGAAGTAGGCATAAGCACGGGTAAGATCCATGCCCGGGGACCTGTGGGGCTTGAAGGTCTTGTGACTTATAAATACAAACTGTTCGGACATGGAGATATCGTTGCCGATTATGCTTCGGGAAAAAAGAAATTTGCGCATAAAAGCATTAGAACGGGCAGTGATTCATGTTTTTGACAGAGCATTATTATTAACCGTTGTATAAAATGACGGAGTTTTTTAGAGAAGGGGGCGTTGGCATGAGTTTTATAAAAAACAGAATTTCGGCAGAAAGCCTTGAAGAGAAGTACGCAGAACTGAACAGAATCATTCAGGAATGCGATCACATTGTATTTTTTGGCGGCGCCGGCGTTTCTACAGAGAGCGGCATTCCGGATTTCAGGAGTAAGGACGGGCTCTACAATCAGCATGATGTACAGTTTGATCGTTTCTCACCGGAATACCTTCTTAGCAACGACTGTCTCTACAGGCAGTCTAAGGTTTTTTTTGAATTCTATCGTCAGAAAATGAACGTCGAGGGCATTGAACCGAATGCGGCGCATAAAAAGCTGGCGGAGATGGAGGCAAAGGGCAAGCTGGATGGGGTCATAACGCAGAATATAGACGGTCTGCATCAGAAGGCCGGCAGCGTAAACGTCCAGGAAATCCATGGCACTACGCTGAGAAATTACTGCAGCGTCTGCAGAAAAGAGGTTTCTCCTGATTTTATCTTCAAGAGTATGGATCCGATCCCGAAATGTCCCTATTGCGGAGGAATGGTCCGTCCGGACGTTACGCTCTACGGTGAGGGGCTTCCGAATGACGCCTGGATGAATTCAATACGTCTTCTCCACAACGCGGATTGTATGATCGTGGGAGGAACTTCGCTTTCGGTCTATCCGGCAGCTTCGCTGATCGATGACTTTGCGGGCAGGTATCTGATCATAATCAACCGGGATCTTACAAACAGAGACAGATCTGCAAGCCTTGTTTTCCATGAAAGCATTGGTGAAGTCTTATCACATATTCAGCTTTAATGTTTAGCAGAGGTATGGAAAAGGAAAAATGAGTACCACACACTTAGGAATGATCATTGCATTGATCCTGCTGATCATAGCATCGGCATATTTTTCGGCTACGGAAACCGCGTTTTCCAGTATCAATCGTATCCGTCTCAAGAACAGAGCAGAGGAAAATGACGATAAAAAAGCGAAACTTGTTCTGAAACTGGCCGAAGACTTTGACAGGCTGCTTTCTACGATCCTGATCGGGAATAATATTGTAAATATATCTGCCACAGCGATTGCCACTGTTCTGTTTACGGAGCTGTACGGCACAGAATATGGTCCTACAGCAGCCACTGTCGTACTGACAGTTCTGGTCCTGCTTTTTGGCGAAATATCGCCAAAGACCGTAGCAAAAGAGCATGCTGAAAAATTTGCCATGATGTCGGCGCCGCTGCTGCGGTTATTGATCGTGATCCTGACGCCGCTGAATTACCTGTTTTCGTTATGGCAGAAAATGGTCAGCAGAGTATTTCGTTCCAACGAAGATCATAGTATTACGGATGAAGAGTTAAAGACCATGGTCTCCGAAGCGGAAAATGAGGGCGGCCTTGACGCGGAAGAGAGCGAACTGATCAAAGCGGCTATCGAATTTGACGATCTGGAGGTAAGTGATATTTTTACGCCCCGCGTGGACGTTACAGCTATCTCCAGAGAGATAGAATTCGGAGATGTAGCGGAAATATTTGCTTCCACAGGATTTTCACGTCTTCCGATATATGAAAAGTCTGTGGATAATATCATAGGCGTGGTTCATGAAAAGGATTATTATGCAGCCAGATACCGCGGCGAGACGGATATAAAAAAATGTATATCCGGTATTTATTATACAACGCCAAGCACGCATATAGACGAGCTGATGCGTTCGCTTCAGGAGAGCAAGATGCATATGGCTGTCGTAGTTGACGAATATGGCGGAACCAAGGGAATAGTCACCATGGAGGACATCATTGAAGAACTTGTAGGAGAGATCTGGGACGAACATGACGAAGTTGTCAAAGAAATCCACAGACAGAAGGACGGGTCGTACATAATTGCATGTACTACTGCCCTGGAGGATCTCTATGATCTGTTTTCCATAAGAAAGGAAGCTGAATTCAGCACTGTTTCAGGATGGGTCGTTGATAACCTTGAACATGTGCCGAAGGTAGGAGATTCGTTTGAATCAGAGGAAGGACTTAAGGTAGATGTGACACGTGTTGCCAGAAGGCGCGCGCTGGAGGTGCTTGTTCGTAAATTGCCCGATAAAGACAATGTATGAAATATAAAGATTCATTAAAACCACATCGTAAGACTAAAAAGCATTTTTTTCTGAACCTGCTATTCATACCGGCGGTATGCGCGGTATGTCTTCTGGCCGCGGCGGCGCTGTATTTTTCCGAAAATGATTACTCGGAGGAAAAGAGGGCTTTCGATGCCTCGGTGCTTCAGTATGAAGATGTGGTTGATACCTACGCTGCCAGATATGATATAGAGGAATATAAAGATTATATTCTTGCGATCATCCAGGTGGAATCAAAGGGGAAAGGCTCGGATATCATGCAGTCCAGCGAATCGGCAGGACTGGAACTGAATACATATTCTCCTGAAGAATCTATCGAAAGAGGCTGTCAGTATTTCAGGGAACTGCTGGATTATAATGAGTATTTCGGCTGCGATAATGATACAATACTTCAGGCATATAATTATGGAAACGGGTTTATAAAATATGCTGCGGAGAACGGAAAGGAGTATTCGTTTGATCTGGCGGCGGCATATGCAAAAGAAAAATCAGATGATACCAGAGTGTTTTATATTAACGAAGCAGCTCTCCGTCATAATATGATATGGAGATACGGCTACGGAAATATGTTTTATGTTGAACTTATACATCAATATGTATAAAGCAGGAAGGAACTTTAACGCAGACAGGAGGGCGTATGATCAAACCATTGGATTTAAAAGAGGGACAGATCATTTATGTTCTGAAACAGGGCAGTGTGGAGAACAGCAGAGATTTTGAAAAGCGTTACGAGGAGCATGTGGTCGACGAGGTCAGTGAAGACCGGATCAGAACACATAAGACAGGAGATGATGAAAGCACCAGAGAGTTTATCAACTATAAGGGTTACGGGCTGATCGAAAATAAAGCGTTCTTCAGAAATGCCACTGTATTTGAGACGAAAAAAGACGCGTTGGAGTTCTTTAACAAGAACATCCTTGAAAACTGGTTCCGTGTGGAGTTCTCAAAGATCCCACACACAGAATATTCACTGGAAAAGCTCAGAGAAGCTAAATCTGCGCTTATGAACTGAACACAGCCGGCGTGAATCTGTCCGGCCATAGTAAATGTCCGATACGATCACTTAAAAAAAAGACCATCGTTTGATATAATGTAAATGCTGCAATGATATCAGACGAGGTCTTTTTTTGATCTCCGGATCATTGTGAAGCACATCATTCTAAACTCTTTTCATAAATCAAAAAACTCAATTCTTATATATTCTTTAATACCCATAATGATACTTAATGAAATGCAAATATTCCTCATGCTGTGTCCTTTTTTTCTGAAAGGAGGCACTGTTTATGAGAATGAGAAGGCGTGTTTTTGCTGCTTTTCTGGGCACAGTTTTATGCATTGCAGGCGTGACGGGATGCACGACCGGAAAAGTAAATGCTGAAGCGGTCATATCAACGAAAGAATATGATATGAACAGCGCTATGCCATATATGAACCAGACGATATCACCTTATGCATATATAAAGATACCGGCACTTCATGGAGATACTTCTGTCTGTGCAAGAGGCTGTTCGGTCGTTTCATATTCTATGATAGAAGGATACTATCGCGGGATCAGCGACGCCGATACGGGAGCAAAAGCTTCACTCGTAAAGAATGTGGCGGGAAAAATCCGGTCTTCTGATATCGACAGAGGTGATAATATTATGATATCGGTTTATGGAAATCTCGCGGCCAGATATGGACGTGCCGCCGAGACAGTCGATGTGCGGTGGAACGATTCCGCGAGAAAACCTGCGTCAAAGAACGGCATTCATTATCTGACTGAAAGACAGAAGCTGACGTTGATAGAGGCACTCGGAATGGGATATCCCGTGGGAAATCCTACGCACGGCAGATTTTCGCTCGTGGGAGGAGGGCATTACATGGTCTGGTCCGGAATAGATACCAACGGCAATATTTATATTCATAACGCCAACGGAAAATACAGTGGACAGAGCTTTCCGATAGATGATCTTGACGCACTTTCAAACGGCAGCTGTACAATCGTTTATCCTTCGGATAAAGCTGTTATGACGAAGGATTTTGACACGATATTTGATTATGAATATTACGTATTTAATAATCCGAAGATCAGGACAGCTTTCGGAGGCGGATCCGTTGACGATAAGATCAGGGCGGCAGCACATTTCTTTACCACAGGTATAAAGGAAGGCCTGCAGGCGAGTCCGTATTTTAACATAGATGATTATATGAAACAGAATCCTGACGTCGCACAGTATTATCATAACGACAGAGCAATGTGTTTCCGGCATTACTGTTATCAGGGCTTTGGTGAAGGCAGGAGCGCGATAGGAACGGAAAATGCCACGATCTTTGATCCTGTATTTTATGCGGACCATTATCCTGATGTAAAGAAGCTGTGTGGTACAAATGCGGTTAAACTTATGCAGCACTTCCGAATGAAAGGAATGAATTCTCTTCTTCAGGGATGCGAGGAATTTAATCCGGATACATATATTCAGAATTATCCTGAGCTAAGGAAGTTATACAGGGACAGCTGGGTATCATATTATCTGCATTATATGAAGTGGGGAAGAAACGCGGGCTGGACAGGCAGAGGAAACGGCAGGTTTGTGCCGGTGACCGTATACAACGGCATAGATTATAAAGACGTATATGATTATCAGTATTACTGCCGGAATAATAAGGATATAGCAAGCCGTTATAACTGGCGCGATGATTATGGCATATTGGAGCACTTTGTTAAATACGGAATGAAGGAAGGCAGGACAGGAAGTCCCGATTTTGTTCTGGACATATATAAAGAAAAGAATCCTTCTCTCGTGAAGGAATATGGAACAGAAAATGAAGGCTACTATATGCACTATATATGGTGGGGCAAAAAAGCCGGATGGCAGGCTTCCGCATAAAAAACCAGCGGTACGCATCGCTCAAGCCGCTCAGGCAGTGTCCGACGCAGTTACTTTTCAAAACCGGGATCGTTTGCTATACTTCTAGTGAAGGGAAACAGACGATGTTCCTTTCATAAATATGATTTATAATGCGGTACTCCCCCGTACCGCATTTCAGATCTATTTATACACAGATAATCGTCGAACAAACATCAATCATTCTATACAATTCATTTTTACTCTCAGACAGACATGAGATCCTGACTGAGAGCTGTTCTGACTGAAAGTCCGAAAAACTATCCTGAAAAATCTCATTAACAAAATCAAAAAATCTAAAACGATCCTGTCTTATTTCTTTCACACTGATTTAAGTATGAAGTATCTGCATGATTTTCCAAACAACAGATAAGAAAGAACAGTTGAGGAGACTATTTGCATATGGAGGTGAATCTATGTGAATTATCCTGTAATCGACCAGAAAAAAACAGGAAAAAACATTAAAAAATACGTAATGAAGGAAAACCTTTCGATAAACGAAGTTGCGTCGAGATTGGGAATATCAAGCAAATCCACATTATATAAATGGATAAGGGGAGATGCTTTGCCGTCTCTGGATAATTTATATGCGCTCAGTATAATCCTGCATGTCTCGATCAATGATCTTTTATGTACTGAACAATCTGATAATGAGCTTTTTTTAAAAAGCAGCTGATCAGATAGAAATGAAAAACAAGGTGATCGCGGAACACTGTTCTCAGAGAATGATGTTCCGCGGTTACCTTAATCAATAAAGGAAAGAAGGAATACATATGAAAAGAAAAAAGGTATTGCAAATGCTTCTGTTTTGCGCGTTATCAGCCGGAATGACCTGCTGCCCCGTCAGTGCTGCGGCAGGAAGCGTAACTATTTCAAAGAGCCTGGATCCTGCACTTAAAGGATCAGTGACACTGCATAAGCTGATAGAAAATGACGGACAAAACACAGCAGCAGATGGTCTGAAGAATGAAAATGAAAGCCGTAGGCCTGTGGCAGACATCGGATTTTCCTATAAAAAGATCGCCGATATCGTGAATGTGGCAGAAGAAGGACAGACAGGCGTATATTTCAAAAATATTGATCAGGAATTTCTGACGCTGGCGCAGCAATTGAATGTAAAAATAGAACCGGTAAAAATAGGGAATAATAACTATTACACGATTCAGGCATTTGAAAGCGCAATAGACGCGATCAACGGAAATGAAGGAGACGGCACATCATTTACCGGACAGACACGACTTACGGAATATGTGTCCGGAGGAACAAAGATGGAGAAAACAGATTCTACAGGTACTGCAGAAGCAGATGATCTGGCTCTTGGTCTTTACCTTGTGGGAGAGACAGACATTTCTGCACATGACGGTCTTGACAGCGCCGGACAACCCATCAATGAATCTCCAAATCCGGAAGCCCCTGTTATAGAATCGCCGGCAGATCCTTTTCTGGTATCCGTGCCGATGACTAATGCGGCTAGGATAGGAAATGCAGAAGCGGGAACGGTCTGGCAGTACGATATAGATGTGTATCCGAAGGATCAGACAAACAGTATTACAAAAAAAATAATAGATCCGGATGAAAAGGATGATAAAGCACTCAGAGATCAGGAGGATTATCAGATAGGCGATACCGTATCGCAGGTAATCTATTCCGACGCGCCAAAGCTACAGCCGGGCAAAACCCATAAGACATATA
Organism: Eubacterium sp. UBA3720; assembly: GCA_002371335.1. Taxonomy (GTDB): domain Bacteria; phylum Bacillota; class Clostridia; order Lachnospirales; family Lachnospiraceae; genus DFHP01. Next base: position 16,722 of record DFHP01000016.1, read on the forward strand.
AAATATCAGATTCCATGACAGAAGGTCTCTCTTTTGACAAAATCGTTCGGGTCTCCTACGGAAATCGTGTCGCATCGCCCGATAAAGAATCTTCATTTAATGGTTTTACTGAACTGGCGAAAACGGATTATACATTGACGGTAGCTGAAGATAAGCATTCCTTTGCGGTCGAACTCACAGAATCAGGCCTGGCAAAGATGGATAAAATCTCGTCAAACAGCCAGGTTGCAGTATTCTTTGACAGCGTGCTTAACAGCAAGGCAAAGATCGGTACGGATCCCGTAAATGAGAATCATCCGATTCTGACATGGAAAAATTCAAATACTTTGGAAAAATCATATCAGGGAAACAAGGTTTACGACTATACATATGAGCTGGATGTTTTGAAAAAAGGAGTAAAAGATGCATCCGCGGTTACCTTTGAGTTTTCAGAGAAAGATACCGGAGTTCTTGTAAGATTCGTACAGGATGGCGACGGAGTATATCATCTTTTTGACCGTGCTTCTGATACGGACTCCCATGCAGTAAAGGAAATTCATCCGTCATCCGACGGACATCTCAGTCTGAAAGGTCTTGATACAAGGGAATACATACTTACTGAAACAAAAACAGAAGCCGGCAAAAATCTTCCGGGCGAGCCTGTCCATATTATTCTGGAGGCTGCAGATCCGGGACGGGACGGAAATCTGACAAAAGCACAGATGAAGGTCGGAGAGAAGACAGGAGAATTGACACACTCCAAGGGTATCGTTCATATGACTGTAGAAAATACCGATTCGATCACACTCCGGACAGGCGGAGAAGGAACCCTGGCTTTATATGCGGGAGGAACAGTGATCCTTTGTATGGCAGGTGCCGGATATCTGTTATTATGCGGAAGAAAAAAGAAAACTCAGTAAGCTTCGGAACGATCCTTATACTGATCATGATATTGGCCGGAATGACGTTATCGTCATGTATGTTTGTATATCCCGGGCTGGCAGATACTTTCAGTCAGCTGCATACAGCTGATATGGTCCGCGGTTATATAGACGGCATAAGCAGTCAGCCGGGAGAGAGGATAGAGCGGGAAAGGAAAAAGGCTTCAGAATATAACCGTGCGCTGACTGAGGAAAGGGAAATAAGCCCTTTTCATTATATGGGAGCTGAAGCCTCTGACTCTATGTATGAATCTTGCTTATCTTTTGATGATTCAATGGAAATGTGTTATATAGACATTCCGGATATTGATGTATATCTTCCGGTGACGCATGGGACGGGATCCGGTCCCATGAGATATGAATGCGGGCATATGTATGGTACCTCGCTCCCTGTGGGAGGTAATTCCACGCATGCGGTGATAGCGGGGCATACAGGCCTGCGAAATGCAAAGATATTTACAGACCTTGTCAGAATGAAAAAAGGGCAGGAATTTTATATTCACATATTAGGAGAGACCCATGTTTATAAAATAGACAGCATCAAAACAGTTCTGCCTGAAGAAGCTGACGATGAACTGCAGATCCGTAAAGGTCAGGATCTGGTTACGCTGTATACATGCACGCCCTACGGGATCAACGATCACAGACTTCTGGTCAGGGGAGTTCGTGTATATCCTGATCTTACGGACGATATCGGTTCCGGTGCGGTATTGATAAACGAAAGAAGAAACAGGACTTTGATAATGAAGGCGGTCTTTTATTTGATGGTCCCGGCTGTCGTATTCGTGACCGGGCTTATCCTGACAAAAAAATCTTTGAAAAAAGGGGAAACGGATGAAAACAATTAGGCGTTTGATTCTCACAACCGCTGCTGCGGTGATCATATTTCTTTTAAAAAGCGGAGGCGGCGTTTCGGAAAATGCATTTGCGCTGGAATCTGAGAATTCTGTATCTGCTCAGAAAACGGGAACTTTGACGATCGAGTATAAGGACGATACGGACTATGGCCAGAAACCGGTCATAAACGCGGGTTTTACGATATATAAGGCAGGCACGTGGAATGAGGACGGCTCATACACCAGTATTGCAGAAGGATTCTCATTGGATAAGACGCCGGGAGAAGAAGAGATAAAAAAGCTTGAAAAACAGTGCGGAGAAATATCCGGGGATTATTATTGTGAAACAAATTCCCAAGGCGTTGCCCGGGTGACGCTTCCTGTAGGCGTTTATCTGGTGAAAGAATCCTCTCCCGCGGAGGGACACCTTCCCTCCGGTCCGTTCCTGGTGTCAATACCATATACTGAGAATGGTGAAAAACTGGTTTATGATGTGACGGTATCGCCCAAATCCGAGCCATGCTCGGATATTGTGATCGAAAAGAAGGTAACCGGAACGGCAGGAGAGAAGGACTGGGAATTCCATTTTTTGATCGAGTTCGGCCAGAATGAACCTGAGACAGCTCCTGATTCCGGTCTTTCCCGGGGGATAGGTAATGGAACTGATGAAAACGAACCGATGAAGTTCAGGGCGGATTTCTCCAATGGAAAAAAGTCAGAGATCAGAAGCGGCGAACAGTTTTCTCTGAAGGATGGCGAGAGTATTCATGTTTACGGAATACCGGCCGGCACCCGTTACAAGGTCACGGAAACAGAAGCTGATCAGAACGGATACAGGACGACAGCCGGAAATTATGAAGGAAATATAAAATATGGAGAAACAGTTTCTGTGATTTTCGAAAATCACAGAGACAGTCCACCCGCGGTCAGTTCCGGGAAAGGCTTTGCATCACCGGTAAAAACCGGTGACGAAAGCGATATTGGAAAATATCTGATAATCGGAATCTCTGCCCTTCTGCTTTGCTTATGGACAGTCAGAGGGATCAGGAGAGAGCTGAAATGAAATAAAAAGAAGGACAGGTAAAATATGAGCAAAAACAAAAGATATCAGAAAATCAAAAGATGCTTTGCATCTATCCTTGTGATATTGTGTTTTCTGCTTTCTTTCACTCCTTATCCCGTTTCCGGTACAAACAGAATTACAAACACAGTTAATAAAACAAAAGAAGAAACGGAATCTGCGCCATATCAGATGGAGGAAAAAAACAATGAAAGAAGCCGGAGCGGGGCGGGAGCAGATGAAAGCAAAAATAAAGAAACGACTGAAGAACAGGGAAATTCAGATAATGAAAAACAATCAATATCTGAGAAAAATATTAAGGGAACGCAGGAAGAGGCTCCGGAGAAGGTACTGACAGAAGAAGAAAAGTCTGCGGCAGAAAGAAAAGCTGCGGCAGAAAGAAAAACTGCGGCAGAAAGAAAAACTGCGGAAGATAGAATATCGTACGGATCAGACAGTGCAGATGAATCAGCAGGTACAGATAACATCCAGATAAAGTCTGAGAGTGTGCAGACAGACCTTCCTTCTGGACGGAAAGATGAAGAGAATATATCCGGAAATATACATATCATAATGTCTCATGGAGGTACCCTTACATTTTCTGATGAAAACGGAGGAAATACGTCTGTCTATAATGTAGATGAATCAGGAAAAGTTTATATAAACGGTACTTCTGCAGAACGCGCGGAAGAACCGGATACTCAGGAAACCGGCAGAACGGATCAGAAAGGAACGGAAGAGAGCACATCCGAAGCTGCGAACGTCGTGTCAGAAACAGAACCGGACAAAGTTGTCTCAGACAATCCGCTTTCTGAAAATGATGAAGCGCATGCTAACAGGACGAGGCCTTATACTTTTGAAGATACAAAAGATAATAAGCCGGTGATAATGCTGGACAAACCATCGGCATATTCTGCGAAACTGGTATTTAACGCCGATGATGGATTTGTGATCTCTGAATTTGCGCATAGTGAAAACGGAAAACCGGTAAATGACGGACCCATTAGATCAGATCTGTCGAAAACCGTGACGATGATGCTCCCGGCGTCGGATACTGTTTCCGATATAAAAGTGACGTTTGAAGAATCCGGAGAGCTCTCAGAGCATACCGAGAAAATGATCGAGGAGGAAGAAAACAAGCTTGCGTCAGGTGAAAGAGTTCTTGCTGCGTTGATAGATACGGATTCGGAAATGATACCTGACGATCAGAAGGAAATGATTCAGAATATTGATCCAGGGGAGACTAAGCTTTCATCCGCACCGGCAGCAAAGACCGGCGCTTCACAGAGCGGAGGAGATACGATACTTGTAGGAGACTCTTCCCTGCCGACTTCCGTCACTATCTATAATACAGGTCATGTCATCAATTACAGTCATTATGGCGGAAGCCGTTCGGATACGGATCTTCATCATTTATACAGTACTTCGGAAGACAGTACCAGGAGAACCGCTTACTGTATAGATCCGGGAAAGACTTCACCGGTCAACGGCGCGGCAAGCGCAAGCCTTGCCGTGTCTGCCGTAGATAACGCAAATCTTTATAAGGTTTTGTTCTATGGATATGGAGGACCGGGAGATATTACCGGATCCATAGAGGGATGGAGCGCGGATGATATTCTGATCTTTACAAGACTGTGCGCCGTATATGCATTCAGCGGACAGGACAGCAGCTATACCTTCCGGGGATGCAGTCAGTACATGATCGACAGAACAATGGATCTGTGGAATCTGATCATGCGGCAGGCAGATCCGCTGGTAAGTATGCGTTTCACGCCTTCCGAGCAGACTGTAGGTCCTGATCAGGACCGGTCGGCAGATATAACGTTCGTATCTCAGGGAGGTAATTCCGTGAACGTGACGGTCCCGGAAGGAGTAGCACTTTATAACAAAACACGTCCTGAGCTTAACTGGGAAAACGGAACTACAAAGGTATATGCGGGAGATGTGTTTTATATGGTCACAGGGAAAAAAGACTATACATATGATTCAGGACCGGTTACCGGAAACGTTTCAGCCATGCTGATGTTTGTCACTGAAAGTCTTAATAATACCCGGCAGCGTCTTGTTGGATGGGTTCCGGAAAACCTGAGAAGCTCTTTTAAGATCCACTGGAGCGATGTCCCGGAGATCAAAAAGACAGTAAACCGGGAATCTAACAATATCGGAGAAATACAGACCTGGAAGATCGAAGCGGAGATCCCTAATGAAGAAATATCATCCTTCAAGATAACAGACACTCTGGATCCAAGGCTGGATTACGCGGGAAATCTGAAGCTGACCACGGAAACGGACTCCGGAAATATGAAAGCGGCATATACAGGGAATACCTGCATTTATAACGAAACCGACTGGGGAGCCGTATTTGATCCGGACTGGTATGCGGCCAGATATCCGGACATCAGAGAGGTTTTTGGAGAAGACCGGGAAAAAATGCTTGAACACTTTATCAGCACAGGCATTTATGATGTACATACAATGGGACGTGGAGGATTTGATGTTAACGTTTACATGAATGATCCGTCTAACAGTGGTCTTAAAGATGCGTATGGAAATGATAAACTCTCGTACTACAGACATTTCTGCCTGTGGGGAATAAACGAAGGCCGGGTATGTGCAGATCTTACGGATAAAGGAGATGATCCGGATTACACAGTAAACTATGATGAAAAAAGCAGAACACTGACGGTAAGCTTCAGATCAGGAGACAGTGCGGCTTTAAACAGCCATGTAGATAAACTGACGTTAATGCAGAACAGGAAGATAGTAATTACGTTTGATACAAAGATCAACAGTACTGCGAAGGCAGGAGAGGAGATCGAAAATAAAAGCATACTGAACTGTAATAACAGTACTTCCGAAAGTAAACCGGCAAAGGTCTATACAAGTGAAGCTGCAGTCAGAAAAGCGGATGACGCACATAACCCTGTCGCCGGCGCGGTGTTTGGTATATGGACTGTCGACGGAGAGGAAAAGAAGCCTGTAGTACTGGACGGGAGCAGGAAACCTGTCTGCTTTGGGGATGAAAATTATGATAAATCCGCGAAACAGATGACGGCGGTTTCAGGCAAAGACGGGCTTGCGATATTTCATGGTCTGAAGGATGGAACATACATTTTCAGAGAAATTGAAGCACCAAAGGGATATACACTTAACAGTGTTTATTCAAATAAAGTAACAATAGTGAAAGGAAAAATGAGTCCGGAAGAAGACGTGCCGGAGATTATTGATCATAAACCGATGCAGCTTCGTGCCGGCGGACCGGGTAATACAGCATTGTATCTGCCGGCGTTGACCGTATTGTCGGTTACGATCTGTTTGATCAGGCAGATGTTGAACAAGATGTTGAACAAAAAGACTGTTTCCTGACGGACTCCGGTAAAGGGGGTGTTTGATGGTAAGATAAAATATGAAAGCGAAAAAAAGACTCAAGGGAAATGAATAAATAGGTTGGTATAGTAATACAAAAATATGATTGCAGAAATGATCCTTTACCGTTTTTAAAAAGACGGAAAGGATCATTATTTTTTCGCGGATTTCGCCTGGCCCAAAATAACAATATCGGACAATGCAGAATCATACAAGATAAAACATGGTAAATATGCACAAAACAATATCGGACAATGAGACATAATATAATTATGTATACCAAAACATGTATTTCATAAATCAGCCTTTTCATATATAATAGAAGTACGGATATAATGAATTGGGAAGTTTTAATACGTATTATAAAAAGGAGATCATAAGGGGCTTGTATGTCCTTACAAATACATTATGAGCGTAAAGAATAGAATCAGGAGATCCATACTTCCGGCGGCTGTCTGTGCAGGTCTGGCGCTTGCAGGCCTTGGAGGCTGCGGGAGGGAAGGCGGTGTGTCAGGCGTATCGGCGGATACAGGTTCCGGCGATGTTTCTGCTGTATCAGAAAGCCTGTCGGTGTCTGAAAGCAGCCGGGACGCGGTGGCTGCAAACAGCACAGAGTCATCGTCTGAGATCATAAACAGAAATATGACTAAGCAATCGTTCAGAGAACTGGAGTTCTATGTACCCGCTGAATGGGCTGCAACTAAGGAAGAGGAGAGCAGCGAGGAGGAAGGTACTGCAAATCTGGATTACTATCCGTCCTCTAAAGCTACTGTTTCATTCATGTATTTCGATTACTCGGGAGACGATACAAAAGATTTTCCTCTGGCCGGAGTAGCTTCGGGCATGGCCGATAATCTGGCAGGGACCGAGGGGGCATCCTTTGTACAGGGACTGAGACTGCTTCCTTCGAATGCCGATGTATGCGTTTATACTGTGGAAGGAGAATACACGTACGAAGAGGATGGAAAAAGTTTCTTTCTGAATTCCATTTATTATTTTGTGCCGGGTGACGAGGGCGTATATCAGATATGGCTCTCTGTGGATAATGATATTGATATGGCAGAATATGAAAAAGACTTTAAAGAGGTTTTCTCCGGCATCGTCATCAATGGTGTAAAAAAGGAAGCGGGAAACGTTCCTAAATACAAGGTATTTTATGAGAAAGCGCTGACGGCGCTTGACCCGTCGTATGGGATCGAATTGTCAGAAGTTTCACAAACCTCACAAGACTCCGGAGATGACCGGAATAACGATGATCCGGACGCTGTTTCATATGAAATCAAGGGAAATGGAGAATCAAAGAATGCTGTGATCACGTTTACAGATGATCAGATAAGTCTGACAGCATCGTCGATCAGTGAGAATGACAATTTAACTTATGTTGAGATCGCGCTGACAGAGATCATTGCCGTGACAAGTCCTGAAACAGGGTCAGTCAATGCATGTTATGAGGCAATGGACGCCATGCTGCAGGAGCTGACAATGAATGCCGAAAACAATGAGCAGTATGATATTGAATACAAAAAGAATATGTATCATTTCACGCTTGATGAAGATTCACTGGATCTGGTCGTGGATATAAGATAGATACAATACAAAGATAAACAGTAAAATATATAGATATAAAACATGAAGCATAAAGCATAAAGCATAAAACATAAAACATAAAACAGCAAAAGACTGTTATTATGAATGATATAAGATATACTGAATTATTCGGAAAACACAGGTTTATGGAATAAATTATACACTCCGAAAGGAAGAATAATGACTGAACGTACTACATATCATGAACAGAAAGATATTGAAAATACTATAAAGCTCAGAGAAATCTTAAAGGAACTTCCGGATTTTGCCAGGGATTATTTCCGGGCCTCCGGCGTGAATACCTCTACCAATACGCGCTGTAAATATGCGTATGATATGCGGGTCTTTTTTCAGTTTCTGATTTCTGAGAACCCTCTTTTCAGAGACAAAAAAATCACAGATCTTCGAATAGATGTTCTGGATCAGATCACTGCGCTGGATATTGAGGAATATATGGATTATCTGAAGGCCTATAAAGATCCTGTGACACATCGTCTGATCACCAACGGGGAAAAAGGCATAAAACGTAAAATGTCGGCTCTCAGGACTTTCTATGCATATTATTATAAACATGAACTGATCAGCACCAATCCGACACTTCTGGTGGACATGCCGAAGCTTCACAGTAAAGAAATCGTCCGTATGGAAGCTGATGAGGTGGTCAGGCTTCTGGATATGGTCGAGACCGGCGATGACATCGCGTTATCCGATCATCAGAAAAAGTTTCTGGATAAGACCAGGGGCCGTGATCTGGCGATCCTGACATTGCTTCTGGGAACCGGAATACGTGTGTCCGAATGCGTAGGCCTTGACATAGAGGATGTAGATTTTGATAATAACGGGATCCGTGTCGTACGAAAAGGCGGCAATGAAATGATGGTATATTTTGGCGAAGAGGTCGAAACTGTCCTGAAGGAATACATTGCCACGGAGAGAAAACGGATCGAGCCTGTGGAAGGTCATGAACACGCACTCTTCTACTCTTCCCAGAGAAAACGTATTGGCGTCAGAACCGTTGAAAACATGGTAAAAAAATACACGCGGCAGATCACCACGACAAAAAAAATTACGCCGCACAAACTGCGAAGCACATACGGAACAAATCTGTATCAGGAAACAGGTGATATATATCTGGTAGCTGATGTACTCGGTCACAAAGATGTAAATACCACAAAGACACATTATGCAGCCATGGGTGACCGCAGACGGCGCCAGGCTGCTTCAGCGGTACATCTGAGAAAGGATTGAAAAAAGATCAAATGAAAGGGAAAAACATGGGAAATTATATTTTAAGCTGCTGTTCTACTGTGGATCTTAATAATCAGCAGATGAAGGATCGGGATATCAGATACTGCAGTTTTCATTATGAGATCGGCGGAACTCCTTATCTGGATGATATGGGTGAGACAGTCTCGATGGAGGATTTTTACAGGCGTATGGCAGAAGGCGAAATGACCAGGACGTCTCAGATCAATCAGAATGAATACAGGGAGTACTTTGAAGGATTTCTGAAGGAAGGAAAAGATGTGCTTCATCTGACGCTCAGTTCGGGTATTTCAAACACGATAAATTCTGCCAGGATCGCGGCTGAAGAGCTCTCCGAAATCTATCCGGAGAGAAAGCTGATCGTTGTGGATTCTCTCGCGGCGTCCTCCGGTTATGGATTATTGATGGATAAGCTGGCCGATCTGAGAGATGCAGGAGCAGACATTGAAGAAGCGGCAAAGTTTGCAGAGGAACACAGACTTGAACTTGTACATTGGTTCTTCTCTTCCGATCTTACCTTTTATATACGGGGAGGACGTGTTTCAAAGACTTCGGGAATGATCGGAAAAGTACTGAATATATGCCCGCTCTTAAATGTAAGCTTTGAGGGAAAGCTTATCGTGCGGGAAAAGATACGGACAAAGCGCAGGGTAATAAAGGCTATCGCGAATAAGATGATCGAACAGGCGCGCGGCGGCGCCGCTTATGACGGTAAATGTTATATATCCAATTCTGCATGCAGGGAAGACGCCGAAGCGGTGGCTGCGATCGTTGAAGAGGCATTTCCGAATATGAATGGGAAGCCCGAGATCTATGATATAGGTCCTACGATAGGGGCACATACCGGACCGGGAACGGTGGCACTCTTCTTCTGGGGCAAAAAAAGAGAGGATTAATCCTCTCTTAACCCGTTATCTCCGAACCTGAAAGACCGGCATCCATACCCCACCAGATGTAATGAAGATAATATCCTTTGAGTATGCTGCCGTATACATCTTTCAGCCAGGGGTAATTATTCATGTAATGATAAACGTTAAAATCCTCGCTTGCCTGAAGACCGGCGTTCATGCCCCATGCATAAAAATGATACAGTAAAGCAGGGGTATCTCCCCTTCTGTATACAGTCTGAAGCAATTTGTTATTATTCCAGTAATAACCCGGATCAAAAACGGGACTGTAATCTATGCCGTCATATATACAATCTGCCGTGGCCGGGATCGTTTCCGTATAGGAAGCGCCGCAGTCAGTGCATGTATAGGTCCTGATGCCTGTGGAGGCCGAAGTGGGCCTTTCTGTCACTTTTCCTTTATCCCAGATATGTGTCTTTTCCGTACCATCCCCTTTCAGACCGGCGGCCATCCCCCACCAGATATAGTGAAGGTAATATCCTTTCAGAGTGTCGGCGTATACTGATCTAAGGTAAGGGTAACGGTTCATATAAGTAAATACATTATATTCAGGGCTGGCCTGTAGACCGGCGTCCATACCCCATGCCACGAAATGATACAGCAAAGCCGGAGTATCGCCTTTTCTGTACACAGACTGAAGCATACTGTTATTTTCCCAGTAATAATCCGGATCAAAGACAGGACTATAGTCTATGCCGTCATATACATAGGCAGTTTTTGCCGGAATGGTCTCCGTACGGGTTTCCCCGCAAACTGTGCAGGTATAGGTCATAACGCCCGGACTTTGAGCCGTTGACGCTTTTGTGATCTGTCCGTCATCCCAGCTGTGTTCATGTGCTTCTTCTGCTTCATACTCAGCAAGGTTTACGAAGCCGTTTCCATAGTACATGTCAAAGCCTTCGCTGCCAAGATCTTCTGAATTGTCCAAAAGGACCTGATATATATCGGATCTGGAATATTCCGGATGTTTTAATCTGATCATAGCGGCTGCCGCGGAAATATGAGCCACAGCCATGGAAGTGCCGCTGCGTATACCGGTAGAGTTATTCAGTTCGGCGCTCAAAATATTTGATCCGGGAGCTGAAAAATCAAGTTCATCGCCATAATTGGAAAACGAACTGCGAGTATAACTGCCGTCAGAATTCAGCTGGACTGAACCCACAGATATTGGCAGGCTGCTGCACGCAGGCGCAGGAAAATTCTCACTGAACTGCCTGCCGTTGTTTCCGGTGGCGGTGCATATTACGGTACCGTTCTCGATTGCACGGCTCATACTGTCATTCAGCAGATTCATGGAACCCTCTGAAATAGATTTGGTACTGACCAGGCTTGTATTAATGACATCAGCGTTTTTTTCGCCGGCATAGTCGATTCCAAGCGAAAGATGCAGCACATTGGATGTATAATTACCGGCCTCGTTCAGCCAGAAGATCTTTATGATCATCATCTGCACTGTTGAGGGAGTGGCTTTTGCTATGATGCCGGCCACATGTGTGCCGTGCCCGTTTGTACTGTCTTCGAAATCATGGTCATATCCCGCTTCTGAGACAGCGTCTTTGGAAATATTAATCGAGTTTTCCGTATCGATACGGCCGGAGAACCAGGAATGATCTGAATCGATTCCGCAGTCAATAACTGCGACGGAAACACTTCCGTCCCACTCTTCTGCCCTTGAGCTAAGCTTATCAAGGCCCATGGCGGAGATTCCGTCGAAGCTTTCCGCAGAGGCAGGAGACAGCTCACCGTCATCCCCGGACAGTTCGAGATCCTCGTTCGGGAAAACTTCGTTATCCTCATATCCGTCGCTTTCCAGAAGCGATTCCGCCTGATCAGCGTCTGATGCGCTGTCATAGGATAATATGTAGTATTCTCCCGGTTCATAGAAAAAGACATCATTTGCACCATAACTATCTTCAGGCGCTGTTCCGGACATCAGGATCAGTTCTGCCGACTCTTCGTTCTTACCGGAAAAAACTTGTTCCACTGCTTCTTCCGCGGAACTGAGAGTCAGTATATCGTATTCTTCCGGAGAAATCACGGATACTGTCTCTTCTATGCTCTGTTCGTCTGCGGAAGAAATATCGGAGCCGGCAGCAAAAACATTGCAGCAGGTTCCCGCAATTATGCTGATATTTAAGAGCGCGGCAATGAAACAATTAGAAAACAGTCTGTTATTACGCATAAATCAAGCTCCCGTTAAATATCTTCGTCTTTCCGCTCCTTAAGCTCCGCAAGGTAACGGATCGCGTCAGCACATCCTTTGATCCCAAGAGAGCCGCTGTCCAGACAGGCGTGATAGCTGTCGGCACTGCCCCAGATCTTATGAGTATAATAGTTATAATAATTGGAACGCTGTTTATCGGTTTTGCGGATAAGATCTCGTGCCTTTGAGGCGGTGACGTCATATCTGTTTGCAATGCGGTTGACCCGTTTGTCCATAGAGGCGTATATAAAAACGCTCAGATGATCCTGGAATTCCTCCAGAATGAAATCCGCGCATCGTCCGACGATAACACAGGGACCTTTTTCGGCAAGCTCTCTTATAAATTTAGACTGAGCCATAAATATCTTTTGATTCACAGGCAGTTCTTCTATCAGTGCCGATGGATAGTTCAGAGAGTAAGAATCCATCACCAGAGAATAGAGGAAGCTGCTGGAGGGCTGTTTTTCGTCATGCTTTTCCATAATATCCAGAGAAATGCCCGAATTCATTGCGGACTCCTCGAGAATGTTTTTATCGTAGAAAGGGATGTTTAATTCATTTGCCAGCTGAACGCCGATCTGATGTCCTCCGCTTCCAAACTGGCGGCCGATCGTAATAATTGATTTCAAAGTTTTTTCCTCCTGCCTGTTCATAAACAGCTTTCAGCCTGAAACAGTAAAAAAGATTTGCTGCACATCAGGCTAGCGCGATAGTTT
>DFHP01000016.1:29701-31890 GCA_002371335.1 Eubacterium sp. UBA3720
ATGTGTTGAAGGATGTATAAACCCGATGGTCATCGCATGAAGTGTCTGACCGTTCAGATGAGCGACGGGAGATCTCGCCGGACCGTATACGTCATCTCCCAGAACAGGATGGCGGATATGAGCCATATGTACGCGGATCTGATGTGTTCTGCCGGTTTCAAGAGTACATTCCACATATGAATATCCTCTGGAAAGTCTTTCCAGTACACGTACATGGGTAACTGCAGGTTTTCCGCCCTGTGATAAGACAGCCATTTTTTTCCGGTCTCTGGGATTCCTTCCAATATTCCCCTCGATCGTATATTCATCTTCCGGAAGAATGCCGATGCATATCGCACGGTATTTTCGGGTAATATCATGAACGGCGAACTGATCAGCCAGAGCACGATGAGCGATATCGTTCTTACATATGACAAGAGTGCCGGTCGTGTTCTGATCGATGCGGTGGACGATCCCGGGACGCAGGACGCCGTTTATGCCGGAAAGCCGTTCCCGGCAGTGATACATCAGGGCATTGACCAGAGTGTGTTCATAATGACCGGCAGCCGGATGGACTACCATATTCTTGGGTTTGTTGACGATCAGAATATCATTGTCCTCATAAATAATATCAAGAGGAATGTTTTCCGGTCTGATGTCCGGCACGGTGGAATCCGGAAGCTCGAGAGTCACCACATCTTCGGCAGAGGTTTTATAATTTGCCTTGACGATTTTTCCGTTGACGGACAAACCTTCATTTTTAATCAGTTTTTGTATATATGAGCGGGAAAGAGATTCCAGCTTCTCTGACAGAAAGCGGTCTATCCGGAGATCATCCTCGCCGCTTTCCACTTCTATCGTTATTGTTTTCATTATTTTAGTCTTTTACCTTTTCCCTGGTGCGTAAAAAATGAAATTCCTCTTCTTTATAGAAGAAAAGGACCAGAATGATCAATACTGCTACTCCTGCCGAGACATAAATATCTGCAACATTGAATACAGGAAAGTCGATCAGGGAAAAGTAGATATAATCGATCACATATTTCAGAGTAATTCGATCTATGAAATTACCTGCCGCGCCGGCGGTAAGTATGGCAATACTGATATCCAGAGGCAGATAACGGGTAGTTTTCGGTACCTTAAAAAAGAAATACAGAGCAAGACAAAAGAATATCGTGGTAAGGATCCAGAAGAAGACCTGCCTGTTCTGAAGCATGCCGAAAGCAGCTCCGTGGTTTTCCAGATACCGGAGCTCCAGTACGCCATTGATCAGTACCACAGGCGGGGCTCCTTTCAGGTGAGATACCGCCATGATCTTGGTCCATCGGTCAAAAAGTGTCAGAAGTAAAATGCTGACTGCAAAAATGCAGCAGAATGATGTGTTATTTATTTTTTTCTCAGAGTATGTTTTGTTTTCTACTTTGGTTTTCATAATATAATTATGTCATCTTTCCCGGCCGCATATCACTTCTGCCATTTCCAGAATATCATCTTCAGAGACAGAACTATCGATCACAGCATTTCCGAACGGATGAAGAAGAATAAAATTTATACGGCCGTTCTTCATTTTTTTATCAGATTTTGCAGCCTCCAGAATATCGCGGGGAGTCAGAGAAGACACGTTCACCGGAAGAACGAAGTTTCTGTTCATTTCCAGAATAAACTGATACTCTTCTTCTGAAATATAACCTCTTTTTACAGAAAGATATCCTGCCGCTGCCATGCCTGCCGCAACACAATGGCCGTGAAGCATCGTGAAGTTTTTCAGTTTCTCGACTGCGTGTCCCAGAGTATGACCGAAATTAAGAATGGCGCGCAGTCCTGTTTCTCCGGGATCGTCTGAAACGACACAGGCTTTGATCTCACAGCATTTCCTGATAATATGCGCAAGTGTATCCGGATCTCTGGAAGATACGTTCTGGCGGTTCTTCTGAAGCCAGAGGGCAAATTCAGCGTCACGTATGTAGGCGCTCTTCAGTATTTCTGCCATTCCGGAGGCAAACTGATCATCCGGAAGTGTTTTCAGGGTGTCCATATTCATATATACCAGACGGGGCTGGTAAAACGCGCCGATCATATTCTTATAATTGTCGAAATCAATGCCGGTCTTTCCTCCGACGCTGCTGTCCACCTGAGAAAGGAGGGTCGTGGGTATCTGAATATAATCAATGCCCCGAAGATAAGTAGCTGCGGCAAAACCTGTCATGTCG
>DFHP01000157.1:0-1411 GCA_002371335.1 Eubacterium sp. UBA3720
GCGCACCGAACTCGGAAGCAACATTCCTGCAGTGGGAGAGTACTGGAACACGGACCTGGGACGCCTGCTCTACTACCTGGATGCCGTCAATCAGGAAATGTCCCTCTTTGATGTTGCCCTCCACTACAACTTCTTCAATGCCTCGCAGGCCGGCAGAGATTATGACCTGCGCCAGATTTTTGACAATACCCTTGTGAGGGAACGCCCGGAATCAGCCGTCACATTTGTGGACAACCACGACACACAGTACGGCCAGAGCCTGCAGTCCTTTGTTTCCGACTGGTTCAAGCCCCTTGCCTACGCCATGATCCTTTTACGCGAGAGCGGCATACCATGTGTGTTTTATTCCGATTACTACGGAAATCCCGTAAAGGACCGCCCCCTCGTTCCGGATCTCGGAAAAATGATCAAAATCCGACGCGGATACGCATACGGAGAACAGGAGGACTATTTTGACGATCCCCACCTGATCGGCTGGGTACGGAGAGGCGAAGAAGAACATCCCGATTCCGGACTTGCAGTTGTCATCAGCAACACCGACGATGGCCAAATACGCATGCTGATGGGAAAACAGCATGCCGGCATATCCTTCCGGGACGCACTGGGAAACTGCCCCGATCCCGTTGTCATCGACGAAGAAGGCTACGGCAACTTCGGAACCACAGGAGGAAACGTCTCCATATGGATCCATGAGGTCGGATTCGAATACATTGTTGTAACAGAGTAAAAGCACTGGTAAATGACACTCCGTCATGAAAAGCAAGCATGAATAAGATTTCCACTTACGCAGCGGACTGCTGCGCAGTCCTTCTGCGCGGAGGCAAAAGCCGCCGAATGGGACAGGACAAGGCCCTGCTCCCCTGGGGAGACAGCACCTTTCTGAAAACAGTGGCCGGACAGATGGATTTCCTGGATGAAAAATACTTGTCGGTCGCCGCAAATGATATATCTTCCGCAGACGGCCTGTCTGAAGACTGGATCCGCCTTCCGGACCTTTTTCCGGACCGCGGTCCCCTGGGCGGCATCTACACAGCGCTTGTATCCTGCAGGGCACAATGGGCCCTGGTCGCATCCTGCGACATCCCGGCAGTCGAGCGCAGACTCTTCACCATGCTCCTGGAAAACCGCAACGAAGAAGTCGATATCATCTACCCACTGACACCGGACGGCCGTATGCACATGACCTGTGCGCTCTACCGCAAGGCCATCGCCCCTGTCATCCTGGCACAGATTGAAAAAGGCGACAATCGGCTGCGAATACTGAGTGACCTGTGCAGATCAAAGGAGATCCTGATCGACCAGCCGGACTATCTGCGCATGCTCTCCAACATTAATACAGGCGCTGAATTAGACACCATTAGAAAAAGCAGGAACTGATCAAACAGAAAAATGAAAACCCGCAGGAAAACCA
>DFHP01000157.1:1461-4496 GCA_002371335.1 Eubacterium sp. UBA3720
CAGGAAAACCAGAAGGAAAACCATCAGGAAAACCAGAAGGAAATCCAGCAGGAGAACCAGCAGGAAAACAAACAAGCTCCTTTCCCGAATCCGGGAAGGGAGCTTGTGTTTTCTCAACTATCGAAACAGTAAAGTATCTGATCAGTAAAGCATCATACGAACTCACGATGCACGGGCTTTTCGACATCGTTAGTATCGATATAGTTTTTGATCACGGGATTAATTAATGTTGCCTTTGTATTACCGTTTATGACAGGATTTACTGTATTTACCTCTGTTTTGTTGTTCATGACCGTATGTGCAGGGGCAGGGACGACGTAGCCGTCGGCTTTTTTGACGACTTCTCTGAATCCGCCGTTTACGTTCTCAAGTTCCTCATCATTAATATTCTCGTTCATATATTCTTTATTCATTTCTTTTTCTCCTCGTATGCTGTCAACCAGTTGTTCTAAAAGAATTGTTCTTTGTTACCTATTGTATGTTCAGCTGCCGCTTGTTTGCGGTGCGCTGTTTTATTTGATGATGTAAGTATAAGGCATAATCAGTCACAAAAGTGTCACATTTTTGTGAATTTAAAATAAATTTAAAGAAATTAAAAGAAATCTAATAAAGAAGTTCAAATGATCATTCAAAAGAACTCAAAGAAAATCGAAGAGATAAAAAAGAACTGGGCGTCTTCATTTTCTGTATGTTGACTGTACGGATGTTCGGATGATTGGGGAATATTAAGGTACTTGCGTTTTGCTAAGATATGTGCACAAATCCGAAACAGCCCAAAAATGCAGAAAGGAGGCACGCATGTACAATATTGTGTTTTATGAAGACAGCAATGGAAATTGTGACCTCAGAGACTTCCTGCATATGATGCAGCAGAAAAAGAAGAGAGCTTTTTATAAGCTGGTTGCTTTTCTGGATTATCTCGCTGAAAAAGGAGCAGATGATAAGGCGGTATGCAGATCCCCCGGATACACGATTTATATGCACGGCATTCCCGGAGTCTGTGTCATCCTGTACGCGCAGTGCAGAAAAGACTCGGACGGAGAAGAAATCTATGTCCTTCTTCACCATTATTTCACGGACAGGACTTCAGGCGGTGTGCCGCTTATTCAATTATATAACGCGATAAGGAAGCTGCGGCGGTACAGGCAGATGTGCTAAAGCGAACCCGGCGCCCCCGCCGGGGCAGTACAGGCAGATGTGCTAAAGCAAGCCCGGTGCCCCGCCGGGGGCAGGAGGGGAAAGAGAGTGGCAAAGGCGGCAGTACAGGCAGATGCGCTAAACTCTCGATTTGTACATAAATTTCAGGCTTTTGCCTGCTGTTTGTAGATGAAAATATTATCTGAGCGTCAGAAATTATGAAAAATCTGTCATATTTGAACGAAAAGATATTGTTATCCCATACTTATCTCGATATGATATATATGTACAAATCGATCATGATTCATTTTCCGGCCAGTTCAGATTTTTTTATGAATTGCTACTCTTTAACGGTCCATTTAAGAGCATGAAAGCCTGTTATAAATGCGAAAATGCATTCAATGATCATACGGAAATACCTGAAACATATATGTCGAAGGGTATGCGTTCATTTTGGTCTGCAGGAATGAGGTCATTCATGCAGGCGGCCTCGGGACCATACCCGCAAGTATGCAAAAAAAAGGAGAATACGTATGACAACATGGGTAGAAATGAGAGAAGAACTTACAATGACTGAACTTGAAGAACTTTTAGTGGAACGTGAAAAAACAATCATCAAGGATATGGTACGGATCCGCGAAGAACAGGGGCTTTCCCAGGCGCAGCTCGGCCGGCTCTGTAAGGTAAAACAGCCTGTGATCGCGCGTATGGAAAAATCCGTTCATTCCCCCCAGCTCAGCAGCATCCTGAAGATTCTTGAGCCTATGGGCTACACACTTCAGATTGTTCCTGCGCAGACAGATAAAAACTGATCTGTTTGTAAGTGGGATATGTTTTGAAAGGGACAGGAAGAAACCCGAAAGCTGTGTGTTCGGCTTCAACGTTTTTCGGGACTCGAAAGAGTCCATGCCGGTGATCCGACCGCTTTATTAGTGGAAAACAGCGTCAGCGGAAAATCCGCTAAACCTGCCGGGCTTGCAGAACCCTTGAGGCCGCACCGGCTTACGGGAGGCAGTCCGCAGGTGCAGTCGGCAATTATCATAATTCGATCTATGATTCGTACTCCAATCTTATTATTCGTACCCCGAACTACTGATTCGCAACCTGCATTGCGGGGCGCCGTGTGATTGACGAACGGCGTCCGCAGTACAGAGTGGGAGTGTTTTTTGCATGCTCTGATTAAGCGTTTGATAAATAACGGCAAAGGCAATAAAAAAACAGAAGGCTATAAACGTAGAAAGAGATGCTGAAAGAGGTATCAAAATGGCAAGAAAAAACCATCTGCAGCAGATTGGCGCTCACACCTGGATCTTTCCTCTGGACTCCGCCAAAGACAGGCCCAACCTTGGCTATATTCGCGGTGAAAAAATGGCGGTCGCAGTCGACGCGGGACATTCCTCCTCCCATGTAGAGGAGTTTTACCAGGCCCTGGAAAAGGAAGGACTGCCCCTCCCGGATCTGACTGTGATCACGCACTGGCACTGGGATCATACTTTCGGCATGCATGCCGTGCATGGCAGTACCCTGGCCCGCCCGGAGACAAACCGGCATCTGCGGGAGATCGCAGAGAAGATGGAAAAGGATCCCGGATACGGCAGAAAATTCCTGCACAGCGACCCCACCATTATCAGAGAATACGCAGGGGGAGTCCCCCTTAAGGTAGTACCTGCGGATCAGGAACTGAAAGGAGACAGGACACTGGACCTGGGCGGTCTCGCCGTGGAGCTCTGCTATACAGAGTCTCCCCATACAGAAGATGCGCTGCTCGTCTTTGTACCGGAGGACCGCATTCTCTTCGTCGGCGACGCTCAGCTGGGAGAATTTCCGACCTGGTTCATGGACGATGAAAAACGGGCAGGACTGAAAGAAAAGGTCCGCAGCTTTGACGCAGGAACCAT
>DFHP01000200.1:0-3827 GCA_002371335.1 Eubacterium sp. UBA3720
GTCATGTGCGATGTCACGAACCCGCTCTGTGGTAAGGACGGCGCTACCAATACTTTCGGTGCCCAGAAGGGCGGCACACCGGAGATTCTTGAGCGTCTCGAAGCAGGTATGTGCAACTACCGTGATATCATCAAAGCCCAGTTCGGCATCGACCCTGACCAGATCCGCGGCGGCGGCGCTGCAGGCGGCCTCGGAACAGCTCTCATGGTCTTCCTCGGCGGCGAGATGAAGTCCGGCATCGACACAGTTCTCGACCTCATCGATTTCAACGGCCGTCTGGAAGGTGTTGACCTGGTCGTCACCGGCGAGGGTAGAACCGACTGGCAGTCCTGCTTCGGCAAGGTCATGCAGGGTGTCGGCGAGCGCTCCAAGGCCAAGGGTGTTCCGGCCGTCGGCCTCTGTGGCAGCCTCGGCAAGGGCGCTGACCAGATCTTCGATCACGGCATCGTCTCCCTGATGACGACAGTCGACGCTCCGATGCCGCTCCAGGATGCGCTTGACCGCGCGGAGGAGCTGTATTATCTCGGCGCGATCCGCATGTTCCGCTTCATCAAGGCAGGTATGGGCATCTGATCTATACTTTTTAATCTTAAGCATATTAGGGCTGCCGCAATCAGATTGCGGCAGCCCATGTTAATCGGTGATAGTCCGGCCACAAAGGCCGGATTTTTTCTGTGGTTCCGACGGGTTTCCTTGTGTGTTCGGCGGAAGCAGCAAAATCCTGCTTCTGGGGCGAGATTGCTGCCTTTGATCCAGGTGGGTTTCATCGGGTCTTTGGCAAAGGCAGCAAAATCCTGCTTCTGGGGCGTGATTGCTGCCTTTGGTCTTGGTGAGTTTCATCGGGTCTTTGGCAGAGGCAGCAAAAACCTGCATTCCAAGGCGTGTTTGCTGCCTTTGGTCGTGGTCGGTTTCATCAGGTCTTTGGCGGAGGCAGCAAAATCTTGCTTCCTGAGGCTCATTTGCTGCCTTTGAGCTTGGCGAGTTTCATCGGGTCTTTGGCAGAGGCAGCAAAATCCAGCCTCTGAGGCATGTTTGCTGCCTTTGGTCTTGGCGAGTTTCATCGAGTCTTTGGCAGAGGCAGCAAAATCTTACTTCCTGAGGCTCATTTGCTGCCTTTGAGCTTGGCGAGTTTCATCGGGTCTTTGGCGGAGGCAGCAAAATCTTGCTTCTGAGGCGTGTTTACTGCCTTTGGTCGTGGTCGGTTTCATCGGGTCTTTGTCGGAGGCAGCAAAATCTTGATTTGCGTTTATAGATACATGTGGTACAATAAGCCTACGACTGACTTTGAAAGGAATGTGTAAACATGAAAGCTATGCTTGACCATGTAGCCCTTAATGTGCGCGACTTTGAATGGTATCTGAACTTCTTTGAAGAAGTATTTAACATGAAGGAAGAAAAACGCCAGGGGGACATGCCCTATAGGAAATTTTGGCTCGACGGTGGAATTCAGCTGTGTGAGTGCCAGGTCGAGACCGGCTCAGCCGGCCCGATGGATCACATCTGCTTCGTGTCCGATGACGTTGACGCTGTAATCGAGGCGGCCAAAGCCCGCGGATGCATAACGGTCCCCTATAAGCCCACCTGGTTCATTCTGCCGAACGGTGTTGTTATTGAAATGAAGGAGACTGTATGAAAAAGAAATTCTGGAGCGTTATGCTCGTCGCAGCCCTGCTCGGCGTTGCCGGATGCCTTGGTTTCATCGCATGGCACATATTCTCCGATATGGGGGCGGAGCAGGTCTATGAAGAAGCTGTCAACCTGGTCACTCATCAACAAGATGAATCGGTTCATGAGGATGAATCCAAGACCGATGAATCCGAGACTGGCGAATCAGAGACCGACGAATCAGGGACCGATGAATCGGTCCTGACCATCGAGGATATTGAGGCCGTCGAGTTCACTGGTGAACGTGAAGGTGAGGAAGCCCCGCTTCCGGCGGATATTTTTTCCGGTCTTAACGGACGCATCGATTTCGATATGTTGAATGAAATTAATCCGGACCTCGTTGCCTGGATCCTGATCAACGATACCAACATCGATTATCCGGTCGCGCGGCATCCGATCGAGGATGACTACTACCTGAATCATGATATGTACGGAAATCCGAGATTTGCGGGATGCCCCTATATGCGGACCACAAACAGCGGAGATTTTTCCGACCCGAACACGGTCATCTACGGCCACAACATGAAGGGCGGCTCCATGTTCAGCTCTCTGCACTATTTTGAAAATAACATTTTTTTCGACTCGCACCCGTACATCTATCTCTATGCAGCGGACGTGATCCGCGTATATGAGGTATTTGCGGCAAGATTCTTCACGGACGACGATCTGCTCACCGTCTATAATTTCGCCGATCCGGTATCTTTCCAGAAGTTCCTGGATGATATCTACAACAACCGCAGCATGCGTAACAATATCCGGCATGATGTACCGGTGACAATCAATGACAGAATTCTCACTCTTTCCACCTGCGTCGGCGGCTCGCCCGGAGAGAGGTTCCTTGTACACGGAAAGCTTCTGTGGGAGGGAAACGAAGAAGAACTGGCAGAGGCGCAGCAGAAGATAGAAGAAGGTCTGCTGGAGAGTCAGTCGGAGAATGTGGTGCCGGAGGCGACTTCCGGCAGAGAGACGGAAATTGAGTAAACGGAGATAGAGTAAGCGGAGAGGAGACAACAAATGAGTAAGATGAAGAAAAAGGTGACCTTTCTGGGCGTTCTGGCCCGGATCCTGCTGGTTCTGTGCCTGCTATTGATAGCATTGATCGGCAGTCTCCTGTTCTTGAGATACCGGGGAGAGAAGGTGATGAGTAACGCCGCGGACGACGTCAACCTGACGATGAATGAAGCCAATACGCCCGATGAGGTCGAGAAAATAGAAGATGATGGCAGGATTGTCATATACAAGGGCGAAAAATACCGGTGGAATGACAAGATTTCCACGATCTTGTTCCTCGGAAGCGACCGTACGGTCGAGGATCAGGCGAACAGGGAATCTGTCATCGGAAGGAACGGACAGGCGGATACCATTATCCTCGGTGTTGTAGACAATTTGAATAAGAAAATATCCTTTATCAACATAAACAGAGATACAATGTCCTATGTGTCCCAGTATACGCCTGACGGTGGCTACGCCGGGGAGACGACAATGCAGATCTGTCTGGCATATTCGTATGGAAAGAACAATGCGGAGGGCTGTGAGCTGACGGCTTCCGCGGTATCGAATCTTCTTTACGGAATCCCGATTAATTCTTACGTCAGACTATCCTATGACGCAATCCCGATGCTCAATGATTCCGTCGGAGGTGTTACGGTTAAGGTCCTTGAAGATATGACCTCAGTATATGACGGATTTGCCAAAGGCGCAGAGGTCACGCTTCACGGCAAGCAGGCCCTTAATTATATACAATGGAGAAATCATGACGTGACTGAGACCAATGAGCTCCGAATGGCACGCCAGAAGCAGTATATGTATGCATTCATGCACAGGACGATTGACGCGACCAGAGCAGATATAACGCTGCCGATCGGTCTCTATAATAACGCAAAGCCGTACATGACAACAGATATCACGCCGTCTATGGTAACTTATCTGACGACGAAGGTGCTTGACTATGGCATCGAGAATGACTCCGTGCGGTCGATTCCGGGCCAGTCCGTCGACGGGGCCAACGGGCTCGTCGAATTTCATCAGGATGATACCGCGCTGTATGAGATGATCCTCGATACGTTCTACAATAAACTGGGCTGATAGAAGCGGGATTCGCGGGGATCTCAACAAGCTCACCGGGTAGTCTATTCTTGCTAAAAAAGCCGAAAGGCGTGTAG
>DFHP01000200.1:3924-7799 GCA_002371335.1 Eubacterium sp. UBA3720
AAGAACTTTCGCAAGGGAAGACAAGTGGAAAGATTAATTAATGAGAGGTAATCCATGCTGGATCTGCACATTCATATACTCCCCGGTGTCGATGACGGAGCGCAGAATTACGAGGACTCGATGGCTATGGCAGAAATGGCCTATGCATGCGATGTGACCACCATCGTCGCTACGCCGCACGCCAACCAGATGGGACGTTTTGAGAATTTCTACACGCCGGATTTCGCGGGGAGATATAGGCGCCTCGAGAGGTTGATCCAGAGCTATGGAATCAATATTGATATCCTTGAGGGGCAGGAGATCATGGCTTCCGATGATATGGGGCGGAAGATTGCTGAGGGCAGATTGATCAGCCTGAATCATACACAGTATTATCTGATCGAGTTCCCGTTCGATTCCGATCCCCGGTGGATCCGTGACCGCCTTGCCGACGTCCTGCGCCTCGGAAAGACGCCGCTGATCGCGCATGTGGAACGGTATTTCTGCGTGCAGGATAATCCGGGATACGTGTATGAGTGGATACAGATGGGCTGCCTGACACAATTGAACAAAGGTAGTGTCTTCGGCAGAATGGGGAGGGGAGCGCAGTACGCAAGTGTTCCGCTCCTCAACTATGAGCTCATTCACTGTGTTGCCAGCGACGCCCACAGTCCTGTGCAGCGAACGCCGTGGCTCGGTGATATCTGGGACTTTCTTGTTCGATACTACGATGAGGAATATGCCTACAGGATGCTGGAAGGAAATCCGAAAAGAATAATAGCGGGTCAGACGGTCCGCTCTTATGCGAGGGAGCCGGAACTGAGATAGGTGTGATTCATGCTTTGAGGCTTTACATCAATGAAAAAAGAGAGTTCCGACAGAGCTCTCTTTTTGACTTTCATATAGATTAAATGACAACCCAATCACGGATCAGAAATTATGCCTCTTCTTCTTTCTTCTTGCAGAATACGGCAACGGATGCAAATGCAGCCGCACCCAGTCCGCCATAAAGCACATAATCAACTTCTCCTGTCTTCGGAGACTTGCCGGGAGCTGTCTTTGCCGGAGTCGGGGTAATTGTAACATTTTCCGGACTGGATCTCTTTTCTGTCGCGTATGCCGGCATAGCAGATGCGGCTACAAGTGCTGTTGCAGCGATTAATGCAAGTACTCTTTTCTTCATATGATCCCCCTAATTAAAATGATAATCTATACAGGTATAATCATTAAACATTACAATATGATTATAGACTATACAACAGATAAACAAGAGTCCTTATATATCCTACTATCAAAAAGGCGGAGTTGTCAAGTGATATCGCTGAATTTCTCCGGCCGAGTCGCCTCCGGATATTATCGGAGACTTTTGGAAATAATACATGTTTTAAGTGAGTAATCCTGTTAAATAATGATATACTATCAGAGCCCTTTAGAAGTAACGAGAGAAATGGCTTCATAATATGATGTCATGCCTACATACAATGAGGAGAAGTAATAGTGAATAGAGAGCATTATTCAAAGTTATTATACTATGAGAGAATGGTTGAATACGGATCCATCTTATCGGTTATTTGGATTTTTTCGTATCCGACGTTGATAAACATTATTTTTTGTGCATTATTGTCCTTTTGTGCCACTATAGGCATCGTCAGGGGAAATATATCTTTGGGCAATATTCAAGAGTTAAAGAAGCTTTCGCTTAAAATCCAAATAATAGTAACTCTTATAGCTGTGGTCTTTGGAGTATGCTTTTTTAATAGGTGGTCAAATCCGGATACTACAATCTTGGTGCCAAACATTGTTCTGAAATTCAGCAATAGTACTATTGCCATGTTTGCTATTATTCTGTTCATAGGATCGATACCGTTTTTTCTGCGGTTGGTTTCACAGTACAATAGTAGTTGTGACAGGAGTCCAATAGTACGTGAAAAAACATTTGAACAGAAGCACAGCTACATGCTTTACATATTTGTGATTGCAGTGATAACAATTACAATATGCTCTAAATCTTCAATATTATATCCATATAATGACGCGCCTGACGGGAACTGCTTTTTCACAGTTGGCAGATCGCTTATCAAGGGTAAGGTGTTGTATAGGGATATTTTTGAGCAGAAGGGTCCTTACATTTATTTTCTGCATGCGATATTATCTTTAGTTTCGGAGAGAACATTTCTGGGAGTGTATTTATGTGAGATCATTGCGGTTTTTTTGTTTCTGTGTGTCATTTATAAAACAGTGCGTCTTTTCAATAATGACATTCCAATAGGAGCGGTTGCATTATTCGCAGCCGTTGTTTTCAGTCAAGGAGGGTTCTTTCATGGCGACGAGATTGAAGAATTATGTCTGCCTGTGATTTCGTTGACAAATTATTATCTGCTGCGATATGCAAAGAATAAGACGCAGATTCAGGCAAAGGAAATGCTGCTGGTTGGCATTTTAGCCGGGTGTATATTTTGGTCAAAATATAATATCTGTGGCTATTTTGTCTGTTGGTATGCATTTGTAGTCTCTCATCAAATAATGCAGCATCGGATGAATTGTCTGGCGAAATGTTTTTTTGCAGGGTTGGGAGGAGTACTACTGTCGACAATTCCGGTATTTATATATTTTGCGTCAAACAACGCAGCTCCCTTTTTATGGGAGGGGTATTTTTTTACTAATCTTCATAATTATAACAATGTCAATACCGGGAGTATTGTCGGGTTTATACTAAATGCAGGTAAAAACAATTTTAATGGGATTTGGATCAGCTTAAGATATAACCTTGCTACTTGCATTTTCTTAATCTGTGGAGCTTTCGGATTACGTTCCTGCAGGGAAAGAAGACTATACGCCATATTAATCGGAGCAACTTTTTTCTTTACCTGTACATTTATAAATCCCCAAAAGTATTATGTGTTTCTATTTGCCGCATTTTCTGCACCGGGTCTTGTTTCTATTTGGGACCGCCTTCAGCAAACAGTAAAAATAAGGAAAATGAGTTGTTTTGTCTTCATGGTGACATCTGCTATCACTGCGTTTTCCTTATGCCCTAATACGTATATGTTGAAGTATAAAAAAGAAGAACTGCCGCAATATCGATTTGCAAATACGATCAAGACCTCTGAGAACGCAACGCTGCTTAACTATGGATTTATGGATTGTGGATTTTATACAGTATCTGAAATTGTGCCTTCATGCAGATATTTCTGTAAGCTGAATATTGAAATACCGGAGGCAAACGAAACACAGGAATACTATGTCAGCCATGGGGTGACTGATTTTGTGGTTTGTAGAGACCGGGTATTAGAATCAGATTATTATGTGCTATGTGACTCTTGTACATATTATTTCGAGAATAGTTATAGAACAGATTATCTTTATCGCTTAAAACAAGATTAACTAATTGCTCATTGGCGCTTGCATTAATATATGCTAAAATCATTTAATATAGCATGACCAGCGGCGCTTGTGTCGATTACAAAATCCTACAGTAAACACACCGATACTTATTAAGCTTATGACACGACCTGTGTCTGGGATGAAGAAGCCCAAAAGAAGATCCGGAAAATGAATGAGACGTTGCGCCAGATGTGAAACAATAGTTACGAGGAGGAAAAGAGATGAATCAAAAGACACTCAAAAAGAGTTTCGCTGTATTGCTCGTCGGCATCATGCTTTTGTCTCAGAGCGCGTATGCAGACAGCCTTGCAGCAGAAGTTCCTATCGTCGAAGAGACGATGATCGAAAATGCGGAGACGCCGTACGTTGAAGCGGACATTATAAAAGACATGTCGCTCACCGACGCCGATGAGGCTGTGACTGAAAACGCACCTATCGTTGACGCGGATACTATCCATGGGATGGGAGCAGAGGATTTGACGCCTTGCGATGATGCCGTTGCCGAAGAAAGG
>DFHP01000036.1:0-13790 GCA_002371335.1 Eubacterium sp. UBA3720
TAAAAGCGCCAGAGGCCGTATATTATCATATTTGTACTCAGTCTCGCTGCAAAAGCATTCATCGGAATTTGACATTCCCTTCAACAGACAGCAGCTGGCAGATTATCTGAACCTTGAAAGGACAAATATGTCAAAAGAGCTTGGCCGTATGCAGCGTGAAGGTATCATCGAATGCCGGAAAAACCACTTTAAGCTTATAAAGTAAACTCATTCCGTCACAAAAGCTTCATCAGGCATGTATATGTGAGTTCAAAAACTGACTGATATACATAATCCACGCCGGCCTGCTTCATTGCTTCCCTCTGCTTATCCGTAACTACCGTATATGGATAGATTCCAAACATAAACGGGAAAAATACATAGATAAAATCCTGAATGTCCTGCACGGATTTTCCGGGACAGAATTTCGAAAGGATCCGGCATATATTTTTCATTGATTCGCCATACGCTCTTTTAAAGGAAGCCAGAAGTTCCGGCCTGCTGTTGGCTTCCATGTCATAGTTATTCATGGAAAGAAGCTTCAAAAGCTGCTCCCTGTTTGCTATGGAAGCTGCTATTTTTTCTGTGATCTCTTTTTTCGTAAGAGCTTCGTTCTCCTGCAGTATGCTCTGCAGCTCTTCATTCCATCTGTCATACTCTCTCTCATAAAGCGCGAGAAAGATTTCTTCCTTTGTCTGGAAGTAGTTGTATATTGACGTCCTGGTAAAAGACGTCACATTGCCTATCTCCTTCAGCGTGATATCCTTGAAACTCATAGTCTGATATAAAGTCTCACAGGCATTGACGATTTCCTCTTTCCTTGCCGCTGTCAGCTCCGGCGATCCCTTAGGCATAACTTCCCCCTCCTGATTTCCACACAATTATTCTGACTTCACGTCAGCCCTATTATAACCACGCGCTGACACCGCGTCAACATCTTTTCCAAAACGGAACCGGGGACGGAGACGCGTTCCGCCATAATTCACATTTCGCCCCTGCCGATGGACATCGCCTCAACGCGGAGCGCTGTATACAGCAGAGAAGCTTCCCTGAACCGCCTTGGGTCCAGTCCGCATCGCTCCCTGATACGCTTGAGCTGATACTGTACCGTATTGACATGCAGATAACACTTCTGAGCGGTCTCTTTCAGCGACATCTCACTGGCAAAATAAAGATTCAACAGTTTTCTGTCTGCGTCATCCAGACCGCTGAGACATTTCTTCAGATAAGCGGCTGCCGCCGTTTCCGAAACGCTTCCCAGAAGGAGTTCCAGTCTCATAGACTCGTATAAAGCAAAATTCTCTCCTACCTCCAGACTTTGGATGGCCAGTTTTGCCCCCTGAAAAGAAAGATCCTGACGGGAGAGCCGTCTGGCAGACCCGATCCCTACATTTATATCCCCGCTCCAGTCAGACGCCAGCTTCCGCAGAGAACTTTCCCAACGGGCGCTTTCCCGCTCTCTGACAAGCAGGATATATTCCTCAGGAAACCTGTAACTGTAAAGACATTTGCACTGCTGCTTCACCATATCCTGAACTGCTGCTTCGATAGCTGACAGTGGATGTTCATGAGCTTTCTGCAATTGGATGACTATGGTCCTCCACTGGTCCGGCTTATCTGACAAACCATTCTTTGCCAGTACTTCTGCGATGAACGCCGGGGTCACTGTCTCACGTTCGATCAGCGCGCGCACCAGATATCCCGTCTGTGTACGGGTGTCGTAATTTCTGGCGTCTATCTCGTGTTCCCTCAGCAGCAGCAGCGTAATCCGCTGCGCAAGATCCGCATATTTCTCCACCTCTTCAGGAACGCCTGTTATGCCGATGACCGCCACCGTACTTCCATGAAACCGTATGGGCATGTTTATGCCATGGCGCAGCTCCTTCTGCGGATCGTCTTTCTCGATAGCTATGATCCGGCCGCTTGCTGCAGCCTCATGACCTCCGATGTGATATCCTCCGATCCGGGCAGGATCCGTACTTGCGCTAATCCGTCCATTTACATCAATGAAATTAATATCATGATGGCATATCGTCTTTAATGTATCCACGATCTGCGTGGCCAGCCGGGCTTGAATTACATCAGACATACTCCCGCCTCCTTTTTTTGTTTTACAAAACAAAGAACACACATTATGCCTCATTAAAATCATCATATATAACATACTATAATTTCTTCGAAAATGCTATAATTCAAGCATCAGATAATTATTTTCAACTTATGTAACAGGGGGACAAAACTATGAAATTTCTGTTTGCATCAGATTCCTTCAAGGGAACTCTCTCCAGCGGACAAACCGTTGAACTGCTTGCAAAAGCGGCAAAGAACGTATTTGGGGAGATCGAATACAGCGGCGTGCCGGTGGCCGACGGGGGTGAAGGCACCACTGACGCAGTCGTCGCTGCTGAAAACGGAGAATGGATCGAAACCGAAGTATGCGATCCGATGATGGAAACGGTGACAGCCCGCTACGGAAAGCTGGATGAAAGCCGTGCAGTGATAGAGATGGCTGCGGCTTCCGGACTTCCACTGGTGCCCATCGACAAACGCAATCCCCTTCGCGCTACCAGCTATGGAACCGGCGAGCTGATCCGCCACGCTCTGGATCAGGGATTTACAGACATCTCTATCGCGATCGGCGGCAGCGCTACCAATGACGGCGGCATGGGCTGCGCCCGGGCACTCGGAGTTCGCTTTCTGGATGAAGAAGGCCATGAACTGGAAGGCCGCGGCGAGGATCTGGAGAAAGTCCATACTATTGACGTCTCTGACCTGGATCACCGTATCGTAGGGTGCAAGATCACGGTCATGTGTGATGTCACCAATCCACTTTGCGGCGAAAACGGCGCAACCGCAACCTTCGGAGCTCAAAAAGGCGCGACTCCTGAGATGCAGTCACGACTGGAAGCCGGCATGGTAAACTACCGTGATGTGATCCGCCGTCAGTTTAACATTGACCCTGACTCCATTAAGGGAGCCGGCGCGGCAGGCGGACTGGGCACTGCGCTGATGGTATTTCTCGGGGGCGAGATGAGATCGGGAATCGACACCGTTCTGGATCTGATCGGCTTCGATGATCGTCTGGAAGGCACTGATCTGGTGGTTACCGGCGAAGGACGAACCGACTGGCAGAGCTGCTTTGGCAAGGTTATGCAGGGCGTAGGCGAACGCGCCGAAAAGAAAGGCATTATCGCCGTGGGGCTCAGCGGTTCACTCGGCAGGGACGCCGCTCAGATCTTTGACCACGGCATCGCATCTCTGATGACTACGGTAGACGCGCCCATGCCTCTTGAAGAAGCTCTTGGAAGAGCTGAGGAACTCTATTACCTAGGCGCTGTACGCATGTTCCGTTTCATCAAGGCGGGCATGGATCTTAAAAAATAAGGGGGGAAAACAATATGTATGATTTTACTACCTTAGGGGCCTTGATCGGTCTGGTGATCGCCATTGTACTCATCATTCGAAAGGTTCATCCGGCATACAGTCTGATCCTCGGCGCTCTGATCGGCGGTCTTATCGGAGGCGGAGGACTGGTCACCACAGTAGATACAATGGTCAGCGGCGCACAGAGCATGATGTCTTCTGTACTGCGCATCATGACGTCCGGTATTCTCGCCGGCGCCCTGATCAAGACCGGCTCAGCACAGAAAATAGCAGAAACCATCGTAGACAAAATGGGCGAGCGTCTGGCTCTGGCATCTATCGCTCTGGCAACAATGATCATCTGTGCGGTCGGCGTCTTTGTAGACATCTCTGTCATTACCGTGGCACCGATTGCTCTGGCCATCGGCAAACGGGCGAATCTGAATAAAGAGTGTCTGCTTCTGGCAATGATCGGCGGCGGCAAGGCAGGCAATATTATCTCTCCGAACCCAAATACTATCGCCGCCTCGGAAGCTTTCGGCGTAGATCTTACTTCTCTGATGTTCAAGAATATCGTGCCTGCTCTGTTTGCACTTGTTATGACGATCCTTCTGGCTTCTTTCCTTTCCAAAAAGAAAAACGGACTTAAAGTAGCTCAGAACGATATCGAAGCCAGCAGTGCTGCACTGCCGGGATTCCTTCCTGCAATCGTC
Organism: Eubacterium sp. UBA3720; assembly: GCA_002371335.1. Taxonomy (GTDB): domain Bacteria; phylum Bacillota; class Clostridia; order Lachnospirales; family Lachnospiraceae; genus DFHP01. The sequence continues at coordinate 4,056 of DFHP01000036.1, forward strand.
GGCCCTCTGGTGGTCATCATCCTGCTGGCCCTTCGCCCGATCGCCGGCATTTCAATCGATCCCCTGATCGCACTTCCGGTCGGCGGACTCGTATGCATGCTGGTCACAGGCAACATCAGGAGCGTTATCTCTTTTACAGAGTTTGGTCTTTCAAAAGTCGTAGGCGTATCTATTCTGCTGATCGGAACCGGTACGATCGCCGGCATCATCAAAGCCTCCGCTCTGCAGTATGACGTAATCTCTCTGCTGGAAGCACTCAATATGCCCGCCTTTGTACTGGCTCCTCTGGCAGGTATCCTTATGGCAGGCGCTACCGCTTCCACCACAGCAGGCGCAACAATTGCTTCGCAGACCTTCGCACCTACATTGATCGCCCAGGGCGTTCCTTCACTTGCTGCGGCAGCTATGGTACACGCCGGTGCAACGGTAGTGGATTCTCTGCCTCACGGCTCCTTCTTCCACGCCACAGGCGGCAGCGTAAATATGAGCATCAGCGACCGTATGAAACTGATCCCATTTGAAGCATGCGTTGGTCTTACGGCAACCGTGATCAGTGTAATTATGTTCCTTATCATAGGATAAAAAACAGGGAGTGATTATTTCCTCCAAAAATCAAAAGAGAGCCCGAAAACGAAGCTGTTCCTCGTTTTCGGGCTCTTCTCACACTGAGATAAAGATATCAGAAGTCTACTTCTGTATCATAGTAGCAGCACTTAAGAAGTTTTTCCATTTCTTCCTGGCTTGGCTGCCTTGGATTGGAACCGGTACATGCGTCGAGAATGGCGTTGGCCGCTATATCCGGAAGTCTCTCCAGGAATACTTCCTCAGGAACAAATCCCTGCTCTGCCGGATAACTGTCAGCTCCATAGTTCTTAATGCAGTGAGGAATATTCAGCTGATCATTAAGTCCGCGGACAAATTTGATCAGAGCCGCAACTTTCTCATCATCGCTGGATCCCTCGAGATGCATATAGTCTGCGATGACTCCATATCTCTTCTTCGCTGTCTCATCCTTTGCGTTGAAAGCGATTACTTTAGGCAGATACATAGCATTAGCCGCGCCATGAATGATATGCGCGCCGTAATCAGCAAATACAGCACCCGTCTTGTGAGCCATTGAATGAACGATTCCGAGCAGACCGGATGAGAATGCGATTCCGGCAAGACACTGAGCCGTATGCATGTTATCCCTTGCGTCCATATCTTCGTTGTAGGAAGCCACCAGATCTTTCTGGATCATTTCGATCGCATGGATAGCATCGGCGTCAGTAAATTCGCTGTTCGCTGTTGAAACATAAGCCTCGATGGCATGCGTAAGCGCATCCATTCCCGTGTGAGCCACAAGTTTCTTTGGCATAGTCTCTGCAAGCTCGGGATCTACGATGGCTACGTCAGGCGTGATCTCGAAATCAGCGATAGGGAATTTGATTCCCTTTTCATAGTCTGTGATGATCGAGAACGCAGTCACCTCCGTTGCAGTTCCGGAAGTTGAAGAAACGGCGCAGAAATGAGCTTTAGTCCTCAGTTTCGGAAGACCGAATACCTTACACATATCTTCAAAAGTTGTATCCGGATACTCATATTTGATCCACATAGCCTTCGCAGCATCGATCGGTGAACCGCCGCCGATCGCAACGATCCAGTCGGGCTCAAACTCTGTCATAAAAGCGGCTCCCTTCATAACAGTTTCAACAGAAGGATCCGACTCGATGCCTTCGAATATTTTTACCTCCATACCTGCTTCCTCGAGGTATGACTTTGCTCTTCCGAGAAAACCGAATCTTTTCATTGAACCGCCGCCAACACATATTACAGCCTTCTTTCCTTCGAATGTTTTAAGAGCTTCAAGGGCACCTTTTCCGTGATAAATGTCTCTGGGATTAGTAAATCTCTGCATAACTATTCCTCCTGAAAAAATACAACTCATTAACCCAACATGTTCCTGCAATACTTTAATTAATTGTTAATTAATTATCAATAATTGTAGCATTTTTGTCCTCTTTATGCAAGTAACTAAAACTTCCTATTTGTTATTTCATGATCAGAATGATCAGAAATCCCATATGGGAAGTTTTTATTTATCAAAAGTCTTTTCCTTGTAAAAGCAAAGATGAAATAATATCTTAACTATGTCGGTGTAATGAGTGTCATTTTGTTTTTCTGTGACCATAGGCGTTCTCTGGGAGTTCTTTGAATGCGGCGCTGATATTTTCTTTCATGCGGAGATGCAGAAAGATTTTATAATAGATCATTTTCAGTCCTGTAAACTGGATCCCACCGGAACTCAGCAGGCTTTCCGGGTTAATGATATAGCAAAGACTATAATCTATAAATCTACCGGGGAGACGATCACCGTTAAGGGCGGATATCTGGATATAGGAATTCTGGATACCATGAAGGATTTGTTTGTAAACTTTATAGGCTCCATAGTCTTCTGTTCGTTTGGCTTTGCCTTCCTTAAGTTTGGCAAGTAGAGAAAGGTGCATCGGCCATGGTAAACGGACTGGTCCTTCAGCCGGACGATGAAGAATAAGTGCAGAGGTGATTTTAAAAGCCTCACAAATAACAATAATCCTATCCACGCCGGGATTTGTCCCTCTTCGCTGCCAGTCAAAAACCGCGTGTCTGGAAGTGCCTGTCATTCTGGACAAATCAGGCGGATTCTTCAGTGCAATTGACATTAACCGTCATTTCGCATTAATCATTCTTGATAATAATCGTGCTTAATACAATCTAAAAAGTCATGCATCAATTCAAACCCAACGCCCTTTACTTCACCGACCTTTTCAATACCGAACATCGCTTTGTTGCGAAAAACTTCTGAAAAAAGCTTGTTGTCCTTATTTAGCATACAATAATAGTAACCGTCTCCGTTATCACTAAAAACTATCCCGACAATTCTGGCCATTAATGTATTGTGTTGAATAGGCATGAATAAAAGAGCAGCGGCGGTTTCAAGAATCCTAGATCCCGACACCGCCGCTTTCAGTAAAATCATATTCTTGATCTACCAAAACAGTAAAATCGTATTCTCGTTTCTGCAAAAAAAGTAAAATCGTAGCCACACCATTGTCTCTGCCGAAAGTCTGGATATGTTCCCTTGGAGAATAAAAGAAGGTCTCCCATCACGCGGAGACTTGTAGGAGATCTGTTCCGGGGTCAGGTCCAGGGGGATCAGATTCTCCTTAATTGCATCCGTATGAATGCGGTAATTCAGCTTCTTGACTTCTCGATTCAGGTTCCAATTCAGAGATAGACGACTATTCTCATCATTCTTTATTCTTTGATAGTCTTTTACAATTTAAAGCTTAAACTCCAACGTTTCTCTGTTTCGCATCCAACTGCAGATTGTTTCATTTGGATCATCGCTTTTATATTTGGCTATATCAGTTAACGATATAAACTCATTCTCAAAATCCGATGTGTAGATACTTATATTATATCCTTTTAGCATGAATAGTCTCGCTCACGACCCTCTTTGCCATGTTCAATTATCCTCCGTTTCTACGTTCTTGTTCTTTATCAGTCCCTCCATCCAGATGTAGTACTCCAAAAGCTTTACCACATACTCTGGTGCATGGCGGTTATCCCGCTCCCATTCCATTTTCAAGAAGCTCCGCATGCGAATCACGCCCATGCTGACAAATGCAAGCTGCCAGAGATGGAACGCCGCAAATATATAATTTCTTAATATCTGTATCTTTGCTTTTCGATCCCTGCTGTTGTTTGAGTAGAGTGCCCTGAACAAAGAACCGTCTCATCCGGCAGGGTGAATATTTTATTGATGATACTGTTTTGTAAGTCTATAGGATTTCCGCCTGGATATTGATAGTTTCCAATACTTCCTTTGAAAATCGTGTCGCCCACAAAGGCCACATGATCTTTGGCGGAATAATAGGTGACGGAATCCGTCGTGTGTCCCGGCGTGTAGATTGCGCGCAGGGAAAAAGACGGATTTGCTTTGAGTGAGATGTTATCCCCATCGTCAATATATGTTGCGCCTCGTATCGTAATCGGAGGTCCGCAAAGAGCCGACAGGTTCTTTCTGTCATCCAGCAGATAATCGTCTGATGTTCGATAAGCGAGCACGGGAATTTTTAACACGCGGCGGAGTTCGTTTACTGCTCCGGTATGATCGAAATGCCCATGCGTAAGCAGTATTTTTTCGATTTCCCAGCCGTTTTCTCTGATAAGACCAAGCAGTTCTGCAGCCTGCGCGCCGGGATCAATTAAAAAACCGTGCTGTGTTTTATCGTCAATGAAAAAAAAGCAGTTCTCCTCAAAATATCCTTTTACCGGAACCTCATAAATCATATCTCAACCAATCTTACAGCCATCCGGACCGCAGCTCATTCCCTGTTCCATGCCAGCCTCCGTCTCCTGTTCCAATGCTTTTCGAAGCGTGGCCTTCATGCCTTCTACACTTTGCGCGCCGGAAATTCCATACTTTCCTGCTACAAAAAACGGAACAGCGTGGATGCCGTTTTCGAACGCCTCCTTCTCGTCTAAAATCACTTCATCCCGGTACCTGGCTGAATTCAGGACTTCTCTGACCTCTGCCGCGTCCAGTCCGCACGCTTCGCCGATACTCTGGAGAAGACCTTTATCCGCAAGCTCTTTATTGTCGGTAAAATATGCTTTAAAAAGGGCGGAGATAATCCGTTCTGTCAGCGCCGGGTCTCCTTTACTCCGGGCCAGCTTCGTCAGACGGTGCGCATCCATTGTGTTGGTGAAAAGCGTAGAGGCGTACCGGAAATCAAGTCCCTCAGCAATTCCCATCTGAGAGATGGTTTCAATCTGCCTCCCGGCAGCCTCAAACGAGATGCCGTATTTATCAGCAAAACGTGTCTGCGTGTCGCTGACTGCGTGTTCTCCTGCGGAAGGGTCTAACCGGAAGGCTTTCATTTCAAGCTGCACATTTTTCATTTCAGGGATAGATTCAATCGCTTTCTTCAGACGCGCCTCACCGATATAGCAGTAGGGACATGCGTAATCTGACCAATACGTAATTTTCATTTTATAAAAGCTCCTTTCATTAATAGAACGCGTTTTATTTACTTTTGCTTGCAATTATACCGAACACGTTCTATAATGTCAATAGTCAAAATGAACATGTTCTAAAAGGAGAATGACATGGCGAAAAAGTGCGGACGGCCTGCGAAAAATGCAGATCAAGTAAACAGCAAACAGAGAATCATAGATACAACCATTGACCTGATCCGAAAAAAAGGAGCCGATTATATCACCGTGAGAAATGTGTGTGCGGCGGCAGATCTTTCCATCGGAACTTTTTACCATTATTTCAGAGGCAAAGATGATCTGCTGATGTACTTTGTCCGTGAGACTTCCTTTAAAAGCTGTTCTCTTGAAACACCCCTTAACATGATCGGTGACCGCATTTCCGAACTGTATATGCGCCTCATAAACCGATATATGGAATTCGGCCTTGACTTTATGAAGAGCTTTTATACCGCCGGAAACCATTCGCTTTCAGCGTATATGTCTGAAGTCGAGGGACAATTTGAGCCGGATACCGTAATGGCCCGCAGTGAAAGGGAAATAGGCGCGGCGCAGAAGCAGGGAATTATAAAACAGAGCGCAAATGCCCACGAAATATGTATGGACATCTGTACGATCGTTAAGGGCTGTGTTTTAGAGTGGTGCCTTATGGAGGGGAATATGGATATGAAGGGCGCTCTGCAACGGATTGTAAACCTGTATATCCGGAATTATCTGACATAAAATCGCCTTTTCCATAAGCAAACATTCTCCGTATAATAAAAGCACGGCGGGCAGCGTCAGCACCATAAGGCTCTTTCCGTCACCGGAATAGCTCTGCAGAATCGTAACTTTCCCATAGAGGATAAAGGTATACTACAGCCACTCGATCTCACGGCATGAAATGTCACTTGCTTTGATAATTTCCAGTTCTTCCATTCGTTTGCTCCTTTATTGTGATTATGCTAAAAGGTAAAAATGGCACAAAAAAAGCAGCAAATCTTTTTCATTCAAGACTTGCTGCTTGGGTGCCGTTGTGGCGGGCGGCGGATACTCACTTTTTGCTGTCGATTATCGGTCCCGCAACTTGGCATCCGGTTCCTTAATGATTGTGATATTACCTTGTTTCAAGTTAATCAGTTTTTCTGATTTGCACTTCGTACAATACAGAGGAAAGCATTTTAGCTCTGTGTCTCCTCGGCTTCTTACCCGTGTCTTATTTCCGCAGTGCGGACATAAGACCCATTTCATTTTCATCGTCTTCTTTCAATTTTTTCAACATGCCGTTTTCCATTACCAGCTCTTTTCTCTGTATTTCCTCACAATCTAAAGCGAACGCTTCTAATAGCCTGGCTCAGAAAATTGGATAGAATCAGAGATCTACATGATGTGTACTGCAACGCAATGCATAAGCACTTGCGCTTACAGCAACGATCAGTACACATAATGACAAGATTAAGTATCATCTTAAGGATGGTACTTTTTCCTGCGCCATTAGGGCCGACAAGTCCATGATTTCCCCTCTCTTTACATGAAGACTCGCTGATAGTATTCTTTCGCTTATAATCTCCTTATACCATATACAGCCCGAGTATATGGACTATTATTAATCGATTATTTGGCCGTATTTTATCCGAGTATATGGACCTTGTCAACATTGCAAAAACAGACGCAATAACAAACTTCAATTATTTCGTCTGTTTTTGCGTCTGCTTTTAAGTTTATTCTTATCATCAACTCATCTACCGATAACAGCCTGATCCAATTTATATCGCAAGAACCGCCCTACACATAACAGTGCTAATCCAAATCCGACACATATTGCTTTCTTTGTTGTATCCGGAGCATATACCACCCCGAGGATGATTCCTGCTCCGGCGCCGGTCAGAATATCGCAGAGCAGTTTCCTTTTGTTTTCTTTTTTCAGCTATGAATCTGCCGATTTTGTATTGATCCATATCCGTGCACCTCCTTATCTGATATCATCAAACTATCACAGATAAAGTATTTTGTATTCCTCACAGATGGTGAAACCAGGCAGAATGGGTGACAATTACTCAGGTTCTTTGATTCTATAATAATCTTCTGCATCCACGCCAATCTCAACATATTCTTTCCGCTTAGCATTTTTGTTGCTCAAGAGGCAAAGCGTCTCGACGTCGTTCTGCGTGGACAACAATTATCATTAAGTAAAACGCTTCGCTCAAATAAACATTGTCATGTATATAGGTATATATAAAACCTCGTCCTCAAAAGCCAGATCCTTTGTATATATAATGAAACGGTCATTCATTTTCAGTTGATATTTCTCTTTGAAATAATCGAAGGATTTATGACTTTTGTAACCTGAGGATTTCACTTCAACAGGAGACAGTCGCTTGCCTCTGACAGTCAAAAAATCAACTTCATACTGTTTACTGGCTTTGTTCTCTTCCGGACAGTATTCAAATTCATGAAAATATAATTCATGTCCGTTGGCGCGCAGCATTTGTGCTACCATATTTTCAAAGATCATGCCTTGATTGATACCAAGATCATCAATAATCAGGGATCTATACATTTTATCTGCGTCCCCGCCGTTATTCAGAATATAGCTCACGAGCAGTCCCGTATCCCCCATGAACATCTTGAACTTTGTCCGGTCGGCATACATCTCAAGGGCAACTTCCGGTTTGGTCACATTGACACAATTGTTGACAATCATAGACTCATTTAAGAATTCGATTGCATTGCCGCAGTTTCTTGTCCTTGCGTTTTCATTGACAACTGAAAGCCTGAATACAGAGTTATGATTCATCAGCTGTTCAGGCAGCGACTTGAACACCACTTCAGCTCTGTCCCCGTCTTCAGTATCATGTTTTTTCAGATCATTGCTATATAGTCTGAGTATTCCTTTCTTTACTCTGTCGATTTGCCTATATGATTCACCGGCAACATACGCTTCTACTGCCTGCGGCATACCGCCTACTGCCATGTATGCCCGAAATTCTCTCATGATTGCTCTGTGAATATCATTTCCGAGTGGTCTTCTTCTTTCAAATGCATCCCCGATCGTATCCATGATCGCATTGTTTCCAATAGCCCACAGGAATTCTTCAAAATCCATCGGGTACATTTTTATACTTTCTTCCTCGGAAGGAATCAGTATATCCTTTACATTCTTCTTTATTGATATTAAAGATCCTGTCTCAATATAATCAAATCTCCCGTCTTTCACCAGCTGCTTGACTGACTGCCTTGCTTTCGGGAAAAACTGAACTTCATCAAATATAATTACACCTCTTCTCCTCTGAAGTGTCTTCCCGGTCAGGATAAACAGATTGCGAAAGAAAGTATCCAGATTCCCTATATTATCAAAGTTGTCCTTGATGGCCTGCTCAGCTGTTGAAAAATCAATCAAAATGTAATCGTCATATTCAGCTTTTGCAAACTCTTCAGCTGTAGTGCTTTTTCCAACACGCCTGGCTCCTTCAATCAGAACAGCAGATGATCCATTTGATTCTTCTTTCCAGTTTTTCAAGTAACCATAGACTTTTCTCTGAAACATCTTTATTCCTCCTGTTCCGGATATAGTTTATCACATCTATCCAAAGCAATCAACCGAAATTACGGTTTGTAATTTCTGTATTCTGCACGATATTCTAATATGTTTTATATGGATTTTGCACCAAATTTACATTTTCCAATTTGTGTGCTTGCCTGGCAAAATATAACTCCCCACCGCCTTAATGGTTGTGGGGAGCTTTGCTCTGTACTCGATTTATCTCCAGTGTTTAAGTTGTGAAAGATATCCATCGTACTGTACCCCTCTCTTTTCTTCCGATAGATTATCCGGGTTCGGCATATAACTGATCAGAAAATTTTCAGAATCCTTGATCCTGTAATAATCCTCAGCATCTACACCGATTTCCACATAGTCCTTCGGTTTTTTCTTGTCCAAAAGACAAATGCACTCGCAGTGGCTCGATACGTCGATTTGGATGTCAGCGGCTCCGCTTGTTCACGGGAATAAATCCACATACTTCCGTAAGAACAAATCCACTGGATTTTGCCGTTGCCTCGGGTCCTGTTCGTATACGGGAACAAATCAACCGCTGCCCTTCTTCCTTATAATAGCAGGTAGGGAGGAGGTGCCATTGCCTGCTTATGAGATATTCTTCCGTTATCCTTAAGAATCTTGTACTGACGGAATTCAGGAAAAGCATTTACGCTCTTTTCAAACTCTTCCATCGTAAATACATTCTCACGCTCAATCAGATCCTCGATATAATCAAAATATCCCGTGACAGCACGTTCCAATTGACGAATCTGCTTTTCTTCCAAAATAGTTCTTTGCAACTGAGACATCTGATTTCAGTATCCTTCCATCCGGAGCATTTTTCCAGGTAGTAAGTCCCATATGCTCTTTCTCATGATCTGCTAATTCATATATTATCTCCGAAGCGGTATGATTTGTGATTGCATAATGGAACTTGTTCTGTATCGTTGCATAAAAATGATAAGCCACTTCGGAATCCTTTGTGTAATCAATGCTGCACTCAGCAAAAATATCTGTAATCTGCTGCCAGATACGCCTTTCGTTGGCACGAATCGAGCGAACGCGTTCCAACAACTCGCGGAAGTAATCCTTTCCGAAATCTGATAACTGTTCCAGGATAAAGTCCAGGTATTCTTTCGTTGATGCCATACTCCCTCTCCTATCCATTCACGAGCCTCAGGAACTTTTTATCGTTCATC
>DFHP01000036.1:13898-14198 GCA_002371335.1 Eubacterium sp. UBA3720
GCGTAGTTTGTGATCGGAGTCGGTGCGTTCTGTGCTTTCTCTCTGCTATCGATATGAATCGCATGGAACGGTATATCATTTTCTCTGGCAGTCTGCTCTAGCACCGGAACATACTTCGCATTGAACGGACATTGGCTGGTGTAATACAGCACATATCCTTTTTCTTCTATGTGCGGATGTTTTGCGCATTCTCTGAACTCAGGCCTTTCTGCCTCATTCCCAAAGGGCAAATACCACAACTGGATTCCATTATCCGCCTCATCACACACCGTAAAGCCTTTATATTTCAGGAACTTTGGA
>DFHP01000128.1:0-2544 GCA_002371335.1 Eubacterium sp. UBA3720
ATCGATTAAAACTGCCAGTACAATAATCAGCCCTTTAACGATCTTCTGCCAGTGAGAAGAAACACCAAGGATATCAAGTCCGTTCGCTATTACCGTAATCAAAAGTGATCCTATGATAACTCCCCAGGGTTTTCCGACGCCGCCGGACATGGACACGCCGCCGACAACGCAGGCTGTAATTGCGTCCATCTCATAGCTCTCGGCCGCTGTCGGCTGCCCTATCGTCACGCGGGATGTCATCAGAAATCCACACAGCCCTGCAAGAAGTCCTGCGATGGCAAAAGTGGAGATACGCATAAATACTGTGTTTATACCTGCTACCTTTGCCGCCTGAAGATTACCTCCGCAGGCATAGACCCGTCTTCCGTAGACTGTTTTCGCCAGAATAAACGAACAAATAATGATTACTATGATAAGGAATACCGCGAGAGTCGGAATCCCCAGGATCGAACCCGCGGCGATGGATCTGTAAAATTCAGTAATCCCCGTTACAGGTTTTCCGTCAGACAGCAGCAGTGCCAGCCCCCTTACGGCAGTCATGGTTCCAAGGGTCATGATAAAAGGCGGAAGATCTCCCACGGCAACTCCCACTCCGTTAATGATGCCGACCGCCAATCCTCCGATCATAGCTGCGATCAGAGGCACAAGGATCGGATACTGGCCCTGACCGAGCAGTGCCGCCAGAATACCGGTAAAAGCCACTGTTGAGCCGACAGACATATCAAATCCGCCGGAGATAATAACAAACATCATTCCAAAAGAAAGGATCCCGTTGATAGAAGCCTGTTTCAGAATGTTCCCCAGATTCTTAGGGGATATAAAGCTTGGTTTCAGTACCGCAAGTCCAATGACGAGCACCAGAAAGATAACAAAAATAAAATACTCGCTAAGAATCTTTCTGATATTAAATTCTTTCTTCATCTTTTTACTCTTTATACTTTCTTGATTATTATTTGGAAAATAGGTCTTTTCCTTTTCCGCAACTTCATTGCATGATTCTTCTTCGATCACGGACGCATGTCTCACACTGTGTACGCGAAAACAAATCGCTCACTTTGTACTCGAACGCAGGTCTCTCACTCTGTCCGTGAAAACAAATCGCTCACTTTGTACGCGAACGCAAATATCTCACTCTGTACGTGAACGCTGGTCTCAGTCTTACACTTGGATTGCGGACGCCAGTGTCATGATACGTTCCTGAGAGAAATCCTCCCTCTTCACTTCGCCGGAAAGATTGCCCTCCGACATAACTGCGATCCGGTCACACACGCCCATAAGCTCCGGGATCTCCGATGAAATCATGATCACGGCTTTGCCCTGCTGAACCAGACTGCCTATCAAAAGATAAATGTCCCTTTTCGCGCCTACATCGATACCTCTGGTCGGCTCATCAAGGATTATGATATCCGGATCGTTCAGAAGCCATTTAGCTATAACGACCTTCTGCTGATTGCCGCCCGAAAGATTTCCCACGATCTGATCTCCGGATGGAGTTTTTATCTTAAGCTTCCCGATATATTCCCCGGAGGCTTTTCTGGCTTTACCTTTACTGTACAGGCCGTTGACCAGAAGCTTCCTGATGGCCACCATGGCAATGTTATCGTTTACTGTTCCTCTCAGATTAAGGCCGGTCACCTTACGATCCTCCGTAACCAGCGCAACGCCTTTTCCGATAATATCCCGCGGAGACCTGACGTTTATCTTCTCTCCTTTGACAAAAACCTCTCCTTCTGCCAGCTTGTGCATGCCAAAAAGAGCTTCCACCAGTTCGCTTCGCCCTGCACCTACAAGTCCGCCGATTCCCAGGATCTCTCCTTTTCGGACGGAAATGCTCACATCTTTTACTTTGCGGTCGGCACGAACGATATGTTTTGCCTCAAAGACCACTTCACCTATCTTCGCCGGCAGTTTCGGGAATACGTCGGTAATCTCCCTGCCGACCATCATTCTTATGAGCTCCGGTTCATCCAGATCATTTGTGTCTCCGGACCCGATATACTGTCCGTCCCGGTACACACTGATACGGTCGCATATTGAAAATATCTCATTCATTCTGTGAGATATATAAATAACAGCCACTCCTTTGTCCCTTAAACGTCGGATGTGTCCGAATAAAAGCTCTACCTCCCTGTCAGTGATCGCTGCAGTCGGCTCATCCATGATGATCACCTTTGCGTTTACGGAAATCGCTTTGATAATCTCGATCAGCTGACACTGGGCAACCGTCAGATGACGCAGCGTCTCTGTCGGCGAAACATGAAGCCCGCACTCGGCTATCAGTTCCTTTGACTGTTCGATCATGGCTTTTTTGTCCACAAGACCATTTTTTTTCAGCTCGCGCCCGACAAAAATGTTTTCGTATACAGTCATGTCCAGAATGGGATTCAATTCCTGATGGATCATTGCAATACCTGTATCCATCGCTTCCTTCGGATTTGTAACATGATACGGTTTTCCGTCGAACAATATCTCGCCGCCCTGATCCTTTGTATAGATGCCCATCAGGATCTTCATCAGCGTGGATTTTCCGGCGCCGTTCTCTCC
>DFHP01000128.1:2585-6207 GCA_002371335.1 Eubacterium sp. UBA3720
GCGCCGTTCTCTCCCATCAGCGCATGGACCTCGCCCGGTCTTACCTGAAGCTGTACATGATCAAGAGCTTTTACACCGGGAAATGTTTTGCTGATATCTTTCATTTCCAGTACATACTCCATTATTTGCTCCTTCCTGTTAAGATTAAAGAAATAATATTTCAGATACGCTTATGCAAATCCTCAGTTATTATTAATTCTTCAAGGTTATTATTACATCATCAAAAGTAACATTGAACAAACGTAATAAAGGAGAAAACTAATATGAAAAAAAACATAGCTGCCATAAAAAAAGCTCTCAACAAACTGATAAAGTATTATATTTCCGGCGATTATAATAGGGCAATGGCGGAATACTATAAGTTATATGGCGGTTGCGACCCATATATGGGAGTTGTTTTTTAACTTCCAAACATAATTCATTGTTATATGAGCAGACCGCTTTGTCGGCTCATTTGATCACATAAATGATCCGGATACACAAGATTGATTCCGGCAAAAAGAACTACAAAACCCCAAAACTCTTATCATCAAAAAAGCAGGCTGTTAAAGCCTGCTTTTTGATATGTAAAAATATTCCTATAAAATAATGGTCACCAGATTAACAAGTCCCAATACAAATCCTACAAGTGCACCGAGATTGACTATCATATCCAGTTCCTTTTTCATGACATCCAGAACCAGAGTTTCCAGTTCATCCATGTCCATCGCATTGATCTTATCTTCGATGATCCCTGCGATATCCAATGTTTCCATGATTTCATCAACCTTTTGTCCCAGGACCTGATGAAATACATCGTGTATCATATGATGAATCGCTTCTCTGGAAGAACCCAACTCTGTCATCAGCTCATATCCGCTTCTTTTCTCAATTTCATCAACCTTTTCTTCCACAGCAGGACGAATATATCCCCAGCTCTCCTGCTCCAGAAAAATCTCCGCCTGTACGCCTATTTGATCAAGCACAGGTTCTATCATGGAAGGCTGTAAAAACATCGACAGCATTGTTCCGTCAACCATATCCATTATCAGCTTTGTACCTTTCTCTTTGATGATCCGGGAAACGTAAAGACTGCACAGAGCTTTCTTGATTTCTTTTGTAACAGTGTCGCATATCATATCCCTGGCCTCTGCATAGGCTGCCTCATCCATCCCGGGCAGCATATTCAGCTCAGTCTTCAGATCTTTATCCAAAATATCATCTGCCGTTTTTATGATCAGCTTCTCAGATTCATCAGAAAGGATCTTTTTTTTCAGATCTTCACCCGTGATCAGGTTCTTTGCGACAGTATTTCCTACTGCTCTGGCGATACGAGGCTGTTCCTTCGGAATCGCGCCCGGCGTGAACGGGACACGTCTTCCGCATATGCGTATCTCCTTTTTTGGCCGGAACAGCATCCTCACAGCTATATAATTTGTAAAATAACCAATGACCGCGCCCATCAGCGGTCCTGACAAATACTTCAGTACTGTAAAAAACATTTACTTATCCTTCCACGTCTTCCCAATAATCATACGCCTCATCCCAATCATCAAATTCATCGCCCCACGCATCGTCCGCAAATTCCTCCGGATCGTCATAGTCGTCCGGATCATAAGTCATGGAATCATAGACCCTTTTTCCGGAGCCTCCGTTTCCCGCTCTGTAGGTGCCGTTACTGCCGGACGAACCTGAGCCGTTGTATTCAGAATCTGAATGATCTGAAGAGTATTTATTCGAGGACCCGTATTTGGACGTTCCGTATTTAGAGGATCCATATCCCGAATAATTCTGATCGTAATTATCATATGATCTGTAATAATGATGCTTCGATCCGTAATGATAACCATGATGTGGCTTTTCATCTGAAACAATATCTGCCACAATAAAAACGATAACAGAGAACAGAATTATAACCAATTCTATATATAACAGAATTTTTTTGCCTTTATCATCATTGATATTATTATAGTTATTCTTATCCTTATTATTCATAACCATTACCCCCGGAATCATAAAATGTCTGTATGACATTCAGATAATTATTCGCATTCACCTGCGTTCCTGACTGCCATATATAATAACCACATTATAATCCAGAATGGTGTCCCATTATCATCCCACATAAAGCCTGTAAGATATATTATACCATAAAACAAATATATGTATAAAACTATGTGTTTTATCCCAGGTCAAATAATATGCCCGCAGCCAACGATCATCGGCTGCGGGCGCTTCTTTTTCTTCTTTCTATGTTTTACTCTTTTTTATCCCATTGCAGACACATTTTTCGTGGCTACGACATCAACGCGTGTACCGCACACGTTATGTATAATGACGTCGCCGATACGGACCGGCGCTTCCACACTGATATGATCAATAGCGTCCATGCAGGCAAAGATCTTTTCTTTCGGGATATTTCCTTTTGTTTTTACGCTGCAGCGTTCCCTGTCGCCGCCTGTAACTACAACGGTAGACGTTACAGTCCTCTCCGGGGCAATGACCTCCTGACGCGCGTATTTATCGCCGATGGCACAGGTATTGCCTTTTACCGAAAGGACTTCATCACCTTCTAGTTCAACTGTGATCCGGCATCCCATGGGACAGCCGATACACGTCAGCTCCCTTTTTTCCATTCTCGTATTCTCCTTTTCAATACATGATAAATAACGCCGCCAGGCAGGACATGGAATCCTTTTATGCGTCTTTCTCAATCTTCACTGTTATTGTTTTCATCTCCGGATACTCCTCCAGTTCTTTCTTCTGTAAAACGACCTGCTCCATCTCTCCGGGCGACATGATCCTTTTTTTACGATGCCAGACGCGTTCATCATTAAAATATACCGAAACATAACAGCCTTTGAAAACCTCTCCCACCCGGAAACGTACTGTCAGATTATCATCCATACGTCCGGGATTGATTCTATTCGGCACTGTATAGCGCACACCGTCACAGGCCAGAAGAGATATCTCCGTATCACCTGCCCCGCATTCCCATTTATTCTTCACATACCTTGCGGCGTTTGTCCCGGCCCGCGCTGCCTCCTCT
The DNA here is from genome assembly GCA_002371335.1 of Eubacterium sp. UBA3720. Lineage (GTDB taxonomy): Bacteria > Bacillota > Clostridia > Lachnospirales > Lachnospiraceae > DFHP01. The sequence continues at coordinate 5,614 of DFHP01000128.1, forward strand.
GAGACATAATCCACCAGGTCATGTACATGAAGCACATTGCCGCAGGCAAAAATACCCGGAACGCTGGTCTCCAGTATTTCATTAACGACCGGACCTCCGGTTACACTGTTCATTTCTACTCCTGCTCCTGCTGAAAGCTCATTCTCAGGGATCAGTCCCGTCGAAAGCAGAAGTGTGTCGCAGGTATATCTTTCCTCCGTACCCGGAACCGGCTTTCTGTCAGGTCCGACTTCAGCAATAGTAACTGCGCTGACCCGCTCCCTGCCTTCAATATCTACCACGGTATGAGAAAGCTTAAGCGGTATGCCGTAGTCATCCAGACACTGAACAATATTTCTTTTCAGACCTCCTGAAAAAGGCATAAGCTCCGCGACCACCTTGACGTTCGCTCCCTCCAGAGTCATTCTCCGGGCCATGATGAGACCTATATCGCCGGATCCCAGTATAACGACTTCTCTTCCAGGCATATATCCCTCAATATTTACTAGGCGCTGCGCAGTGCCCGCGCTGTAGATCCCGGCCGGACGGTAACCCGGTATATTCAGAGCTCCTCTTGGACGTTCCCTGCACCCCATTGCCAGTATCACTGCCCCT
>DFHP01000026.1:0-4185 GCA_002371335.1 Eubacterium sp. UBA3720
GGTTTTTGCGCTTTTTTGCAAGATCATGGGTTTTGTAGTACAATGTCTAAAATAAGCTGAGTTGAGATTCAGATTTGAGCGACTCGCCTGCGGGTCCTTTTCGGAAGTCTTGGTCATCTGTGCGCCGCGTTTGGGGAGATGTGGCTGCGCGGCGTATACAAGGGGTAACAACGGAGAGGAAATGATGAGTAAAGATTACACGGTAGCTGAATTAATTTCCATGGTACAGGCATTTTGTGAAGCAAGAGACTGGGATCAGTTTCATAATCCGAAGGATCTGGCCATCGGCGTCAGCACGGAGGCGAATGAACTGCTGGACATTTTCCGTTTCAGGAACGGTGTAGAGGTCGAGGACCTTATGAACGACGCGCGGAAAAGAAAACATGTGGAGGAAGAGCTTGCTGACATTTTATTCTTTGTTCTGCGCTTTGCTCAGATGAACCGGATCGACCTGAAGGAAATCCTGGAGAGAAAAATGGCGAAAAACGCGGAAAAATATCCTGTAAAATACGCCAAAGGCAGAAACCTCAAATACGACGAGCTGGCAGAATACCGCAACGGAACCGGGGACGTAGACAAGTTCCGCAACGGAACCGGGGACGGAGACAAGTTCCGCAACGGAACCGGGGACGGAGATGAGTTCCGCAATGGAACCGGGGACGGAGATGAGTTCCGCAGAAATGAAGGGCTGAGGGGTGGTGATGAACACCGCAGCAATGTAAATCCTCAAGACGGTTCCGCCGGCTGTGCCGGAGATCATCTGAATAGTGAAGAGGCAGATCACAGTGCGGGATATCACAAAGAATCGGATCACAGTGAAGTTGATCGAGCCGAGATGAATCGAGGAGATGCACATTACACCGAAGCGGGTCAAAGCGAGGTGGACCGGGCCGGGATGAATCGAGGCGATGCACATTACACCGAAGCGGGCCAAAGCGAAGTGTACCGGACCGGGATAAATCGAGGCGATTCGCATTGCACTGAAGCGGGGCATGGCGGAAAAAATCAAAGTGAAGCAAATCAAAGTGGAACAATTCAAAGTGAAATAAATCAAAGAGAGACGAATCAAGGCGAAATAAATCACGGTGGAATTATCGGGAAGGGCATGAGTGCAGATGTGAAACGCGCCTCCGTCCCCGGTTTCATAGGGGATATTAAGCGGAGGTTTCTGGCGGCGAGGACGCAGGAGAATCTGCTGACGCTGCTTAGCGCGCTTCGGATCTCGGATATGTATGTACCGGTGAAGGATTTCGTGAAGAATGAGGATGGTACGGTCAGCGAGGACTGGGAAAGAGAAGATACTGGGGAGATCCTGTTGAAGGTGGATATCATGGAAGATGAAGAAGGAGAACGTTATTTTCCGGTGTTTTCATCGAAGGAGGAGATCCCTGAGGATTATAAAGAAAAGCAGCAGATCATCAGCCTGCCGATGACGAAGTGTATCCGCATGGCCAAGGAGAGAGAAGATCTGGCGGGGATCGTTATAGATCCTTTTACGGATATGGTTACCATGCCGCCGCAGATCACGGATATTATTCTGGAAATGGAATCTCATCTGCCGCTGGAGGAATAGATCTGAAGAAAATAATACTGACATTATGTACGATACTGTGGATGAGTTTTATATTCGGCATGTCCGGTGAGAATGGCACGGATTCTTCCGCGCTGAGTGAAAAGGCGGTCGTGATCGTGGCGGGCGCAGTGGCGGCGGTGACAGATCTGGACGAGGATAACCCTGAGCTCTGGGAGAGACTGAAGGGAAACATGCATTATTATGTGCGGAAGGCAGCGCATATGCTGGAATATGCGATCCTCGGACTGCTTCTGGTACTGACCCTTAGCAGCTACGGGATCAGCGGAGTAATCATACCTTGGATCGCCGTCTTTATCGGCGTGATATATGCCGCAAGCGATGAGTATCATCAGACTTTTGTGGCAGGACGCGCCGGACAGCTGATGGATGTACTGATCGACAGCGTGGGACTTTTGGCCGGCGTTCTGATTGCATCGGTTCTGGTGGGCATTGCCGGACTGGGAAGATTGATTTTTGGCAAAAAAAGCCGCCGCAGATAAAAAACAACATTTTTATTAAGTATATAAAGAGGGGAACCAACAGCATGATCAGGATAAAAAATCTGACAGACGATATAAATCATGTGATCATAGAGACGAAAGGAAATTTTTCTGTTCTGGAGCACAAGAGAGACAGTTCGGTCAATCCTGAGTCCGCAAGGCTTGAATATTACATGAAAGAGATGAATATTCATAAGCGCCAGCTGATCATTGACCTGGAGGAAGGCGAGGGCGTTGTAATTCAGGCCGGTTCAATGCAATGGGTAGCCGGTGACGTGGAAGCTACCACTGGCGTCAGGGGACCGCTTGATTTCCTGGGCAAATTCGTAAAAGGCAGTATGACGGATGAGAGCGCGATCAAGCCGGAGTACGTGGGCGAGGGATCCATGGCACTGGAACCGACTTTCAAACATATCCTTCTGGAAGAAGTAGAGGACTGGGATGGCGGTCTGGTCATGGAAGACGGTATGTTTCTGGCGTGCGACAGCACAGTAAAACGAACGGTGCAGATGAGGTCAAATGTTTCATCAGCAGTGCTGGGACATGAAGGAATGTTTAACACAAAACTGACAGGGGCGGGAGTGGCTGCCCTGGAGAGCAACGTTCCCAGGGAAGAGCTTGTGATCGTTGAGATGAAGGATGATGTATTAAAGGTCGACGGATCCTATGCAGTATGCTGGTCCGGATCTCTGAAATTTTCTGTTGGAAAGGCAGGAAAAACACTTGCAGGATCGATTGTTTCAAAGGAGAAGCTGGTGAACATTTATTCCGGCACCGGCCGGGTAATGCTGAGCACGGTAGCAAACAGCTATGCCGACGCGATTCCGCCGGAAACGCCGAAGCAGGAGCAAAGGCCGCAGCCAAAAAAAGAGCAAAAGGGGCAGGCGCGCAAGTGATACAGGACTGCAGAAGCGGGGGCTTCTTACACTGGGATAAACAAAGTTGATTACCAAGGAGAAAACGTCATGGAATTATGGGATATTTATGATGAAAACAAGAAAAGAACGGGGCGAACGATGGTCCGCAATGATTTTACGATGAAACCCGGAGATTTTCATCTGACTGTATTGGGAGTGATCCGTCGTCCGGATGGTAAGTATCTGATCACGCAGAGGGTAAAAACTAAACGCTGGGCTCCGGGCTGGTGGGAGGTTTCCGGCGGCGGCGTTATGGCCGGCGAGGATTCCGCGGACGCCGTAGCCAGGGAGATACGGGAAGAGACGGGACTGGATGTATCGGGATGTCCTGACGGCTATAAGTTTACTTATTCAAGAGTCAATCCGGATGAGGGGGACAATTACTTTGTAGACGTTTACCGCTTTGAGATGGATTTTGACGAGAAAGACGTAAAGGTGCAGGAAAAAGAAGCGGCAGGATACATGCTCGCGGATCTGGATCAGATCAGAGAATTCGCTTCCCGGGGAATATTCCTTCATTACGACAGCATCAAACAGGTATTTGAAGACTGAACCTTAAGAAAAAAACAGACGAAAGTCCTGCGCCTTCCATCAATCTTGAGGGAGCGCGCAGGACTTTCACCGTTCTTGAAAGAAAATTACGATCATTCTTCGTCATCGTAGCGCTTGTTCCAGAAAGCGTCTTTCATATCTTTTATAACTGCAGCTTTAAAACGATCAGGGTCCTCGATGTTTACCTTGCGTCTGATCTTTTGTTTTTTGGGCTTTTCTGAATCCTTGTTTTTTTTCTTTTTCTTCTTTTTTACGATTTCAGAAGAAACACTGCCGGGAGAAATATTGTCGGCAGATTTTTTCTTTTCCGATGATTTTTCGTTTGATTTCCCGGTTGGTTTTCCGGTTGATTTTCCGGTTTTGTCGGTCTTTTCATTCTTTTTCTTCTTTTTATTTTTTCCGGCTTTTGTTTCATCGTGTTTTTTTCGCGATTTATTCTCTGGGTGAGTGTTTCCGGTCTTTTCAGACGCTGCATCCGTGCCGGGATCTGAGACGCCGGCGTGATACGGGTGAGCGCCTGAGGAGTTATCGTCCAATCTGAATCCTGAATTATTGTCGTGCGCTCCAAATCCCGAGATACTGTCGTCCGATCTAAGCTCTGTGTTGTTCCTGTCTGATCTAAGCTCAGAGGCAGTGCCATCCG
>DFHP01000026.1:4306-11373 GCA_002371335.1 Eubacterium sp. UBA3720
AGAGGCAGTGCCATCCGATTTAAGTTCGGAGGCGGTGTCATTCATGTTAAAGCCCGAGGTGTTGTCATCCGTGTCAGACGCTGTGGTTTCATTTTCCTGTATGTCAGAAATAGCAGCCTCCTGTTCGGAGAAGGAGCTTTCTGTAAGCCTTTGCAGTGCGTCAAATGGCATGGCCGGAGTGCTTTCATTTCCGGAACTGAGGACATTCTGGCTGTCGAAGATCTTTGTTTCGGGAGAGGAATGTTTCAGTTGCTCCATGATCTCTTCAGAGGAGATACGGCCGGTATCTGTAGAGAATACGCCGGTTTTGTTTCGGGATTCGATTTCTCTAACGCTTTCGGCGAGAGACTGGGTGGCCATTTTCAGTTCCTGGTCGATCTCACTTTCGGCTTTTTCGCGAAGCAAAACGGATCTGGCGAGGACCTTTGCCTCCTCCAGGTCTCTCGCGGCCTGCTTTTTGAAAGCAATTTCTGCCAGCTGACGTCTTCGGACGTCGTCTTTTGCTATCTCGCCTTCTATTACGCCGATGGCTTCTTCGATGCCGCCTTTCTGGCGGAGAGAACCGGATACCCATTCGGCGTTGCGGCAGAAGGAATCATTTTCCAGAATGTTCTTTGCTGCGTTACGCATGGTGATCATATCATCTTTATGAAGGACCGTACCGCATTTTAATTCCACGACGCGCTTTGAAATGCCGCGCTGTTCCACAGTCTGCGGGAACAAAAGCATCGGAACGCCGTAGTATAAGGATTCATTAACGCTGCTCATGCCGCTGTGGCAGATGAACAGATCCGCGTTCTGCAGAGCGACTTTCTGGTCTACCCAGGAGCGTACAAAAATGTTTCCGGGCAGGACGCCGAGTTCTGTCGGGGGGAAACCACGTCCCGTGGACATAACAACGTTGATATTCTGTCCCCGGAAAGCTTCCACGCAGGTACGGTAGAAATCCTTCATGTTATTCAGGCTTCCCATTGATACATAGATCAGCTTGTGCTGTTCCCGTTCGATGGGCACCGATTCATCATTATAGATTTGGAATCCGATAAAATGGTAGTTGTCTGAAAATGTTTCCGATGCGGGATGAAATCCTCTGGAGGAATAAACCAGCGTTGTGGAAACGCCGTCGTCCGGCAGGAGAACCTCCATGTTCTGGATCGGATATCCGTTTTCCTGCAGCTTTCGGAGTGAAAGCAGGGAAATGGATTTTGAGATAGAATGGAGGAATTTTTTGCTGGGCGTTGTCCGCATCAGACGGGAAGAGTATCTGTTCATGGCAAAGCAGGTCATGGAACAGACATATGGTATCTTCATTTTTATGGCAATGCTTTTGCCCCAGATCGCGTGTGTATCTGCGATGATACAGTCGGGGCGGCTTGCGGTAAACGCTTCACAGAGGACCGGATCCATGGCAAGTGTGATATCTGCCAGCTTTGGGAAGGAGTCTGTGATATTTGTGCTCAGCGATAAGACCTGCTTCGGGGTAAGCTCGAGCGGCTCGAGGAATGCGTCGCAGGAAACATAGGAAGCACCTGTATTTTCAATTTCTTCTCTGAATTCATCAAATGCGTAGTAGATTACCTCGTGACCGTGGCGGATCAACGCGTGCACTACGGATAATGTAGGCTCGAAATGACCTCTGTCAGGGGTGCAGAAATATACTATCTTACTCATAAAATCTGTGTTCTCCAATTGTCAGATTATTTTTGAAATAATACCATATTTGAAGAAATAGCACAAGGTAAGCACTCCGCGTAACCGGGGACGGAGACGCGTTCCGGGGCGTAACCGGGGACGTAGACGCGTTCCGGTGTGTAACCGGGGACGTAGACGCGTTCCGTAATGAAACCGGGGACGGAGGCACGTTCCGTAATGAAACCGGGGGACGGAGGCACGTTCCGTAATGAAACCGGAGACGTAGACGCGTTCCGGTGGGAGGCCCGCCGTAAAGATCGGGTTCATAAGGTGGTTTTGACTGAGATTTTTGTATAGGCTAACATTTTCGGCGAAAAATATGATATAGTATTGAAAGAATATGCATCACTTTACCGTACGAAAATCAGTTAAAGCGGATGAGTGTATTTTTGTTTTGGAGGGTTTTATTATGGAGCAGAATTTATTTTCTAATACAAATATACTGGAGTGGCTTGAATACTATGCGGCAAACACGACACTTGACTTGGAGAAGGTTAAGATTATTGACATTACCAGAAAGAATAAAAATCTGATCCCGACCGTGGAATCTCATAATTCTGTTCTCGTCTTTACGGAGGCGGGACATCAGGATATTTTTTACCGTATGTGGGACGCCGGACTTGGAGAATGCGTTGTCTGGTACAACGAGGGTTCGGATCCGAGCGGACCTATCCTTCATAAGCCGGTAAAGGAGATGATCGACAGAGGCATTAATGCGTCGGCGGGAATGCTGATCATCAACGATAAGGCAAGATCCACATATAAGATCGGAATCGCGAACTCCAATTTCTCCCGCGGCTCTGTCCGCTACGTGGGTGCCGAGATCCGTGCGGTCATTCTTAGCAAAATGAATATTGCGCAGAATGACGTGGTATGCGTCATCAGCGGCGCGTCCATCGCGGTTGAAGCCGCTATGCTGGCGCCGGAAGGAAACGTCATCGCGGTCGAATACAGTGCCAGCGACAGAAAGACGGTGGAAGAGAACGCTCATAAATTTGGCCTGAACAATATTGAAGTTCTGGATAAGGTCGACGAGGAGAGCTTCGCAGATCTCCCGACGCCGACAAAAGTTATGATGGTGGCTTCCGCAAGCATGGAAAAGGAGCTGGAATATTTGATGCGGCTGAATCCGCACATTGAGTTTGTTATTTATACGCTTGATTTCCAGTGCGCCGCTTCTCTGCCCGCGCTTCTGGATAAGTATGATGTGGATGAGGTCGAGGTGGTCCAGATCGCCGTAAGTAAGCTGAATTCCAAGCACAACATGGTGGCTGAGCCGGCTCCGTGGCTGATCTACGGCATCGCATAAGAAGCATAGATAAGCGTAAATAAGCAGAGATACGCTTAAATAAGCGTAAATAAAGGTAAATAAAGGTAAACAAACGTAGATTTAACGGCACAGGCGAAGAAATTAATGTAAATAAGCGTAAAAAAATCAGCCAAGAGAAAATGAGCCTGAATAAGGGAAAAAGACTCATTAAAGAATAAAATTTAATGAAAAGAGCCGTCCACAGCAGTGATATTTTCGGTTTAAACGGGATTTTTTCGCTAAAAATCATCAATTCTCTTGACTTTTTTTAGACGGACCAATATAATTTCTTTTAGCACCTTTTCGTTAAATAGTTGTAAATTGTTTTGTACACGGGTGCAATTTTAGTATAATTTAATATCCCAGGTTAAAAGCGTCGATGGAGACAGTAGGATCAGAGGTCGATCATCAGAGAGTCGGTCATGGTGGAAGCCGATATCGTAAATCAGATTTGAATATCACTCCGGAGCTGCGGCCTGAAATGAAGTTCATTCGGGATAAATATCAAAGGACTTCAGAGTAGGAACCGACGGAATTCCCCGTTACAGGAAGCGTGTATGATGGTATGCAGTATTGGGTGGTATAGCAAAGGTTATTATGAGCTTTTGTCCCTTTACGGGACAGAAGCTTTTTTTGTGTCATAGAAAAGTATAAACTTTTTTCTATGACAACCCTCCGGGGGATGCACACGCCGCACAGAGGAAAGCAGCTGCACTGCCGTGCGGCGGCGCGCAAAGTCCGGTCCGCTCCCCTCCCCTCAGGAATGAGGGACTGGGGAGTTGAAGTCCGCCCGCGGACTTTGTTGTGAATTCCGGAGACAGACCCGGACGGAGCATTTTGATTTGTAAAAAATGGCTTTGATAAGCGTTGATTATGGAGGAAAGGATAATGAACAAAGAAACGATTGAAATTCGTTGGCATGGCCGCGGAGGACAGGGTGCAAAGACAGCATGTCTTCTTCTGGCGGATGCAGCATTTGCTTCAGGAAAACATGTGCAGGGATTTCCTGAGTACGGTCCGGAGCGTATGGGAGCACCGATCACAGCTTACAACAGGATCAGTGATATTCCATGCACGATCCATTCAAATATTTACTCGCCGGACTATGTGGTAGTCGTTGACGAATCGCTGCTTCATTCTGTGGATGTAACAGCGGGACTGAACCCGGAAGGAGCTATCGTTATAAACACTCCGAAGCCGGCTGACGAGGTCCGTCCTTTGCTGAAAGGCTATACGGGAGGCGTTTATACGCTTGACGCGAGAAAGCTTTCCGAGGAGCATCTGGGCGGCTATTTCCCGAATACGCCCATGCTGGCGGCCATCGTTCAGGTGAGCAAGGTCCTGGATCCTGTTCGTTTCATAGCTGATATGGAAGCTTCGTTCAAGCACAAATTTGCTACGAAGCCGCACGTGATCGCGGGAAACATGAACTGTCTGATCCAGTCAATGAAGGAGGTACATGCTTAATATGAGTATCATTAAGGCAAAAGATATAAATGAACACTCCCCGTGGCAGGAGATGACCATCGGCGGAGAAATTTACGAAGGCGGCACTGCCCGTCTGACAAAAACAGGCGAATGGAGATCGGACCGTCCCGTATGGATCGCGGATAAATGCAGGCAGTGTCTGCTCTGCGTACCGTTTTGTCCCGACGCGTCCATCCCTGTAGAAGATGGAAAAAGAACAGAGTTTGATTTTGATCACTGCAAGGGATGCGGGATCTGCTGGAACGTTTGTCCGTTCGACGCGATCCGCATGGAGAAGGAGGTAAAGGAATGAGTATTCGAGAGAGACTTTCCGGAAACGAGGCGGTAGCATACGCAATGCGCCAGATCAACCCGGATGTTTTTGCGGCATTTCCGATCACGCCGTCCACAGAGATCCCGCAGTATTTTGCCCAGTATGTAGCAAACGGTGAGGTAGACACAGAGTATGTTACGGTCGAATCCGAGCATTCATCCATGTCCACGTGTATAGGCGCCTCCGCGGCCGGCGCGAGGGCGATAACAGCCACATCCTCGGCAGGTCTGGCTTTCATGTATGAGGTGCTTTATGTGGCGGCTTCCTCAAGACTGCCGATCACGCTGGCGTGCGTAAACCGTACGCTTACGGGCCCGATCAATATCAATAACGATCATTCTGATTCCATGGGAGCCCGTGATTCAGGCTGGATCCAGATCTATGCCGAGAACAATCAGGAGGCGTATGATAATTATCTGCAGGCAATGCGGATCTCCGAACATCCCGATGTCCGTCTGCCGATCATGATCTGTCAGGATGGATTCATTACGTCTCACGCCGTTGAAAATATCCTTCTGGAGGAGGACACGAAGGTAAAGGCTTTTGTGGGAGAATATAAGCCGGAGCATGCGCTGATAGGAAGAGATCATCCGCTGGCGGTAGGCCCTTACGATGTCTGCCCGTACTGCATGGAGCATAAGGTGCAGCAGGCCGAGGCGATGAAGGCGGCAAAAAAACAGATCCTGGCTGTGGCGGAAGATTTTGAAAAAACATTCGGCCGTAAATATGGATTTTTCGAGGAATATATGATGGAGGACGCTGAGGTGGCTCTGGTTCTGATCGGTTCGACAGCCGGCACCGCGAAGGCGTGTATTCAGAAGCTTCGCAAAGAGGGCGTTAAGGCCGGCCTGATCAAGGTCCGCGTATTCCGCCCGTTCCCGATGGAGGAGATCGCGAAGGCGCTGGAGGGCACAAAGGTCGTTGCAGTCATGGACAAATCAGAGGGTTACAACGCCTGCGGCGGTCCGCTTTTTGCCGAAGTGCGTTCCGCGTGCTACGATCTGAAGGACAGACCGGAGATGATAAACGTGGTATACGGCCTCGCGGGCAGGGACTGCGCAGTGGAGGATATCGAAAAGGTATACCGTCATCTGCTGAAGATCCGGGATACTGGCGAAGTTGAGAGCAGATATATCCATATGGGTCAGAGAAGTAATAAGGAGGAGATTCTGTAATGGCATATAATTTGAAAAAAGAATTGTCCAAGCCGGAACGTTTCGTCGGCGGACATCGTCTTTGCGCCGGATGCGGCGCCGGTATCACATGCCGCGCCATGACACGCGCCCTGGATGAGGGGGATAAAGCCGTGATCACAAATGCGACAGGATGCCTCGAGGTTTCTTCCTTCCTTTATCCTTATACTGCATGGGAAGACAGCTATATCCATTCGGCCTTTGAGAACGCGTCAGCCACATGCGGCGGCGTGGAGGCTGCCTACAATGTCCTGAAACGAAAGGGTAAGGTCAAGGAAAACTATAAGTTCCTGACTATCGGCGGCGACGGCGGAACTTATGATATCGGTTTTCAGTCGCTCTCCGGCGCAATGGAGAGAGGTCACGATATGACGTATTTCTGTTATGATAATGAGGCCTATATGAACACAGGCATCCAGAGATCCTCTTCAACTCCTCGTTTTGCCAATGCGACTACGACCCCGACAGGTTCAGTCTCCCTTGGAAAAAAACAGAACAAGAAAGATCTGACGGACATTATGGTTGCTCACAATCTGCCGTACGTAGCGCAGACAACATTCATCAACAATTTCCGTGATTTCCATGAGAAAGCCCATAAGGCGATCTACACAGAGGGACCGTGCTTTGTCAACGTAATGGCTCCCTGTCCGCGCGGATGGCAGTATCCGGCGCATCTTCTTCCGGAAATCTGCAAGATGGCGGTTGAGACCTGCGTATGGCCTCTGTACGAGGTGATCGACGGCGAGTACATCCTGAATTACGAGCCCCGCAAAAAACTTCCCGTGACAGAGTTTATGAAGCTTCAGGGCAGGTTCAAGCACTGCTTCAAACCGGGTAATGAATGGACGATCAAAGAAGCGCAGCAGTATGTTGATGAGAAGTGGGAGAAGCTGCTCGAGAAATGCAGATAAGCATAGAAAAAGCCGACGGTAAAGCGAAATAGGGATTTTCCGGCAGGGAAAAATACATAAAGAGATAAAATGACGCCCCGGGCGGGTATATAATCGGCCGCGGCGTCATTTTTTCGTTTCACAGTAAATTTCGCCAGTTTCCTGTGAAACGAAACCCTCCG
>DFHP01000076.1:0-2391 GCA_002371335.1 Eubacterium sp. UBA3720
AGGTCACTTCATATTATCTATTCATTGGAGAGTTCCACAAATACAGTAACTGATGTAAACGGAAATAAGCATTCTACAACAGTTGAAAAGAAGACAGAGAACGGTCATACCACTACTACAAAAACAGTAACAGATAACGGAAAAACCACTGTTGAAAAGACCGAAAACGGACAGACTACTTCCGTAACAACGCAGAAACCGCAGGACGGCTATTATGAGAATGTCCCTGTAACAGTAATAAACGCATCTGATAAAGATATCGTTGAGCTTTATATTTCTGACAGCACATCTGATTCATGGGGAGACAATCTTCTTCAGGACGGATATGTGTTTGAACAGGGCGATGAGGCAGACGGTCTTGCGATAAGCTTTGATGAAAACACGACTTTTGATATAAAGGTAGTAGAAGATGATGATGAGGTCCTCGAGTATAACGGCATCGAGATGAAAGATATCAATGAAAGCGGAGTAGTGCTTACATTCAAGGGAGCGACAGTTAATGTCAGACTGGCAGAATTCCCAACAGATAATATGGAAGAAAATGTGGCCTGACAGATACTGTGTCGGACAGAAATCTTTTGTAACCTAAAAACGATAATAATGTAAAACACTATAATAATATGGTGGGGAACCGGCCGGGATGATGAAATCAGAAGGCCGGTTCCTTTTTTTGCGGCGTAGGAAATTACGTTCCTTTCCTATGCAATAAACTATCCGGGGGATGCAAACGCCGCACAGAGGAAGGCAGCTGCGCTGCCGTGCGGCGGATCACAGAGCTGCGCAGAGGAAGGCGCACAGGTGCGTCGCGCAGCTCGCGCGCGATGAGAGATCGCGAGTGAATTCAAATGTATCCGGCGTCTTTGAGCAAAGTATGGAACGTCGGAGTCAGGTGAAATGAGTTCATCATTTCTTCGACTTCCCGGAGCCGCTGATCTTTCACAGATTCAGAGGAGGCCGTCTCGCGGTGTCTCGTGATATCGATCTTTTTTGAGCGTGTATTTTTATGGACGGCTCTGATCAGCAGATTCTTCGGCGTGTTTTCGAAGTCCACGAATTCCATGAGCTGTGTCCTGTAGCCGCAGCATTCCAGGAGATTGGCGCGTATGGCGTCCGTCATCAGCGCCATGGTGCGCTCCTTTACGATGCCGTATCTTCCGATGATCTTCAACTCATCTGTCTGAAACTGCCCGTTCAGCTCGTGCTGGCAGCAGGGCACGGAAAAGATCATTCCCGCGTTCCATTTGACGGCGTGAAACAGCGCGTGATCCGTGGCCGTGTCGCATGCGTGCAGGGTGATCACCATGTCCGCAGGGACATCGTCCCGGTAGCAGCCTATGTCGCCCACCTGAAATTCCAGATCTTCATACCCGTATTTTTTTGCGGAAGCATTGCATTTTTTAATAACATCCTCTTTCAGGTCCAGACCGATCATTTTTACATCAAGGCCTTTGACCTGCGTCAGAAAATAGTACAGTACAAAGGTCAGATAGGATTTTCCGCACCCGAAATCGACCACCTTCAGAGGACGGTTTTTATCAAAACGATAATTTTTCAGCGCGTCGTCGATGATCTCCATGAAACGGTTGATCTGCCGATATTTATCATGCATGGAGGCGGCGACCCGGCCGTTCTTTGTAAAAATACCCATATCCAGAAGAGGCGGTATCATCGTGCCCTCGGGGAGAAGATATTTTTTTACGCGATTGTGTTCAGCCTGTTTTTTTGGCATATTCCCGGAAGCAGCCTGTCTGCGCTTAAAGGACATCCTGCCTTTTTTCGAGATCATCATCTGATATTCCAGGGAATCAGACCAGGCGTTCAGCTGATCGTAATCCTCCAGCATGGATCTGGTACAGAAATCTGCCGTTTCTTCCGCCGAATAGTTCAGGTGGAATACCTGTTTGTCGGTGTAACACTCAGCCTGATAATAATCCTTTTTCAGCAGGATGTTGATCTTGTTATATTTTGCCCCGGAACCTTTTTTCGGCTTGCTAAGGATGATCCTGAATGCGTGATCGTTTATCATCCCGGAAATCTTCTGCCTGATCGCAGCGCTTTCATCAATGATCAAATCTGTCATAAAACCCCTCGTTATTTCTGTTTGTTTTCATTATTTGTATCGTACAATTTATATCTTGCAGCTGTCTGTTCTTATTGTATGGCTGTTCACATGACATGACGCTAAGATGTCAGTCCCATGCATACTATCATATCATGCGGCTTTTGTCATCCTGAGAGTATGCTGTTCGAAAAATGAAATGTTTGTCAACCGGAAGGATATTGTATATAATAAAGTAATAAAAACTTTCCACATGTCTTTTTTGAACGGTTGTAATCATGAAAAATACATCGCAAGGACGCTCTCGCTTCTGTCTTGCAGGCAGCGGTACT
>DFHP01000076.1:2540-9155 GCA_002371335.1 Eubacterium sp. UBA3720
TTCATTATGAAGTGGGAAGTTTTAGAAAAATGACAGGCTGCTTATGGCGAATGGAAGCGGCCGTGTTGACAGAATGTTAAAAGCACTGATTTCATTTTGGAAGTAAAAGAAATGAACTATCAGCAAGAAAGGCAGGAGAGAGTATGGCAATTGCATTGAAGGCACCGGGACGTTATGTACAGGGTTACGGCGAAAGAAAAAATCTGGGAAGAAGCGTAAAAAAACTTGGAAATAAATTCTATCTGATCGCTTCTCCGGGCGGAAAAAAACGTTTTGGCGATGAGATTATTTCGAATCTTGAGGAGAGCGGCAAAGAGGTGGTATTCGGAGAGTTCCACGGCGAAGCCACGAAAGCGGAAGTTTTTGCCCATATGGACAAGATAAAGGAAACAGGCTGTGACGCAGTCATCGGTATGGGCGGCGGAAAAGTCATCGACACGGCAAAGGCGTGTGCGGAAAACCTCGGAGGACTTACGATGATAAGCATTCCTACCGTGGCGTCAAACGATGCGCCGTGTTCGGGAGTTGCCGTTCTTTATAATGAGCAGGGCGTTGTAGTAAAAGCTGTAATGATGAGAAGAAATCCGGATCTGGTTCTGGTCGATACAGAGATCCTTTCCAAAGCGCCTGCACGTCAGTTCTCTGCCGGCATCGGCGATGCGCTCGCTACATGGTATGAGGCAAGAGCCTGCGAGAAGAACGGCGTAAAGACAATGGCAAGAGGAACGATCACGGAAACTGTTTCCATGATGTGCAAACTCTGCAATGATATTTTGTTCAAATACAGCCGCGAGGCTCTGGAGGGAGTTAAAAAGGGTGAGCACACCGAGGCGCTTGAAAAGATAGCAGAAGCTTCCATCCTTCTGTCAGGCGTTGGTTTTGAGAGCGGCGGACTTGCAGCTGCACATGCCATTAACGATGGTTTTGCGCAGGAGCCGCAGTGTCATGGCATGCTTCATGGCGAGAAGGTCGCATACGGTCTTCTGACACAGCTTGTGCTTGAGAACGCTCCCGAAGAGGAACTGAACGAGGTTCTTTCCCTTCTGAAAGATGTGGATCTGCCGATCACTCTCGAACAGATGGGAATTAAAGAGATCAATGAGGAAAATCTGCATAAGGTAGCCGAGATGGCGGTCGTTCCGACACAGTCCACGAAGAATCTGCGCGAAGGCATCACAGCAGATGACGTTTACGCCGCTATCATGAAGGCTGATGAGATCGGAAGAGCTTTTATGGCAAAATAAATAGCTGATGGGATGATTATCCGGCCGGCTCCGTAAGAACGGAGCCGGTTTTCCATGTCACAGGAAATTGAGTCAATTCCCTGTGACATAAACCCTCCGGGGATGCACACGCCGCGCAGAGAAAGGCAGCTGCGCTGCTGTGCGGCGGCGCGCAAAGTCCGGTTCGCTCCCCTCATGATTGAGGGGGCCGGGCGAGTTGAAGTCCGCTTGCGGACTTTGTTTTTACGAATCGTCAAACTATTGACAAAAGGCCATGAGAAGTATATCCTAATGTTTAGTGAAGAAATGTTGATCTTGTTTATATGAGAGAAACATTTTTCAACTTGACAAATTTAATATTTCTTCGGGGCAGGGTGAAATTCCCGATCGGCGGTAAGCCTGTTTTGACAGGTAAGCCCGCGAGCCGCAAGGCAGGATTTGGTGAGAGTCCAAAGCCGACAGTATAGTCTGGATGGGAGAAGAGAACGTCTGATGTTTTTTTGCGCAAGCTGCGCAGGAAAGCTGTCCGGCAGTTTTTGTATTGTAATCATACGCCCCGCTTTTCGCGGGGCGTTTTTTCGATGTAACCGGGGACGGAGACAAGTTCCACCTCATGCATCAATGGCGGACCTTGCGTGTGACGGAAGGAGCTAATGTTATATTTTTGACCGGATCACGCGCAAAACGAGAGATGCAGCGGCGCGTTAGTTAACACTTGGGAGACATAAAATAATGACAGATCAGGATTATATGCGAAGGGCGATAGAGCTTGCAAAAAAAGGGGAAGGGTGGTGTCATCCGAATCCGATGGTTGGCGCGGTCATTGTGAAAGAGGGCAGGATCATCGGCGAAGGCTGGCACGAAAGATGCGGTGAGCTGCATGCAGAGAGGAACGCGTTTGCTTCCCTGAAGGAATCTGCGGAGGGCGCCACTATCTATGTGACACTGGAGCCCTGCTGCCATTACGGAAAGCAGCCGCCATGCGTTCTTGCGATCATTGAGAACAAGATCGCAAGAGTGGTGATCGGATCCCGGGATCCAAATCCCCTGGTTTCCGGCAAGGGGGCGGCCTGGCTTCGTTCAGAAGGAATTCTGGTGGAAGAAGATTTTCTCCGCGAAGAATGCGACAGGCTGAATCCGGTATTTTTTCATTATATTACAAAAAAGACGCCGTATGTCATTATGAAATATGCCATGACAGCCGATGGCAAAATAGCGACGAAGACCGGCGCGTCCAAATGGATCACCGGAGAGGCGTCACGTCAGAAGGTGCAGGAGCTGAGACATGCATGCATGGGAATCATGGCCGGCATAGGCACGGTAATTGCGGACGATCCGATGCTGAACTGCCGCATGAAAAACGGCCGCAGTCCGATACGGATCATCTGCGACAGCAGCCTTCGTATATCTATGGACAGCAGGATCGTAAAAACGGCAAAGGAATATGAGACAATTGTGGTCTGTGCCGCGAAATTTTTGCCGGAGGGAGAAATCGGCCCCGAAACATCAGATGTTAATGAAACTGAAACCCGGAAAATTGAGTTTTCAGCGAAGATCGCTGATGAAAAAGACATGCTGAGAAAGTGTGTGATGCTGAATGAAGCAGGGCTGAAGGTACTTAACATACCAAAGAAGAACGGCCGGGGTGTGGATCTGAAGGCTCTGATGCCTGTCCTCGGAGGAAAAAATATTGACAGCATTCTTCTGGAAGGCGGCGGCACGCTGAATGAGAGCGCGCTGGAGGCGGATATCGTTTCGGAGGTCAGGACCTTTGTGGCGCCGAAAATATTCGGAGGAGCAGCGAAGACTCCGGTAGAAGGAGCAGGCGTGGAAGAACCGGCGCAGGCTAAGGTAATGAAGCTGGTAAATGTGGAAAAAATCGGCGAAGACCTGATGATCACATATCGAATGTGAAGTGCGGATATTAATTACTAACATTTCCAGCTTCATATCACGTTTAAGTTAATTAAAGCAGGGGAAAGAGCAAAAATAAAAGGGTAAAAAAACGGAACCCGTCTCCGTCCCCGGTTTCAAAGAGGTGAGGTCAATGTTTACAGGAATTGTGGAGGAAGTCGGAACGATCCGGCACGTCAGTCTGACCGGCAGTTCGGGCCAGATTGATATTAAGGCTGAGAAGGTTCTTGACGGGACTATGATCGGGGACAGCATTGCGGTCAACGGCGTCTGCCTTACGGTGACAGCCCTGAAGCCGGATGGATTTACAGCCGACGTCATGGCGGAAACTATCCGCCGCAGCAGTCTCGGGCAGATGCAGAGCGGTTCGTCCGTGAATCTGGAGCGCGCTATGGCTGCCGAAAGCAGATTTGGCGGACATATCGTTGCGGGACATATAGACGGAGTAGGCACAATTCGATCTATGGTCCGGGAAGAAAACGCGGTCTGGATAGAGATCGAGGCGCCGAAGGATATTCTTCGATACATAGTTGAAAAAGGTTCGATCGCCATTGACGGAATCAGTCTGACGGTTGCATACGTGGACGATTCGGTCTTTAAAGTGTCGGTCATTCCGCATACAGGGGAAGAGACGACGCTTCTGGACAAAAGTACCGGCGATGTCGTGAATCTGGAAAACGACATTATAGGCAAATATGTAGAGAAACTGCTCGGACTTTCCGCACCGGCAGAAAAAGAAGAAAAGAGCTCAGGACTCACCATGGAATATCTCGCGGAAATGGGATTCTGAGCAGAAATATAACAGATAAATAAACTTATATAACAGATAATAAACCTACAGGAAGGACAAAACAGAAATGGAAAACAAGCAATATAAGTACAACACCATTGACGAGGCTATCGCGGATCTGAAGGCCGGTAAGGTGATCCTTGTGACGGACGATCCGGACCGGGAAAACGAAGGCGATTTTATCTGTGCGGCTGAGTACGCCACCAGAGAAAACATCAACTTCATGGCAACCTACGGAAAAGGACTGATTTGTACGCCTATGAGCATTGAAGTGGCAAACCGGCTGGGCCTGCCGCCGATGGTCACGGAAAACACAGACAATCACGAGACAGCGTTTACTGTATCGGTGGATCATTTTGATACTACGACCGGTATTTCCGCCGAGGAGCGCGGCTACACTATGCGGAAATGCGCTGACCCGACCACAAAACCCGGAGATCTTCGAAGACCCGGCCATGTATTCCCGCTAATCGCAAAATACGGCGGCGTTCTGGTGCGCAACGGACATACCGAGGCAACGACAGATCTGTTGAGACTTGCGGGGATGACAGAGTGCGGCGTCTGCTGCGAGGTAATGGATGATGACGGAACCATGATGAGAACGCCGAAGCTCTGGAAACTGGCGAAGAAACACGGACTGACATTTATCACAATCAAGGAACTGCAGGATTACCTCCGCGTAAAAGAGAGCCACGTCGTCAGGGAAGCTGTCGCAAAAATGCCTACACGATATGGAGATTTCACCATGTATGGCTATATAAACGACATTACGGGCGAGCATCATGTGGCTCTGGTAAAGGGAGACATTGGAGACGGAGAAAATGTTCTCTGCCGTGTGCATTCAGAATGTCTTACCGGCGACACATTTGGCTCCATGCGCTGTGACTGCGGACTGCAGCTTCAGACAGCGATGGAAATGATCGAGAAGGAAGGCCGCGGTATTCTGCTGTATATGAGACAGGAAGGCAGGGGCATAGGCCTGATAAATAAGATCAAAGCTTACGCTCTGCAGGAACAGGGTTATGACACGGTGGAGGCAAACGTAAAACTCGGCTTTGCCCCTGATCTCCGCGAGTATTGGGTAGGAGCACAGATACTGCGCGACCTGGGCGCAAAATCTCTCCGGCTCCTGACGAACAACCCGGATAAGGTATACGGAATCGGGGATTTTGACCTCAAGATCCTGAAACGCGTGCCGATAGAGATACCGCCGCAGAAATACGATCTAAGGTATATGAAGACAAAAAAGACAAAGATGGGACACATCTTCAATGAGATAAAAGTTGATTGAACAGATAATTATAAAAAGGAGAATGAAAAATGAATAACATTAATTTGCTTGAGGGAAAAGTTGTTGCGCCGGAAGGTATGAAAGTTGGTATCGTGGCAGCGAGATTTAATGAGATCATCGTCAATAAGCTTCTCGGCGGCGCGGTCGACGGACTGGTGCGTCATGGCGTTGAGGAAGAGAATATTACGGCGGCATGGGTTCCGGGCGCGTTTGAGATTCCTACCATCGCGCAGAAAATGGCACAGTCAGGAAAATATGATGCTGTGATCTGCCTGGGATGCGTTATCAGAGGACAGACATCTCACTATGATTATGTCTGCAATGAGGTATCCAAGGGAACAGCTCAGGTGGCGCTTTCTACAGGCGTTCCTACGTTGTTTGGCGTTGTGACAACAGAAAATATCGACCAGGCTATCGCCCGCGCGGGAAGCAAAGCCGGAAACAAGGGTTATGACTGCGCGCTTTCCGCAATTGAGATGGTAAACCTGATCAAAATGATGTAAACGGTTTAAGGGAGCGAAAAAAGTAACGTCAGTGCGGGAACGGAAGCGGAGAGCAGCATGAAACCGATGTTGATATTTGATTATGACGGTACATTGCATGAGACAATGTACATATACAGACCGGCGATAGAAAAGGTGGTCCGGTATCTGAATGAAGAGCGGAGATACGCTGTAAAGATGCCATCTGACCGCAGGATCAGCAGCTGGCTCGGTATGAGTACGGCTGATATGTGGCAGGATTTCATGCCGGCGCTGCCTGCGGAGGAAAAAGAAAAAGCGGGGAAAGTGGTCGGCGGATACATGCAGCAGGCGCTTCTCGAAGGCAAAGCCAGATGGTATCGGGGAGTCCCGGAAATGCTGGACGAACTTTGCAAAAAAGGATATATCCTCATTATCCTCAGCAACTGCAGCGTGTCATATGCGAAAGCCCAGTGGAGCGTATTCAAAATGGACAGATGGTTTTCAGCCTTTTTTGACTGCGAAAGCTACGGCGGGATCCCGAAGGAACAGATATTAGAAATAATACTTGCCGGTTTTCCCGGAGAATTCCGCAGAGCACAGGTGAAAAATGATCGATTTGTCCCGGATGGAGTTCCGGAAAAATATCTTGTGATCGGAGACCGGGACAGCGACGCTGCAGCGGCGAAAAGGGTCGGAGCGCCGTTTATCGGATGCGCTTATGGGTATGGGACGGAAGAAGAGCTGAGAAACGCAGATATCATAGTCCGCAGCCCGGCAGAGATCGTTCCTGCCGCAGAGATGGTTTTGAAAAAAAGACACACGATTAATTGTTGAAAAGTATCAGATTATTGCTTTTTTGCCGGGGGAGTCGTTTCCCCGGAAGGCAAGAAGAACTTTTCTGCGGCAAATAAAAAAAATAGCCTCAAAAATTGA
>DFHP01000094.1 GCA_002371335.1 Eubacterium sp. UBA3720
ATCCGGGAAGTCGAAGGAAACAGCGGAATGTCTGTTGCGCAGTCTCTTTACGACGGCGGCGTACGCGCCTCGGTAGTCAAGGGGGCAAATAACCGCGTTACTAAAGAAGATATTGATGCGCTGGAAGGGTTTCTGACAGAGGGAGATATTGTGGTTTTTCAGCTGGAGATCCCTATCCCGGTCGTAGAATATGCAGTACGTTTCTGCAGAGAGAGGGGCTGCTATGTGATCCTCAACGGAGCTCCCGCGGCGGAGGTATCAAAAGAAACTCTCCGGCTTACGAACGTTTTTGTCGTAAATGAGCTGGAGGCAGGCTTCTACTGCGGAAAGCCGGTCAGCGACCGGAATGCGGCGGAACAGGAAATAGTAAAGATGTGTGAGGAACTTGGCAATATCTGCATTTTTACACTGGGAAAAGAAGGCTCGGTGGTATGCGGAAAAGAACAGGTCGGTTTTGTGCCCTCCCAAAAAGTACAGGCGGTGGAGTCTACCGGTGCGGGAGATTCATTTATCGGCGGACTATGCTATGGACTTATAAAGGGGATGGATGTTTTCGAAGCAGCCCGTTTTGCCACCTGCTGCAGCGCAAAGACCGTATGTAAGACAGGCGGACAGCCGGCGATGCCGGTCCTGTCCGAAGTGATGGAAATATATCAGAAATAAAAACCACGACAACATTGGCACAGCTAGAAGAGGTGAAACATATGTATTATGCAGGACGAATGAATTCCTTTATTTTTAAGGGAAGAACTGTTTTTGACGCGATAGCGTCCTATAGAAAGATGGATGGAATTACACATCTGGAGTTTAATTATCCGGAGCATATTGAGGGATATGATATTGAGGAAATACGGAAGGCAATGGGACCGCTGAAGGTTAATGGTTTTGCGGTTCGCTGGAGAAATCTCTGGAAAAACGGAGACTTCACGAATCCGGATCCCGGGCTGCGCAGGGAGGCGATCGACATGGCAAAAAAAGCAGCGGATATTTGCAGGTCTCTCGGCGGCTCAGTCATAACGCTTTGGCTGGAAAATGACGGTTTTGATTACTCCTTTCAGATGGACTATAAAGAGGCCTGGGACCAGATTCTTGAAGCAATGCGTGAGGTGGCAGACTATGCGCCGGATATGAAATTCAGTATAGAGTATAAGCCGTTTGAAGAACGTAATTTCGCGTTAATGGATTCGGCGGGCATGACGCTTCTTATGGTCACTGCCATTGATCGTCCAAATGTCGGAGTAACATTCGATTTCTGCCATATGCTGATGAAACGCGACAATCCAAGCTACGGGCTGGCGCTGGCCGCAAGCAGCGGCAAACTGTTCGGACTTCATATGAACGACGGATACAGCCATCAGGACTCAGGGCTGATCTTCGGTTCGATCCACCATGCACAGTCGCTGGAATTCGTCTATTACCT
This sequence comes from Eubacterium sp. UBA3720, assembly GCA_002371335.1. GTDB lineage: Bacteria > Bacillota > Clostridia > Lachnospirales > Lachnospiraceae > DFHP01. Next base: position 1,421 of record DFHP01000094.1, read on the forward strand.
GAAAAAATATGATTACCAGGGCGTTGTATTTTTTGATACGTTTCCAATCCGCGAAGAAGCAGAACCGGAAACCCAGGCCAACATCGACGCATTCAAAAAATACCTTGCCATCGTTGAAGACATCGGCATCGATAAGATCGGCGAGATCGTATCCCGCCGCGACGGAATCAGCGCACACAAACTCGCGCTCAGCATGCTTCGCTGAAACGGAACCGGGGACGGAGATAAGTTCCACCCAACGCTGCCGAAAGCAGCGCGGGAAAGCGGAACTCACCACCGTCCCCGGTTTCACGTATCGGCGCCAATAAGCTGCATGTACAAATGGAACTTACCTCCGTCCCCGGTTTCACGTATCGGCGCCAATAAGCTGCATGTACAAGTGGAACTTATCTCCGTCCCCGGTTCCGTTGACGAGAGTATCCAAATAGGATATAATATTTTTGGAGATAACCAAATAGGATACTTTGTGAGGATGAAAGAGGTTTACTATGAGTGTCAGGATAAGAGAATTAAGGGATAAAACCGGGATGACACAGAAGGCCTTTGCGGAAATGTATAGAATTCCCGTTAGTACATTGCGAAAATGGGAGCAGGGAGAGGCTTCACCGCCGCCTTATGTGATCGACCTGATTGCGAGGACGATACCCGGTACGAACTCATCGCTGCGAATAATCAAGGGGCGGGAAGGCGATATATATTATTATGACAGAAGCAAGAGGCAGGTATCTGATGTTACAGGAAACTGGATTTTTGTCAGGGAAGATCTCGAAGGGGTAAAAGAGCCGAATCTGGGCATTTATCTGCATGATCTTTATGAAGACTTCTATGAAATCCAGGAGAGATTTAATGACGATTGCAGGCTTGACAAGACGGAAGATATCATTTGGAGTTAGATGACAGAGGTGTTGCAGCATGAAAAAATACAATAATGAATATTTTCTTATGCATAAAGATATTCCGGTTGCATTAATGAATATTTCCGTCGATGGTACACTGGGAAGAGTGCGAAAAAATGAAGAATTTGCAGCACATTTTCCGATCGGTGGTCAGATGAATGATATGAAGATGCATGACTGGTGGAGAGACCGTGCCATTCCAAAAACACGTCATGGTGCAAAAAGTGCGCTTCAAAAACTGGGATATGTATCAACAGGCAGTGCGCTCGTAAATAATTTGGCCTTAAGTTTATCCGATTGTTATTGGATAAGGCCCCGTGAAGAGAATATTAAATGGAAAGATGTAAATCTATTTACGAATGATTTCGTCGATACTTTCGGAGAAATCACGCTCAATCGGGATTTCATGGTCGATATACGCAAAGAAACACGCTTCAATTGTGCCACATCCCAAGGTGAGCTTCAGAAAAAATGGTGCGTTGCAAGTGATGGCAGGCACTATATGATCAAAGGAAACTATGGTGATTCGTATCAACAGAGCCTGAATGAATTTTTTGCCTCAAAATTACATGAACAACAGGGCTTTACAAAGTACACACCATACCAGCTTGTAAAGCTGCAGGTTGAAGGCGGCGTTGAAGGTCTCGGCTGCATGAGCTATGACTTCTGCAGTGAAAACATAGAGTGTATCAGTGCGTGGGAATTGCTGCAGACAGTAAAGATAAAGCAGAACGAATCATATTTTTACCCATTTAAACAGGTGTGCATGAATCTCGGAATGCCGGAAGAGGAGTTTGACCACTTCATGGATTACCAGATCATGACAGATTATCTCATATCAAATACGGACAGGCACATGAACAATATTGCTGTTATGAGAAATCCTGATACATTGAAATTGCTGGGATTTGCACCAATTTTTGATTCGGGTAATTCTATGTTTTATAATCTCTCATATGATGCATTGACAAAAGTAAGACTCGATGAAATCAGAACACACTCGTTTATAGAAAAAGAAATCAGACTTTTACAGTATGTAAAAGACAGATCAGTCGTAGATATAAAAAAAGCGGAAATGGATTTTTCTATTTACAAAAAAGACGTCCATGAACGTCATATCAGAATACCTTTACTACAAGACCTTTATGAAAGAAAATGTATTAGTTTAAAGTCCTTTCAGAACGGAAAAAACATATGGAAATGAAACCGGGGACGGAGATAAGTTCCACCCCGCGCTGCTAAGAAACGGAACCGGGGACGGAGTTGAGTTCCACATTCCCGCGCTGCTTTCGGCAGCGCAGGGTGGAACTCAACTCCGTCCCCGATTTCACGTACCGGCGCCAATAAGCTGCATGTACAAGTGGAACGTACCTCCGTCCCCGGTTCCGTTCACATTCTCAAAAAGAAAAACAGCGCAGCTCCCGCGAAGAAGCTGGTGAAATGACATACATTATCTGCGCCTCTGCTGAACCCGATGATCAGGATCGGAATCACAGCGATCAACACATACAGCAGATTACCGGTAATGCCAAGCCCCGTCACCGTATTCATGATAGTCACGCCCATCAGCCCGCAAATAGCGCCTGACGCGCCCACGGAAATACATTCATCGCCAAGCACTTTATGGATGATGCACGCCGCAATGCCCCCGATGATACCTGAGCCAAAATAAAAAATCAGCATTGCCTGCGGACCGAAGGTACTCTCAACGATCAGTCCGTTGATGATCAGGGAAGACATATTGGCCATCAGATGCCCAGGCCCGTCATGGACAAACATACAGGTAACGAATCGGTATATCTGGAAATGTCTGATCGCCTTGTCAAAACTGCATCCAAGCTGGTCGACCAAAATCCATCCGCCCAATGTCAGAACAAAGCAAACAAGATTGGCCAGCACCAGTCTCATCGTCATGTGATTTATTATGAAATCCAGCACAAACCCCGGGATTACCGTGTTCAGCTGTCCATATAAATTCAGGAAAAAATCATTAAGCATAAAAAACTCCTTTATTAACGCTCCCCCACCGCAGTAGTAAATCCATCACACCGTAATTCAATAAGTCTGACATCTAAGCATCACATCGGTATACAGCAGCCGAACTAAGGATCCGTGCATAACATCTACAAAGAACATCCGGCATAACATCCGCACATAATATTGCCGCATAAAAACCGGACCTGGATTCCCGTATAACATCCGGCATAACATCCGCACATAATATTGCCGCATAAAAACCGGACCCGGAGTCTCATATACCATTCGCACAAAAGCCCCTGACAAAAACATCCGGACAAATGCACCGGTATATATGTGCCGGACTCACAAAGAAAATAAATGGCACAAAAAAACAGCACAGATCAGTATCGCAAATAATTTGTAAAAATAAACCGGATAAACGGATGATGCCAAGGAAGGAATCCCATCTCTGTGCCTCGATTTACAGTGGAACTTACCTCCGTCCCTCGATTTACAGTGGAACTTACCTCCGTCCCCGGTTCCGCGATGATTGTGAAATTGTATTATAGGAGGCCAAAATCGTCAAGTGCGATAAGCATATATTGCGTTGCTTATACTTGTCTGAAAATAGAAATTATTATATAATAATGTGTAATAATACACCCCTTTTTTCTGAAAATGTGGAAGAGAGGACACATAAATGTATGGAGGGAAATAGCATGGAAAAGAGGAAAATTTTCAAGAGATCAATCGTTATGGTATTGGTTCTGACTATGCTCGCTGGTGTCATGATGATCGTAAATGTAAATACGGTCCAGGCGCAGGGTGGCACTTACACAGTTACGGGAACTAAACACTACCTTGCATTAAGAACAGCGCCCGCGTATGATTCCAGAAATGAGATCGGAAAACTCTACAACGGCGAGACAGTAACGGTCCAGGATACAAGCAACAAGACATATTGGTACGTATACTCACCGAAGCTTGGAAAGAGCGGATACGTAAATAAAAAATATCTGTCAGGAGGCGGTGGAAACTCCAATAACTCCGGCAGTTACGGCAACTACACAGTCACCGGAACCAAAAACTACCTTGCGCTGAGAACGGCGCCCGCGTATGACTCCAGAAATGAGATCGGAAAACTCTACAACGGCGAGACAGTAACGGTTCAGGATACAAGCAACGGCACATACTGGTACGTATATTCACCAAAGCTTGGCAAGAGCGGTTACGTTAATAAAAGGTACCTGTCCGGCGGCGGATCTTCGAACAATTCCGGAAGCTACGGCACATACACTGTCCGCGGAACGACCAATTATCTCGCGCTCAGGACAGCGCCCGCATACGATTCCAGAAATGAGATCGGAAGACTCTACAACGGCGAGACAGTGACAGTCCAGAATAAAGGCAACGGAACATACTGGTATGTATACTCACCTAAGCTTGGCATGAGCGGATATGTAAACAGCAAGTATCTCGGTTGAGATCAAAAAAACACAATAACGATATCCGAATAATAACGGAGGAACAAAAAAATTGAAAGTAGTACTTATTAACGGAAGCAGAAGAGAAAAAGGCTGCACATACACAGCCTTATCTGAGATAGCCAAAGTCCTGAACGGAAACGGTATTGATACAGAAATATTCCATGTGGGATTAAAAGCAGTTAACGGTCAGATAAATGAGATCGTAAAAGAAGTAGCGGAAGCAATGGAAACGGCAGACGCCATGATTGTCGGCTCGCCGGTATATTACGCGTCTCCGTCAGGTGAAGTGATCGCCTTCCTTGATCGTCTCTTCACCACCGCGGAAGACGTCCTGACACTCAAGCCCGCAGCGTCGATCGCCTCCGCCAGAAGAGCAGGAACCACGGCGACACTCGACGTACTGAACAAATACTTCATGTATGCTCAGATGCCCGTCATCTCATCACGCTACTGGAACATGGTCCACGGCAGCAATCCCGACGACGTCATGAAAGACGAAGAAGGACTTCAGATCATGCGAACCATCGGAACAAACATGAGCTGGATACTGAAAAGCATCGAAACAGGACGCAAATACGGCGTGGAACAGCCGATCATCGAAGACAAAATCTTCACCAACTTCATCCGCTGACCACCACGGAACCGGGGACGGAGACAAGTTCCACCACGGAACCGGGGACGGAGATGAGTTCCACCCTGCCTGATAATTCGTTCCTGTTATGCGGATACATCTATCACCGCATTTACCCTGCAGTCCTGTATTTGTCCTGCAACTCTGTTTTTTGTCTAAAATCTCCGTGTTTAACCAGCCGCACCCGCCCGTAAGGCGGGTGCTTCAGTATGTAGGCTATAAACACGTGTTACCTGCCAGCGTCTAAAGGCGCTGGCTTTCCCTTTTGAGAGACCGGAGGCTTCTGCCTCGGAGCCCCTTCAATCCACATCGCATTCCACCTGACCGCACCCTTAAGAGGCGGCTCTATTTACTTGATCCTTTCCAGACTTCGCCCCGAAAAGATCATAATGCTCAACTGACTAAAGTAAAAAAGAACAAAGTCCGCGAGCGGACTTCAGCTCCCCAGTCCCTCAATCTTGAGGGGAGCGAACCGGACTTTGCGCGCCGCCGCACGGCAGCGTAGCTGCCTTCCTCTGTGCGGCGTGTGCATCCCCCGGAGGGGCGTTTCACAGGAAATTGACGAAATTTCCTGTGAAACAAAAAAGCACGGTTCAATGAACCGTGCTCGTACAGTTGATAGGGGAATCGAACCCCTGTTTCCGCCGTGAGAGGGCGGCGTCTTAACCCCTTGACCAATCAACCGTTGACTAGTATAATATGCCGTCCGAAAAAAAGCAAGCATTTTTATAAAAACTTTTCATGACTGATAAAATGAAGCCATCTAAACAGACATTATGTTGACAAAAACACTGATTTTATGGACAATAAAAGAGTAAAAAAGAAATGATGCTGTCAAACTGAAAAAAAAACAACGTCGGGCAGAAGAACTCAATGCCGGACGAAAGAAATCAACGTCAGGCAGCATAACTAATATTAAACAGGAGGCGAATCTGTGGATCTGAAAGATTTAGAAGGGCTCGACAAACAGCTCCGCGAAGTTCAGGAGCAGTCGGCTGTAGAAAAATACAACGAAGCCGCCGTTTACGGTGCGGAAGAGAGAGAAAAATACAGTGAGGAGATGAAAGCTGAGCGTGAAGAACGCGCAGAAAAAATCCAGGAAACCAGAAGAACGCGAACAAAACAAGAAATCTGGGCGATCGTGGTCATCGTCGTAGCCATGATCCTCGTAGCATTCTTCATGCCGCGGGCAATCAACGCAGTCATAGAAATGCTTCATTGAGAACGCCCCGAACGTTAAAACTCCACGCCGCCATCATCATGCTCATGACACCGCGGAATTCATCCCCGTCCCCGGTTCCAGGAAATAACAGGAAACCTTCCTGTTTCTTATGGACAAAACCCTCATAAACCTTTAAAATCATTAGATAAGGTAAACAGCATTTGAGTAAAGTATCAAACTCAATGTCAGGCAATGTCTCCTGTGGCGTGTCACTACCCGCATCGGATATTGCGTAAATACATGAAATGCACATAAGGAGGTACAACGACATAATGGATATGACAGTAACAAACGACATTAAGTATGTAGGCGTAAACGATCATCAGATAGATCTCTTCGAGGGCCAGTACGTGGTTCCCCTCGGCATGGCATACAACTCATACGTGATCATGGACGAAAAAATCGCCGTAATGGATACCGTAGACCAGAACTTCTACGATGAGTGGAAAACAAACGTAGACGCAGTCCTCGGCGGCAGAAAGCCCGACTATCTGGTAGTGCATCACATGGAGCCCGATCACAGCGCAAACATTCAGAAATTCATGGAGGCATATCCTGACGCTCAGATCGTTTCCGGAGCAAAAGCATTCCCGATGATGAAACAGTTCTTCGGCACAGACTTCGCCGGACGTCAAGTCGTTGTAGGTGAAGGCTCCACGCTTGAGCTTGGAAAACACACGCTGACATTTGTAACAGCCCCCATGGTACACTGGCCGGAAGTCATCATGTCATATGACAGCGCAGACAAAGTCCTTTTCGCAGCTGACGCCTTCGGCAAATTCGGCGCAAACGACGTAGAGGACCCGGAAGGCTGGGCATGCGAAGCGAGAAGATACTACTTCGGTATCGTCGGCAAATACGGCAAACAGGCGCAGGCAGTCCTGAAAAAAGCCGCAAATCTCGACATCCAGATCATCTGCTCACTGCACGGACCGATTCTGAAAGAAAATCTCGGTTATTATATTGACAAATACAACACCTGGTCATCATACGAGCCTGAGGATGAAGGCGTATTCATCGCCTACACATCCGTTTACGGCCATACAAAGAAAGCAGCAGAGCTTCTTGCGCAAAAACTCGAGGAAAAAGGCTGCCCGAGAGTGCGCATCGCCGATCTTGCAAGAGAAGACGTTCCCGAGTGTGTAGAGGACGCGTTCCGTCACAGCAAACTGGTGCTCGCAACGACCACATACAACGGAGACATCTTCCCGATCATGAGAGGATTCATCGATGATCTCGTAGAGCGCGGATACACGAAACGTACGATCGGTCTTATCGAAAACGGCACCTGGGCTCCGACAGCAGCCCGCGTAATGCGCAAAAAACTTGAAGGCTTGAAGGAAATCACATATCCTGAGACAACAGTTACGATCAGATCAGCGCTCAACGAAGCAAGCATCGCTCAGATCGACGCCCTCGCAGAAGAGCTGAAATAAAAACAGGCGAACCTTAGATAAAACTAAGCGAAAACGCAAATAAAACAAAGCGAAAACGCAAAGCAGACGGTCCTGTCCGTTCGGACGGGACCGTTATATAATGTATACAGCGCACCGCAGGGCCGCAATCCCGGCCCGGATCCCCGCCGGCATAGAAGCCTTCAAGACAAGAGCATCCCCGCCGCAAAGATAAGCGCTCAGGATCCCCGACGCGGGCTTCCAGGCAGAGCATCCCTGTCGCGGCGAAAATGCTCCGAAGCGCCATTACATGTATACAAACATCGCAGGGCCCCTGCCTTCGCAAACAAAACACTTACACGAATCATACTTACAACGGAAGGAAACAATATGAAACTTGCAGTACCTTATGATAACGGCCGGTTCACTGAATTTTTCAATGAAACAGAATTCATAAAGATATACGATATCGAGCCGGATGAAAACAACGCCAACGTGATCAAAAAAACCGGCGTGCTTGAAGTCCCCGGCGAGATCGTCTCACAGCTGGCAGAAAGTACAGCCCTGATCAGAAAAATCAACGACGAGCAACAGAAGGTTATTGAAGCTGCCGAGGCAAAACTCACAGAATCCGGACAGACTTTCGAAACTCCCGAAGCCAGAGGAATGGCACTTCAGGCGGCGATAGATCCTGATGATGACCGCCGCATCGAAGAGATGATAAAAGAAGCCCGCGATGTGATCGGAGGCGCATCCGGTTCCATGGCGGAATTCCTGGCAAATTGCGAAATAAACATGCTCCTCGCCTGTGAAATGGATATGGCGCTCAGACAGGCAATCGCCGCACAGCAGATCAGAATACTGATTGGTGCGGAAGGAGATACAGATGAAATAGTCAAAGACCTTGCTGACGGAAAGATAAAAGTACAGCACAGCGGCTGCGGAGGCTGTGGAGGTGGCTGCGGCCACCACGGAGAAGGCCACGGAGACGGAGAAGGCTGCTGCGGCCACCACGGAGAAGGCCATGGAGATGGCGAAGGCTGCTGCGGCCACCACGGAGAAGGCCACGGAGACGGCGAAGGCTGCTGCGGCCACCACGGCGAAGGCCACGGACACGGCGGATGCTGTCATCATAACGCCTGACGGAACCGGGGACGGAGGTAAGTTCCACTTTACGTGGAACTTACCTCCGTCCCCGGTTCCGTTTAGAATTTTTTACAAAAACGGAGAGTTTTTTTTGTGTCTGATAAGGAAAAGCTATTAGAGGGTTTTGGTGTCCCGTGAACGCAAGTATCGAAAGTGAGCAAAGTGCACAAAAATAAAATTGCGTACACGTGCACATTTGTTTAAAATTCGACTTGTGTACACGTGCACGCGGTGTTATAATACAAACATAGTCAAGGAA
>DFHP01000098.1:0-529 GCA_002371335.1 Eubacterium sp. UBA3720
CTGCAGCGGATCCGTGATAAATCCGGTGAAATAGCTGTCGGATGCGGCAGCACTGCCGTCCCCGATCAGATATACGACAACATATCTGGAAATCCATCCTCCGATCACCGCGTAGTAGGTCATAATAATTGCAGGCACCAGGAAGGTGATAATGCCAAGAAATTTCCACTTGGGATTCATCGCGGCATAGGCATTGATAGAATTCTTCCCGGTCCTTCTTCCCACTGCAATGTCGGATGTCAGGAGCGTAAAACCGAATGTAAGCGCCAGGATCAGGTAAATGACAATAAACAGTCCACCGCCGTCCTTCGCTGCCAGATAAGGAAATCTCCAGAGATTTCCTACACCGACCGCGCTGCCTGCAGCAGCCATGACAAAGCCGATCTGCCCGGTAAATCCGGATTCTTTCTTTCTGTGTTTATTGTGCGCATTTTCTTGTTCTCTACGTTCTGTGTCCAATGGTGTTTTCCTTTCTGTCACTTAGAGAAATCTTCCAGTTTTTTCTATAATATGTAACAGAATGTCTATT
>DFHP01000098.1:624-3014 GCA_002371335.1 Eubacterium sp. UBA3720
TGTCATACAGGGACGGTCCTTTTGTGTCTGTCCCCTTGTGTCTGCCCCTCCACAATTCACGTCATTTTCTTTCTCTTTGTTTGAATGTAAAAGTAACTGCCAGTTTTCAAGAGTAGTTGTGGAGAAATACTTGCAGTTAAAAATGCAATTAACAAACGGTCTTTGAATCCTGCTGTCCGTTTTTTCAGACACCTTGTTTTTTATACTTGTCTCATAAGGTAACAGGAAGCCATAAATGAAAGAGCTTAACAAAGTAAAAACCCTTAATTGATCATCCTGTGAGAGGAGTACCTGATAATGAAATCGAAAATGAAAAACACAATGAAACTGCATCCGTTCAGCACAGTACTGCTTGTCTTTTATATTGTCACATCTGTATTGCAGGGAAGCGCAGAGCTGTTCCTGGCAGGTTTCCTTGCCGCTTCTTCCGCCTATGTTCTGGAGCTTCTGTTCTATGTGACAGGTATGATCAGGACCGGCCGCAACTGTGCCGGCCGTCCCCGCTCCTCCAGGGCACATGGAAGACAGAAAAAGAAAGTCGCAGCGTAGTGACAAGATCGCAAGGTCCGCAGGCTGCGGGGCTGTTTTGAAAACACAACCGGCGTATTCTCGTGACTTCATAACAGTCGTGTGAGGCTTCAAAAAGCGGGTTAAGTACTGAAGAGGCGAAGCTGACACGATATCTGCTATCACCCAGGGCTGAAAACGATCATCTCGCTGAAGCGACACGATTTAACCGAAAATAACCTGAGATACATACTCGACGAAATGTGATCCTCGCAAAGAGTTCATCGCGCTTGGCAAGACTTTTTTGCAATCAAAACCAGGAAGCAGGAACTGATAGAAGGTTATGATACCCTGACAGAGGATCAAAAACGTCTTCCTATCCGACGTGAGATGATAGAACATAACAAGTCACTTTTTCATTTTTATTTGCAAATATGCAATCACAGAAATCATATATGGAAGGAAAAAACCCGCATAAATACTGACTTTCAGCCGAAATCCAGTATTTACGCGGGCATAAAAAAGTGGAGACGACGGGAGTCGAACCCGCGACCTCAGCGTTGCGAACGCTGCGCTCTCCCAACTGAGCTACGTCCCCATAGATGTGTCCGGGCCACTATGCAGCCCGGACATTTCTTTTGTCTGACTTGACTATTATAGCACCTTTTTATGAAAAGGAAAGAGGAAAATCAATTATTTTTCCTATGCGGATCAGCCTTTCCGGAGCTGCCGGAAAGTATGATCATCTCTTTGTTCTCAGGAATGAGGGAATCTCAAGGTTCTTCTGACGGACAGTATTTCCTGTGGAGCGATTGTAGCTGCCTGCACTATTGCGGAGCTGTTCGCCATAACCGGTCTTAAGGTCTCTGCCGTAAGGGCTGGAGCCTCTTCCTGCAGCGGTGCCGAAAATCGTGTTGGGGGAAATGACATCCTTGTTGCCGATTCCGGTAGCAATAACAGTAACATCGCATGCATCGGTATTGCTGTCATCATACATTGCACCGAAGATGATATTGACATCTTCGCCGGCCTGCTCCTGAACGAAGCTTGCAGCGTCGGAAGCATCCGCCAGGGAGATATCACCGGAGATATTGATGATCACATCTGTAGCGCCGTTGACGGTTGTCTCAAGCAGAGGGCTCTCAACTGCCATACGGACTGCATCGGTTGCCTTGGTCTCGCCCTTACCATAGCCGATACCGATATGAGCAACACCCTTCTCGCGCATGACGGTCTGTACATCTGCGAAGTCGAGGTTGATGATCGCGGGAACATTGATCAGGTCTGTGATTCCCTGAACGGCCTGCTGAAGGACTTCATCGGCCTTCTTCAGTGCTTCGGGAAGAGTGGTCCTGCGGTCCATGATCTCAAGCAGTTTGTCATTGGGGATCACGATGAGGGTATCAACGTTTTCCTTAATATTCTCAATTCCTTCCAGAGCACGGGTCATACGGCTTCTGGCCTCAAAGCTGAAAGGCTTTGTAACAACGCCGACTGTCAGGATTCCCTGATCCTTTGCCAGCTTGGCTACGACAGGTGCAGCGCCGGTTCCGGTTCCGCCGCCCATACCGCAGGTTACGAATACCATATCCGCTCCCTTGATCGCATTGGCGATCTCATCTGCGCTCTCCTCAGCGGCCTTCATGCCGACCTCGGGGTTAGCGCCTGCGCCAAGACCTTTGGTAAGTTTCTCGCCGATCTGCAGGAGCTTGGGAGCTCTGCAAAGCTGCAGGGCCTGGACATCTGTATTAACGCCGATAAACTCAACGCCTGTAATATCTACGTCCACCATTCTGTTGACAGCGTTGTTTCCTGCACCACCAACACCTACGACGATGATCTTGCAAGCAGTCTCTGTATCATTTGTTTTAATTTCAAGCACG
>DFHP01000027.1 GCA_002371335.1 Eubacterium sp. UBA3720
GATTATCATTTCCGTAACCCTCCATCAGATTGATAACGCCCCAGATACCAAGACCGGCTCCGAGAGCGATTACAAGGGTCTGCAAAACTCCGACTGCGGAATTGAAAAATGCCATAAGTAAACTCCTTTCTGCCGCTTTGCGGCGTAGCAATGTTGTGTAGAAATGGAAAAACCGCCGTAGCGTTACGGCGGTAAGTTCTGCGGCGGGGCCTCATCAGGTGCCCTCGCCCGGTATGCTGTTATGGTGTTCTTGATCGTTCCTCCTTTCCCGCCGCCGGATCAAGAAAGATCGGCGGCGATAATGATTTCAGGAATAGATTTGTTCATAGTTTCCTGCTATAATGGGCTTGCAGATTTCGGGAGCGATAACGCCGATCGGAAGCTGCAAAGCAAAGATAAAAACGCAACGCACGCCTTTTCCGCGTGCCAGAGCCGGTAGGTAGCCCGGCCGTCCTGTCATATCGACAGGGTAAGTAACCTGCCCCTCCTGGGTTGTCCGTTCTTTGCCTGTACCATATCAAGGAGGGATTTTCATGGAACAGGCAAGCGGTAAGCTGACCGTTTTTTTCGATCCGCCGTTTTGGGTCGGAGTCTTTGAGCGGATTGAGGGCGGAAAGCTGACAGTCGCCAAAATCACATTTGGAGCGGAGCCAAAGGATTACGAGGTCTGGGATTTCATTCTCAAACACTATTACGATCTCAAATTCAGTCCGCCCGTCTCCACGGATGTAAAGCAGATTGCAGACAATCCGAAACGCCGACAGAGAAATGCAAGAAAACAGATGCAGAGTACCGGCGTCGGAACAAAATCGCAGCAGGCTTTACAGTTGCAGTTGGAAGAAATCAAAACCGAGCGCAATCAAAAAAGCAAAGAGCAGAGGGAAGCGGAAAAGCAGCGTCAGTATGACCTAAAGCAGCAAAAACGCAAGCAAAAGCACAGGGGTCATTGACGGTGCGTTATAGAACTCTCCCTTGCCGGAAACAGCGATTATGTCATGCCACATAGTCGCTGTTTCTGCTTCTCTACCGCTTCACGAAAGATCAGCGGCGTCGATTTCGTAGTAGTCAAAGACTTCATCCGGTCTGACAATGGGCGGGTGTTTTTTCATGTACCTTTCGATGTCAAAGGCGTTTTTCTTGTCATAGTCCGAGAGGTACTTGTACCGGGGATGCTTTGTAATATCGTACTTGCTACAGCCGCGTCAAACGATACGTTATATGAGTTTTTGTCAGTTCCATAAAGAGAAATCCGAAGATGATCACTTCCAAAAGGCCAGTCCGGCATTTCCAATTCTTCAATTATCAGGAGATATTCACCTTCTGGAGACACTTCACGGAGCAGTTCTTTTTTTATTTGCGTTGAGAGTAATGAAAAAACATATCGTAATTGCTGTTATCAAAAGCGTTTCGAGAATAAGCAAGGCTTTCAATATGTGTGGCTTCATCATCACGCCTCCTATTCAATATCAAAACACTTGAAACAGAAATGCTGTATTATTCAGAATAAAGTGGGTACGTTTCCTTGAGACATGGAATCATTCTGAACACTTGCACAGACCTAGGAGCTATTTCAACGTCTTTTTTTACTATCATTCCTCCTCCAGTTTTTGATAAAGCGCCTTTATGGAACGACTTGGTCTCGGCAAAGAGCTGTTCTGCAATAGCTGTATTAACAATTACTTGAAAGCAAATATCTTCTGGCAATTCTGGGAGCCTGAAAGGCTGTGCTTCCCAATATACATTTACCGCCAGGACAATAATGTCATCCGCAGGATCAGTATTGGTATTTGTTTCAATGACAGAGGAAGATGTATTTTTCGCATCCGCCTTTCCTGCGTACATTATTCCAAGAACTCTGGAATCTCCAGAGGGCTCCAATATCTGGATCTCCGGAAATCCCAGCGAGCAGTCCCCGTTCCACCTGCGGATTATAGGATGGGATCGTCGGAAAGAAAGCAACGCCTGCACGTAGTCGTGAAAATCTTGATGATCCTTCAAGTCCTCCCAATTTAGCCAGGAAATTTCATTGTCCTGGCAATAAGCGTTGTTGTTGCCGTTCTGTGAATTCTGAAATTCATCCCCGGAAAGAAGCATGGGCGTACCGCGGCTTAACAATAAAACCGCAAGGGCATTTCGCATGAGCTTTCTGCGGAGAAGATTGATTTCCTGTATTGACGTCGGGCCCTCAGCTCCGCAGTTCCAACTACGGTTGTCGTCTGTGCCATCTGCGTCGCCCCATCCATTGTCTTCATTGTGCTTATGTGCATAAGAGTAGAGGTCATTCAGCGTGAAACCATCGTGGCAGGTGATAAAATTGACAGATGCCCTGTATCCCCGCTTTTCCGGGTCGTAGATGTCGCGGGATCCGGTAATACGCGCAGCAGCATTTTCCCACAACCTGTAATCGCCTTTAAGGAAATCCCTGATGTCATCCCGGTACCGGCCGTTCCATTCTGCCCAACGGCCGCGATAATTAAAGCCGCCGATCTGATATAGGCCTCCTGCGTCCCAGGCTTCCGCAATCAGTTTTATATCATAAAGAACCGGGTCGCAGGCCAGCCGTTCCAAGAGGGGCGGATTGGACATAGGAGTCCCATCCTCGTTCCTTCCTAAAATGCTGGCCAGGTCAAAACGAAATCCGTCCACATGGTAAGCGGTAGTCCAGTACCGAAGGCTGTCAAGAATCAAATCCTGCACAACAGGATGATTACAGTTCACGCTGTTTCCGCATCCGCTGAAATTATGGTATTTCCCTTCCGGCGTCAGAAGATAATAGACCTGATTGTCAAAACCCTTAAAGGAGAAAAAAGCACCTTTATCATCTCCTTCAGCCGTGTGATTATAAACAACGTCAAGGATACACTCCATATCGTTTTTATGCAGTTCTCGGATCAGCGTTTTTAATTCCTCGCCTTCTCGGTTGTATTCCTGAGTTGATGCGTAGCTAGTATTTGGTGCGAAAAAACTGATTGGATTGTAACCCCAATAATTCAAGAGCCGCTCTCCGTTGACCGTTCGTTCATCGGCGCACTCATCAAATTCAAATACCGGCATAAGTTCCACAGCGTTTATTCCAAGGGATTTCAGATAAGGGATTTTTTCTATCAGACCCTGAAATGTGCCGGGAGAGGATACCTTTGAAGACGGATGCTGAGTAAAACCTCGCACATGCAGTTCGTAAATTACAAGGTCTTCCATGCGGATTTTCGGAAAATGCTCTTTTCCCCAGTCAAAGCTGTTTCTTACAACCCTTGCCTTATAAAAACCAGGATTTTTAATACCCCAAATGCTTTGACCAGTTACTGCACGGGCATAAATATCCAGAAGTGGCCTGGAAGGATCAAACAAAAGACCTTTTTCCGGAAGGTAGGGGCCGTTTACGCTGTAAGCGTACTCAAATTCACCAATGTCCAAATCAAAAACAATCATGGCCCAGACCTGTCCGATCCGGTATTGTTCAGGAAAAGGAATTCGAGCAAAAGGCTCGTATGCCCCACGGTGAAACAAAAGGAGCGTGATTTCTGTGGCACCGGCGGACTGAACTGTGAAACTTACACCGCCGCGGATCGCATGAGCACCTTTTAGTTCATAAATGCCCGGACGTACGGAAAAACCGGCAGAGTTATCCATCGGAACGAGTCTAAGTTCTCCTGCGGAGGTACTCCAGGTGTCAATATAGTTTGGATCATGCCGATATCGTCGACGTTTTGTTTTTACCATAACATATAGCCTTTCCATTCATTGTATAATCATCAACCTACGTCAATCTAACCATTGGATATTATTGCAAGACCGGGTGGAGGGGTGACTTAAATTGGCACTAGCCTGGAAATGACATTTAGATGTTCGCGAGATGTAAACGTAACTGTTTCGAGCCTCGTTAGGGGGCACCTATCCTTGGCGAGATTTCACAGGAAAGCGCCAAAACAAAACATATGTTTCGGAGAACGCTGCATTAAAGATAATCGGCCGTCAATTAAAATCGGCTTTCATATCTAACATGTATACTTACCAACAACTAACACAAGAATAACAAAGAGTGAAAAAGCGGTGTTAGACCATTTCTTCAAACTTCCACTAACACACATATAACATATGACTCATCAAATCACTCTCCAGAACACAGTCTCTATTACGGCGTTTTCAAAAAGTGCCATCTAACGCCTCATCTGACTCACCATATAACTATCGAACCCACTCTCGTTTTGTAAGGTTTCGGACAGCAAAAAGATTGCCTGAAACCGAATCGAAATGGGAGTGTTTTTTTGAATACGGAAAAGCATATCCGGACAGCTGTTGTGTTCCCCAGCAATTGGACGGACCGCTGTTCGGCGCTGTCTAGG
>DFHP01000071.1:0-1833 GCA_002371335.1 Eubacterium sp. UBA3720
AAAAACAGATGATATCCTTTTTCCCGTAAAGCCGTCCTTATGCTTGCTGCGGCTTTGATAGCCGGTTCTGCAATATGCATATACAGATCATCCCGGAACAGTACATCAAACTGGATCCCCAACAATCTCCCTTTCGCCAAAAGCGCTCCGTGCTGTTTAATGATCGTAAAAAGATGCGGGACAATTTCCGGCTTCGGGATCACCACTGCTTCGCCAAACAGTGCGCCGCACTTGGTACCTCCGATATAAAAAGCATCGCACAACTCCGCCAAATCCCACAGAGACACATCATTATCCGGGCAGGAAAGTGCATATGCCAGTCTGGCCCCATCCACATACAAGTAGATTCCATACTGATCGCACACGCTTCTGATAGCCTGAAGTTCTGCCCTGGAATAAAGTGTTCCGTACTCCGTAGGATGGGACAGATATACCATTCCCGGCATTACCATGTGTTCGTGGTTCGTATCATTATAGTAATCTTTAAGATAATTACCTACATCATCGGCGGATAGCTTTCCGTACTGATGCGGGATTGCAAGAACCTTATGTCCGTTGGCCTCGATGGCACCCGCTTCATGAACACTGATATGCCCCGTGTGGGCGGCAATTACTCCTTGATAGGATCTCAACAGGGCATCGATCATAACGGCATTTGTCTGCGTTCCTCCCAGCAGAAACTCCACAGCCGCATTTTCGCACCTGCAGGCTTTTCTGATCCTGTCTCTGGCGGATTCAGAAATCTCGTCCAGCCCGTATCCTGCTGAACTTAACATATTGGTTTCGACCATCCTCTGTAAAATGCCCGGATGTGCTCCTTTTGCATAATCACAAGCAAAACTGAGTTTTTCATTCATAGCCATAACATACTCTCCACTTTCTGGCAGCTGGAACTTCCTGCCCGTTTGATGCATTTCATTTTGGTACTATTTCACCAGCCAGATCTATTTACCCTTTGAGAAATCTCCGATCAGCCGCCTGAGTTAAAAGCCGTCGATAAAGAACTCCGTGTCAATTTATTATACCTCATATTCATGCAGCTGGTCAGAGACAAGTTACCTTCAACAGGGAGAGATCCGTAGAAGTGAAGAATTCCGATGCCAGTTCAATACACAGGGGGCTTCACAGTGCAGGCGAATATGGAAAGAGCATGAGGTGGACACTAAAGACCTCGCGCTGTTAAAAAGGGATACCACTCGTCATGTTTTGAACTTTTAAAATGGAGGAAATGGAGGAAGAACCGTGCTCAACGTTGTGAATTATCACCCGCATTGTTATAATATTTGTATCTGATTCTGGCACAGAGCCAGATATATTGCAGCCACCATTCATGGAAGGAGGATTTTGACAATGGCAAAAAAAGTATTATTGTTATGCGGTGATTTTACTGAAGATTATGAGACAATGGTACCCTTCCAGGCGCTTGGCGTCCTGGGATATCAGGTGGATGCGGTGTGCCCTGACAAAAAGGCAGGCGAAACTGTTGCTACAGCCGTCCATGATTTCCTCGGCGAGCAAACATATACCGAGCTTCGGGGTCACAACTTTGCCCTGACTGCAGATTTTGACGCAGTCAAAACAGAGGACTACGAAGGTCTTTTCATTACCGGCGGACGCGCTCCGGAGTATATCCGTCTGAATGCGCGCGTTCTGGAAATCGTTCGTGAATTTTTTGCGGCCAAAAAGCCCGTCGCAGCCATTTGCCACGGTCCTCAGGTCCTTGCCGCTGCAGGTGTCCTCAAAGGATACAAGGCAACCGCTTATCCGGCAGTAGGTCCCGACATCACTCTTGCGGGCGGCAGCTATGTGGAAGTCCCCGTTGACCAGGCAGTT
>DFHP01000071.1:2026-3028 GCA_002371335.1 Eubacterium sp. UBA3720
AGATCTGATCCTTGAACACTTTCCTCCCGGGACTCGAATTCATAGATTCAAGACTCGCCTGCGGGTCTTACGCGCGTGTCCCGCAGCCTTTATGAAGTCGCGGATATCGCGCAATAAAGAATAAAGATAAAAAATATAATAATCAAAAAAGCACCTCTGTCCTCTTCCGCAGCGTATCAATCAACGGAAAGCGGGCTTGGGTGCTTTTTTATCTTTTCACGTGTTTTTCATGTATCTTTTATGTCTCTTTTCATGACTGCACGCCCACTGCCTCAGAAAGTCAGTTAAAACCAGTCATGGGAATCACTCAGTCACGGGAATCACTCTCCCATTACCTGAAAAACGATCTCTCTTTCACGATTTCTGGTGTCACACTCCACCAGTGTCAGGTTCTGCCAGGGGCCGACCGTGATTCTGCCGTCCACAAAGGGGACCGTGATAAAGGGAGACATGATCAGGGAATGAATATGGGATGATCCGTTGTCATCTCCCCATGTATTGTGATGATGGTAATATCTTACATTTCCGTTCTCATCCCGGTAGGGGGCAATCCCCTGCATGGCTTCGCGGACATCATAGCCCACAAGACCGGGCTCAAATTCCAGCGTAGTCAGAGCTGCCACCCCGCCGGTAGTAAATCCTGTGATAATTCCGCTCCGTATTTTCTTTTCCCTGCATGCCGCATCCACCGCGCTCTGAAAATCGCCGGTAACATCGATCATGCCCATATTTCCTTTTGTTTGATACGATTTCGTCACTGTATATACTGCCACTTGTTTCCTCCCTGCTCACTTGTGCATCCACACTTCCGGTCGCTCACTGCTCCATGCGCCGGTACATTTCTCTCTGCTCACTGCTCCGTGCGTCAGCACATTTTTCCCTGCTCACTGCTTTCACAGCTATCGATAAAACAGCCTCCGGAGCTTTGCCGGATATACGTTACCCTTTTTGTATTCAAGACGCGCTCGCGAGTCCTTGGCAATGAAGAATATCAACCTAAAC
>DFHP01000038.1 GCA_002371335.1 Eubacterium sp. UBA3720
GGCATTTCCGTAGTGGCAGAGTACAGCGGCAGAGTGTATCTGAGGAAAAATGCAGCTGACGGTCCACTGGATATGTATACCGATAATAATGAGATCCGAAAGCAGATGAGCAAACGCTACATGCATTTTTTCATTACTGCTGTTTCGCAGTTCATGCTGGGAACCTTCATGCTGGTGTATACTTTTTATAATGTACAGCCAAGAGGAGCGGCTTTCTGGATCCCTGTGCTTACTGAGATCGGGTTGATGATTTCCGGTATTATTCATTTTGTCCTGGGAATACGTAAGCACATGGAATATGCTATGCCGAAAGAGGAAAAAGACATATGGGAATGATGGAAGCAAAAATATTCAGTGTGCTCATAGGGTATGTATTTGGCAACTTCCTTACAGCGGAGATCGTGGCGCACAGAATTGCGGGCAAGAGCGCGGCGGATATCGGGGATACCGGAAACCCCGGAATGGCAAATATAATGGAGAACCTTGGATTTGTTCCCGGGATCCTGACTTTGACCGGAGACCTGGGTAAAGTGATTGCAGCGGGTCTGCTGGCTTTTGTGATATTCAGGGGCAGTGGGTGGATCGTAACTTTATATGCAGGCCTAGGCTGTACTCTCGGACACAACTACCCTGTCTGGAGAAAATTTAAAGGCGGGAAAGGCGTGGCGACTATATCCATGTCGGTCGTGCTGTATGCCTTCTTTGCGGGGCTTGCTGCAAACATTGCGGGCATGATCGTAGTATTTGTCACACAATATCTGTGTATTGGAGGACCGGTCATCCCCTTCGCTTTTACAGTGATCATGTTTCTTTACGGTGATACGGAAGCGGCGGTGATCGGCATAATCCTGACCTGCCTTTCCATCTTTGCACACGGAGGGGCGATCCTTATGATAAAAAAAGGGAAAACAAAAAAAACGGACGTATTAGGAATTCTTCGAAAAAAACTCTAAAAGGGACCGTGTACTTTTGAGAAATTATGAATTAATGTAATATTATCGTAATGATACACGGTCCTCGTTTTTCTCTTGACATTATAAATTTTAGTTGTTAACATAAGCATGTTCATCGGAGGGTGAGCTATTTGTTTGAAATAGCAAGCCGGATAAGATGTTTGGTTGAAATACCGGATTTCTTGTCCGGCTTTTTTGGTATTGAGAGGCGTGGGTGAAATGGAAAAACAGATTGATTTTACGAGCGGGCAAATTCTTTCAAAGCTGCTGGTTTTTGCCGGACCGGTCCTGCTGGCGTTGTTTCTTCAGGCCATGTATGGCGCGGTGGATCTGCTTATAGTAGGAAAATTTGCATCGTCAGCTGATGTTTCCGCGGTATCCACCGGTTCGCAGATCATGATGACGATTACCAACCTGGTGAGCAGTCTGTGTATGGGAATGACTGTTTATCTGAGCCAGAAGATCGGAGAAAGGAAGGCAGAAGAAGGAGGCCGGATCGTAGGAAGCGGCCTTGCTATGTTTGCCGCTGTTGGAGTTTTGCTTACGGTCGTTATACCGCTTTTATCCGGACGGCTTGCAGGGATCATGAATGCGCCGGCAGAGGCATTTGACCTTACGGTGAGTTACATTGCGATATGCGGAGCCGGATCGATCGTTATCATTGCATATAACCTGATCGGAGGCGTTTTCAGAGGAATAGGCGATTCGAATACGCCGCTTTTCACGGTAATGATAGCCTGCATTTTTAATATAGCAGGAGATCTGCTTCTTGTGGCGGGGCTGGGAATGGGAGCAAAAGGCGCAGCCATAGCGACAGTGACAGCGCAGCTTATGAGTGTGGTTATTTCATATCTGATGATCCGAAGGAAGGCACTGCCTTTCAGAGTTGAAAAAAAGTCGATTTGTTTTGATTCCTGCATCATAAAGAGGATCCTGCTTATAGGAACGCCGATCGCTTTACAGGATCTGCTGGTGGGAATATCGTTTCTGGTGATACTTTCCATAGTTAATAATATCGGACTGACGGAATCTGCGGGAGTAGGCGTGGCCGAAAAAGTATGCGGTTTTATAATGCTGGTTCCTGCCGCGTTCATGCAGTCAATGTCCGCGTTTGTAGCTCAGAACAGGGGAGCCGGTAAGATCGACAGGGCTGTAAAGGGACTCAGATCCGCGATAGGCATCTCCTTTGTCCTGGGCGTCGTCATGTTTTATGCGGCGTTTTTCCACGGGGAGGCTCTCTCAGGATTATTCTCTAACGATAACGCGGTTATTTTTGCGGCGGCTGATTATCTGAAGGCTTACGCAATAGACTGCCTGCTTACTTGTTTTCTGTTCTGCTTCGTGGGATTTTATAATGGAATGGAGCATACGACATTTGTAATGGCACAGGGAATCATCGGGGCTTTCGCTGTCAGAGTTCCCGTATCATTTATAATGAGTAAAATAGAACCGGTGTCGCTTTTCAGGATAGGTCTTGCGATTCCGTGTTCTACCGTGCTGCAGATCATTCTGTGCTTTGTATTTCTTGGCCGCATGAAGTCAGAAAGGTACCGTGTACCTTTAAGATAATGTTAATTATATAATGACGTTTGTAATAATATTGTAACGGTACACGGTACCGGGGGGATGTTGTGGAGAAAAAGAAGCTGTTTCATGAGAAAATTAAAGAAGCGGTCACGTCAGTGATGCCGATCGTGGTCATTGTCAGCATTCTGGCATTTCTGGCCGCGCCGGTATCTACGGATATAATGCTGTCGTTTTTTGTCGGAAGCGTATTGTTGATTCTCGGATTGGGACTCTTCATGTACGGGTCTGATAATTCAATGGTCGTGATCGGCAATCATCTCGGCAGTTTTCTGACGAGATCCAGAAAGCTGGGACTGATCTTTCAAGCGGAGTGTATCTGAGCTTCATATAGTCGATTTCACGCGTTATTTATGAAGAGTCAGTTGTAATCATGAAAAATAACATCGGAAAGGTTTTGTCTTGCGGCCGGCACTTTGAATTTTCAAGTTAAAAGCGACGAAAATTCATTGGTGCCGCTGCCGGCAAGACAGAAGCGGGAGCGTCCTGGCGATGTATTTTTCATGATTAAGCTGTTCAGAAATGACATGTGGGAAGTTTTAATTATTTATCTATGAGAATTTTTACCAAATATTTTTTATTAACTGCGGGGGCAATATTCCTGCTGCTTATGATTTTTGCCAGAAAAGAAGTGACCGAAAAACCGGATATGCCTCGCCCGGCAATGGATGAAAGGGACGAAAGCCGGATCTACGGTATCACGGTGGATGACTGCTGGTATGATGAGATCGGGACGGACGAGTTGATCGAGGCGATCCGCGGCATGCCGGAGAAGCCCACTGTCCGCATCGTTATGTCTAAGGAATATGACGCGGAAGAGTATGAGTCTCTTTTTTCAGAAATTCACGAGGAAGCTTATATCATGGCCTGTCCTGTGGATTCCTTCGACATGGGCTTTTATAAAGATGAAAACGCCTACCTGGAGCGGTTCAGAGACGCATGGGAAACGCTTGCGCCATATACTGACCTTTGGGAGATCGGGAATGAGATAAACGGCGTTGAATGGATCGGCCAGGAACCTGACCTGATCGTGGGGAAGGTCGAAGCAGCAAACGATTATATACGGTCTAATGACGCAAAAACTGTGCTGACTATGTACTATGCCAGGCCGGAAGATCAGGATATGTTCCGGTGGATCGAAGACAACCTGTCTGACAGTCTTACCAAAAACCTGGATTATGCGTTCATCAGTTATTACGAAGATGACAATAACGGGTATATTCCGGACTGGAAACAGGTCTTTCCTGAATTTGAAACAGTATTTCAGGGAGCAAAGGTCGGGTTTGGCGAGTGCGGAAACACCGCCGGGTCCGCAACGGAATCCAGCAAGATCAGGATGGCCCGTTCTTACTATACGATGAAAAAACCGTCAGACAACTTTGTCGGGGGGTATTTCTGGTGGAACTGGGTGCAGGACTGCGTTCCCCACGAAGGGAACCCGGTCTATGACGGGATAAATCATGCAATGACAGAATACGAATAAAGGGTTGACTGATTTTTCAGCCGGCTCTTTTTTTATGGTACCGTGTACCTTAAAAAAACATTAACTATGTAACATTTTTGCAATGGTACACGGTCCGGAAACGTTAAACTGACGTTAGTAGGCGGAGCGTAGAATCATCAATATATTCGAACAACTGTTTTTGAGGGAGCCGGCAGACGAACGGTATGGGAGAATCCGTTCTGTTTCGGAGATGTTTCTCCGGTATAGTCTGAGCCTACTCAGAATGGTTACATGAAAAGGAGGTATTGTATGATGGATACAAAAAAAGTATATGAGGCTATGGATGGTAATACCGCCACAGCCCATTCTGCCTATGCGCTGACTGAAGTGGCAGGAATTTACCCGATCACGCCGTCTTCTCCTATGGCGGAGACAGTAGATTCCTGGTCTGCAGGCGGCCGGAAGAATCTCTTTAATTCCGCTGTCAAAGTGGTGGAGATGCAGTCTGAGGGCGGTGCTGCCGGTGCGGTGCACGGAGCTCTTCAGGGCGGCGCGCTTTCCGCAACGTTCACTGCTTCCCAGGGATTGCTGCTCATGATACCAAATATTTATAAGTGGAAGGGCGAACTTCTGCCGGCAGTGGTACACGTTGCAGCACGTTCTCTCGCCACCCACACTCTCAGCATCTTTGGTGATCATCAGGATGTTTATGCATGTCGTCAGACCGGAGCAGTGATGCTGTGTTCACACTCTGTTCAGGATTGTATGGATCTGGCGGGAATGGCGCATCTTCTGGCTATCGATGCTTCTGTTCCGGTGATCCATTTCTTCGACGGTTTCCGTACTTCTCACGAGATCCAGAAGGTAGAGGTGATGGACTATGAATTCCTGCGTTCTCTTCTTCCTGAGGATAAGCTCCAGGCATTCCGCGACCGTGCCCTGAACCCGCATGGAAACGCAGTGGTAAGAGGCGGACATCAGAACGATGACGTTTATTTCCAGCATGTAGAAGCGCAGAATACACATTATGGCAAGGTTCCGGAGATCGCCGATAAGTATTTCGAAGCGATCAGCCGCCACACGGGAAGAACATACGCTCCGTTCGTTTATTACGGCGCGCCGGATGCAGACAGAGTCATCATTGCCATGGGTTCTGTCACCGACACCATTACAGAGACGGTCGACGCTTTGAATGCAGGCGGAGAGAAAGTAGGACTTATCAAAGTCTATCTTTACCGTCCGTTTTCCATTTCTCACCTGAAGGCTGTGCTGCCGGATACAGTCCGCAAGATCGCGGTACTGGACCGTACAAAAGAGACAGGCGCCCGTGAACCGCTGTTCCTGGATGTTGAGCATGCTCTGCGTGACAAAGAAGATCTGACCATCATCGGCGGACGCTACGGACTTAGTTCCAAAGATACTCAGCCGTCTCAGATCGCTGCAGTTTTCGCGGAACTGAAGAAAGATGCTCCTAAGTCGGAGTTCACCATCGGAATCGAAGACGATGTTACCGGACTGTCCCTTGAGCCTGTACCGGTTAATATTTCAAATCGCTATACATCATGCCTGTTCTTCGGACTTGGCGCGGATGGAACCGTCGGCGCAAACAAGAGTACCGTAAAGATCATCGGAAACAACACGCCGATGTACGCCCAGGCATACTTTGCATATAACTCCCAGAAGTCTGGAAATGTTACCCGCTCACATCTGAGATTCGGTCCGGATCCTATCCGCTCCCCGTACTATATCGAAGAGGCAGATTTCATCTCCTGTTCAACAGAGAGCTACTGTTTCAAATATGATATGCTGAAGTCTCTGAAGGACGGAGGAACATTCCTTCTGAGTACAGTCCACAGCAAAGAAGAAATGCCGGAATATCTGCCGGAAAGGATGCTTGCCCAGCTGGCGAAAAAACACGTTAAGTTCTATATCATTAACGCCACCAGCATTGCCCAGGCTCATGGTCTCGGAAAGCATACAAATACTATTCTTCAGGCGTCATTCTTTGCTTTGAATGAGCAGATCATGCCTTATGCTGAAGCGGAAGAGCAGATGAAGAAATCAGTAAAGAAAACATACGCCAGAAAAGGCGAGGATGTAGTTAACAACAACCTGAACGCCATTGACGAAGGAAAGAGCGGACTGGTTAAGGTAGACGTGGATGAAGCATGGCTGGCATATGACGCTTCCGCACCGCTGTATAAGAAGACGGGCGACGCATACTTTGACGATAACGTTCTGGCAATGAATTCCCTCGGCGGATATGATATGCCTGTTTCCAGTTTCATGAAAAATGGCATTCTTGACGGATCTCTTCCGGGAAATATCACATTTAAAGAGAAGAGGAATATCGCTGATTCTGTTCCGGCGTGGGACGCAGACAAATGTATTGAGTGCGGCAAATGTGCATTCGCATGTCCTCATGCTACGATCCGTTCGTTCCTGATGAATGAAGAGGAAGTGGCGAAAGGACAGGAAATAGCAGATGCAAATGGAATAACCTTTGAGTATAAGGATCCGACGCCTGCATATACCAGAGCAAAGGATGAGGGACTGAAATTCCGTATTCAGGTATCTCCGCAGAACTGCGTAGGCTGCGGCGTTTGCTGGACAGTGTGTCCGGCTAAAGCACTGAACCCTGTAGAAAATGCCAAAATGCAGACACAGGAGCCTCTGGCAGATTATTTGTACAAGGAGGTCACATATAAAGAGGAATACGGCAGACCGGGAACGGAAGCCGGAACAGCGCTTAAAAAGCCATATTTCGAGGTTTCGGGATGCTGTCCGGGCTGCGGCGAGGCACCGTATTACCGCCTTATCTCCCAGCTCTTTGGCAAAGATATGATGGTTGCGAACGCTACCGGATGTTCCATGATCTACAGCTCGGCCACACCGTCTTCTCCTTTTGTAGTAGATAAAAACGGCGAGGGTATCGCATGGGCAAATTCCCTCTTTGAGGATAATGCTGAGTATGGATTCGGAATGTCCATCGCTCAGAATGTCAAAAGCGCAAAGATCCTTGGCATTATGGAAGATAATCTGGATAAAGTGGAGCCTGAGCTGAAAGAACTGTTTACCCGTTACATCGATGCGAAGGGCGACAGAGATGTTCAGAGAAGCATCAAGGATGAACTCATCGGCGCTGTAGAGAGTTCAAAAAATGCAGAGGTGAAAGAACTTCTGGAACTGCGCAGAGATCTGGTCGGAAAATCAGTCTGGATCATCGGCGGCGACGGATGGGCTTATGATATCGGCTACGGCGGTCTGGACCACGTAATGGCAAATGACATGAATGTAAACGTCCTGGTGCTGGATACAGAGGTTTATTCCAATACCGGCGGCCAGTCCTCCAAGTCTTCCCAGGCTTCCTCCATCGGACTGTTCGCGGCAGGCGGAAAAACGCTGGCTAAGAAAGACCTGGGACAGATCTTCATGGAGTACGGAACGGCATATGTAGCTTCCATCGCGCTGGGCGCAAACCAGACACAGGCGATCAAGGCACTGAAGGAAGCGGAGAGCTTCCCCGGACCATCTATCATTATCGCCTACTCTCCATGTATAGAGCATGGAATCAAAGGCGGTCTGATCCGTTATCCGAACGTTCAGAAAAACGCAGTTGCCTGCGGTTATGTACCGCTGTACCGCTTCGATCCGCGGAATGAGAAACCTCTGACTGTGGATTCCAAGGCACCTGACTGGAGCAAATTTACACAGTTCCTGATGAACGAAGCACGTTACTTCAATCTGCCGCGTCTGAAAGGCGAAGAAACAGCAACAGCAATGTTTGCGAAAACGCTTTCCGATGCACAGATACGTTATGAGAAACTGATCCAGAAACAGAAACTGCAGTAAGCAAGGCCTCCGGCCATAAAAAACCGGCTGCCGTTCTCCCACTGATATGCTACCCCCAAGTAG
>DFHP01000091.1:0-3530 GCA_002371335.1 Eubacterium sp. UBA3720
GGGAGGAGATGTAGTAATCCGTCATTGTGTTGTATAAGCAATGGCACAACGCGTCTATCTGTGCTATCTTTTAGGAAGAATCTTTGATCTGAGGATCGGAAAGGCGTCGGATATGGCACGTGCGAAGTGGTACGAACTTGACAATGCGGCAAAGATTGTTCCCTCGACTGCGAAGGGGGCGGATACACGCGTTTTCAGGATCACCTGTGAACTGAAAGAGGATGTGGACGGAGCGCTTCTGCAGCAGGCACTGGACAGGACAGTACCTGATTTTCCGCATTTTGCGAGCGTTCTGCGCAAAGGACTGTTCTGGTATTATCTGGACAGCAGCAATATCCGGGCTGTGGTGCAGCCGGAAAACAAGCCTCCATGCAGCGCGATCTATTTCGACGGCAGAAGGCGTCTTCTGTACCGGGTCAATTACTACCGCCGCCGGATCAATCTGGAAATGTTTCATGTGCTGACGGACGGCACAGGTGCCTTCGCTTTTCTGCGGGCTATCGTGTGCAATTACCTCAATCTGGCCCACGGCATTGAAAAGGAGGAATCTCAGGACCTCTCAAGTGTCAGGGAAAAAGAGGACGATTCCTTCAACCGGTATTATCAGAAGGAGATAAAAGGGAAGCCCGCGGAAAAGCTGCCTCACCGGGCCTATCATCTGCAGGGGGAAAGAGATGAACATATGCAGATGCACCTGATTGAAGGCACGGTGTCGGTTTCCGAATTCCGGAAAGTTGCAAAGGAACATCAGACCACGGTGTCTGCTTTTACAACGGCCCTCTTTATGGAGTCGATCCTGGAGGAAATGCGCGAAAGGGAAAAAAAGCTTCCTATCGTATTAAGTGTCCCGGTGAACCTGCGCAATTATTTTAAATCGGAAACGGCCAGGAACTTTTTTGGAGTGATCAATGTCGCTTTCTATCCGGAGCAGTACGACGGCACACTGGAGAGCATCCTGCAGGTGGTCCAGTCTTCATTCAAGAGGCAGCTCACGCAGGATCAGGTCGCTCTTTCCTTGCATGACTATGCCCGTCTCGAGCACAATATCGTGATCCGACCTGTTCCTCTTTTTATTAAGAATCTGGTCATCGCGGCGGTCAACAGCTGCGTACAGAAGGGAATCACCGGTACCATTTCCAATGTGGGCAAGATCACCATTCCCGAACCCTACGATTCCTACATAGACCGCTTCAGCTGCTTTATGGCGGCGCCGGATGTACAGATCAGCGTCTGCTCATTTGGAGGTAAGATGTGTTTCGGTGTCGGAAGCTCATTTGTGACGAATCCTGTCCTGATGCGCTTCTTCCGAAAAATGGCCAATCTGGGGATCGATGTGGAGATTGCAACCAATGACTCATGGGTTTGTGAAAGCCCCAATCTTGAATGAAGCCTGGATGAAGCAGTTTTGCTGCCGGACAGGAACGGCATCGCTCAACTTTAACTGCTGTTGTTTTTCTGCAATGAACACAGTTGTTTTTCACAGTAAACACTGTTATTTTTCAGCAGTGAACACAATTTTTTTTCAGCAGCGAACACACTTTTTTTCACAGGGAGGGAAAAATGCAGTATTGTCCGAATTGCAGGGTAAAGATCCGGGGAAGGAAAGCCCGCTGCCCCCTCTGCCAGAGAGAACTGACGGATATGGGTGGCGCAGCGGATGATCCTTTCGTGATGCTCCCTAGTCCCAGAGTGAGTTTCAGGCGCATGACTCAGATTGTGAATTTTGTTTGCATCAGCCTGGAGATCCTACTGGGCGCCTTTGAGATCATCAAAGGATTCACCGCCGGCTGGATCTACGTGTGTATGCTGGTCATCCTTCTTGCATGGGTGGACTTTCAGATTGCAGTCTATTACCGCAATAACCTGATCCGTATGCTGACGGTCCAGGGATTCATTATCATGGCGGTTCTTCTGCTGATTGCTCGCCTGACCAGGAGCGGATCGTGGGCGGTAACCTGGGCGGTTCCTTCCATGTTTTTGGTTCTCATCATTGTTACGTTTGCTGCAGCGAGATTACAGCAGATGAAGCTGCAGGAATTCATCCTGTATCCGGCTTTTGATGTCCTGATGAGCCTGCTGCAGATCATCCCGATTGCCCTTGGGTATAATAAAAATATAGCACCGGCTGTCCTTTGCATTGCGCTGATGCTGATTCTGGTCAGCAGCCTCGTGATCTTCCGGGGAGATATACTCAGAGATGCTGCCGCAAAATATCTGCATATGTAACAGGAAAAAATCCGCATTTTCAACAACTCCATCTCTGCAAATAACAAAATTATTATTTTTAGCAATTATCATAATTAACAATTATCATTATTTAGCAAAGAATATTGAAGGATGCTGCCGTACGAACGGGGCCAGACAGGAAACTCATGGGTGAAAAGAAACAATACGGCCGTACGAACGGGGCCAGACAGGAAACAAATGGGTGAAATAAAACAACACGGCCGCATGATCGGGGCCAGACAGAACAATATCGGAGAAAAACCAGACAGCACAGTCGGCGGCGGAAAACAGCTTGCCGGACATGCGCTTGAGAATCTGCAGGAGAAAATCGGAGACCGTGCGGAAAATGTGATCGGGAATGTCATGGAGAATACCCGGTTCGAGGCGCCGGAACTTCGGGTACGCCCCGGACAGGATGCTTCGCAGCAGGTACCGGAAATGGAAACCTACCAGTGGTACCGCGTTCCGGTAGAGGGCGGAAAGACAGCAGACGGCTCCGAATATCATATTTATGTGAGAAAGGGCACTACAGACCATCTTTGCGTTTTTTTGTCCGGCGGCGGTATCGCATGGAACCCCTATACAGCTGCCCGTCCTGTGACAGGCGGCCGGGTCCTGGCATGGCATCCCAATTATTATTGGAGCAATCTCCGGCCATTTACCCAGTTCTTTAATATAGGTGTCGGCATCACCGACAACAGCGCCAGGAGAAATCCTTTCCGCGACTGGAATTTTGTCGTGATCACCTATGCCACGGGAGACATGCACCTGGGCAGGAATAATTACCACTACAAGGATGAAGAAGGGCAGGAACAGTGCCTGCATTTTCACGGTTATGAGAATTTTCTAATGTCCATGCGTATCACCAGGACCATCTTTAAATATGCAGACAAGCTGCTGATCGCAGGAGAGAGTGCCGGTGCCTTTGCCGTACCCGCCCTGGCGGAACAGATTCACCAGGAGTTTTATCCCTCCTGCCACGATGTCACCCTGTTATCGGACAGCGCCCTGCTCCTCAACAAGGAATGGAAAAAGACAGCCCGCGAGGTCTGGAATGTCCGGGAGGATATTGTCGAAAACATCAAGGGACAGAATCTTACCCTGGACTGGTACCGCGCCCTCTATCGGCGCAGAGGGGATCAGTACCGCTACCTTTACGCATGCTCGGTGCGGGATTATCTGCTGAGCGCTTTTTATAATGACGTGCACAATAAGACCTATGATACCAATGAGCAGATGCAGAGCATTTTCACGCGGCAGCTCCGGGACATGGTCCGAGCCCTGCAGAAGGTGACACCCGCCTT
>DFHP01000091.1:3680-5632 GCA_002371335.1 Eubacterium sp. UBA3720
CTGCATCGTCGCGGCATACCCAGTATGGCCAAATGGCTGGCCGCTGCGGTTGAGGGAGAGATACAGAGCGTAGGCCTGGAACTTCTGGAAAAGAAATAGACCCACATAGGCACATATCGGGGTAAGATTCCTTTAAAATAGTTCCATGATATTATTTATGTAGCCTTCTTTCAAAATGAAGTGTGTTAGGCGTTTGCGAAACGCCGGAAACCGCATAAATACAGCATTCTTTTGGTTACAATATAAAGCAACTCATTTGCCGCTGGGCTGATCTTTGCGTATATGAATGACTTCAAGCCGATGGATATGTTGAATTTTGTGGAGGCTTCGAGTGTGATCAAACATACGATTCATGGTGATGGAAATATCACGGACGACGTGGAGAGCATCATAAATCTGATGAACATGAACTATGATATAAAACGTTAATTTATTGGCAGCGGAGAGCATTGTTTTAGCATAGGCTCTCCGCTGTTTTCCCTTCGTTACCACTTTGCAGGCTGATACCCTGTTCGAAGAATTTGAGCGCTGGTGCCCTGACACCCTGAAATCAGCATCTCTTGGAAAAACACGTAACATTTGATGCTTACTACAAAACTTGCAAAAGATCATACAGATGATAGTATTATGCCACCTTGGTGCCTGCTACACTCTAAAGTTTACACTCTAAAGTTGATGTTCACCTTTCGGGCACCAGTTCAAAATGATCAGATTGTGAGGGTTATTTCATTTATACGCCCCTTGTACCAGGAGATTTTCAGATCTACGTCACCATCTTTAAAGGTAAGGGACCGGAACTCCGTGGATTCATCATTATATTCACTGGAAGGTTCACCGTATACAGCCCTGAAATCATCCTCCGTGCTGTTAAGGGTAAGACCGCCTGGCAGGGTTATTTCGGGGAGAACTTCTAAACGGGTGATGGAAGGGATGGACAGATAGTCAATTGTTCCATCCAGATAAGGGATTGGATCCTCAGAGGCATTCATGACAGAGACCATAATATGAAAGTTTTCATATTCATATCCATATTTATCGCTGTAAAGACCCATAGCACTGCCCGAGGTTGTACGAGGATTAAGCGAGTAGGATTGATACTTTTCATAATCCTCTGTTCTTAAGCTCCAGTTTCCTCCATGGATCTCGCTATAACGTGTCCCAAGACAAATAATATCTCCGTCTATCGAAATGAGACCTGCTGACAGCGGCTCCTCGGAGATTGCAGAGGGAGTTGCAGCGGTCTCTGTGCGATCAGCCGCTGCGGTTTCTGAGCCTGTGTTATCCGTAGCTGCAACATCTGCAGCTTCTGCACTCTTTGAGGCATTGTTTTCTGCAGCGGTGGAATCCGTTGCGGCGGTTTCTGCAGTTTTCATGGCGGTTGATTCTCCGGCAGAGGATTCTTTTGACGACTGCTTCATATCCCCATTTGTCTGGTATTCCTCTGCAGAAGATGCTTCAACTGAGGTTGAGCTGCCTGCTCCCGAATCTGAGGGCTCAGTGTTCCCGCATGCGGAAAGAGATGCTGCTATTAATAGTGACATCGACAATAACAGAAACTTTGTACCTGGTTTTTTCTTCATTCGCTTTCTGATACTCCTTTCTACTCGATTAATGTAATTTTTGACTAACGTAGGATTTCCCTTATTTTACTGCCTGCAATCTCAGCAGACATCAGACTTTTGTTTTCTTCCGTCATGGTTCTTCCTACTTTACGTGTGAGTGTTGTCGATAAATCCTCCATTTTTTAAGAAGAATCGTGTTATTATAGAGGAGGCCAACAAATATAAAACTAATACATTGATCGAGCTGACAATCCATCAGTCAAGTTGCTGACAAAGTGGATTGAATTTGTTTTGCAGACCGCCAGGAAATGTTTATAATGAAGAGGATCAACGCCGACCTGCCGGTTGGGATAGGACTGTATCCGATCGGGATGAGTTTGTGAACGCGAG
>DFHP01000028.1:0-5454 GCA_002371335.1 Eubacterium sp. UBA3720
CCCTTTCCGGCAGCTTCGCAGCCTATAAGGCGGACTGAATCATCATTTATAAAATTATAGAACATGCCTGCGGCGTTGCTTCCTCCTCCAACACAGGCCATGACCACATCCGGCAGTCTGTTCTCTTTTTCAAGAAACTGTTCCCGCGCCTCCTTCGATATTACAGACTGAAAATCACGAACGATCGTCGGAAAAGGATGCGGACCCATTACAGACCCAAGCACATAATGTGTATCATGCACACGGCCGGCCCATTCCCGCATTGCCTCGTTTACAGCGTCTTTAAGTACCTGTGTCCCCGATGTAACGTGATGTACCTTTGCACCGAGAAGTTCCATCCGGTATACATTAAGGGCTTGTCTCCTGCAGTCCAGCTCACCCATGAATATCTCGCATTCCATATCCATAAGCGCAGCTACAGTAGCTGTTGCGACTCCGTGCTGCCCTGCACCGGTCTCAGCGATAACGCGCGTCTTTCCCATTTTTTTCGCAAGCAGGATCTGGCCCAGACAGTTATTGATCTTATGAGCGCCCGTATGGTTCAGATCCTCACGCTTGAGGTATATCCCCGCGCCTCCGAGATCTTTTGTCATTCGTTCCGCATAATACAGAACGGACGGCCTTCCTGCATAATTTCTCATAAGATCATCCAGTTCTTTTACAAACTCCGGATCATTTTTGAAATGCTCATACATTTCCTCCAGATGAATACACTCATTCATCAGTGTCTCCGGCACATACTGTCCGCCAAACTCACCAAATCTACCTCCAGCCATATAATCCTCCTGTAAAGTATTTCCAGATCCTGTGTCAGGCGCCTTCGTTTATTCCCGGCTCCGGAACAGGATCTATTTTCTGTGGAACTCATAAACCCGGGTTCCTTTTATTATCTGTATGCATCGTCTTATCTTTTCCGGATCCTTTTTCAGATCTGTCTCAACGCCGCTGTTCAGATCAAACGCGAACGGATGAAATCTGGAAATGGCCTCTGTCAGGTTCTCTTCGCAGAGCCCCCCCGCAAGAAAATACAAATGATTCATCTTTTTTTCTGCAAATTCAAGCGCTTTCCAGTCGAATGTGTACCCTGTTCCTTTTCCGTTATCCAGAAGAAGGTAATCTGCGTTTATCTCGTCGGCTTTCAATATATCGTCCACACTTTCAACCTTGACTGCTTTGATGATCTCACACTTCGTCAGGCTCCTGAGTTTTGAAATGTACCGTCCGTCTTCCTTGCCATGCAGCTGGATCATATCGATAATGCCCGCATCGGCAATGGCGGCGACTGCTTCCACGGGCGTATTGACAAAAACTCCGACGGAACGTATCGAAGGATCAAGATTCTTTTTCAGCTCCGCTGCCTTATCTATCGTGACAAACCGCGTACTTTTCGGCCAGAAGATAAATCCTGCAAAATCTGCCCCGTATTCATTGACCGCTTTTACATCTTCCATCCTTGAGAGACCACAAACCTTTACTTTTCCGGGAAAATTAATCATGACAAGACCTCCTTAATTCTTCCAGTGCAGCGGCTTTGTCTTTGCTGCGCATAAGTGTCTCGCCTATAAGTACGGCGTTTGTCCCGTTTCTGTACAAACGTGCCACATCATCCGCATTTTTTATGCCGCTCTCTGATACAAATAATATATCATCCGGAACGATCTGCCTTAATCTTTCGGAATTTCGAATATCTACCGTGAAATTCCGAAGATCTCTGTTATTAACGCCGATGATCTCCGCGCCGCTTTTTACGGCTCTTTTTACTTCTTCCTCATCATGCGCTTCCACCAGGGCAGACATTCCCAGGGAATGAGCGATCTCCAGATAAGAAGAAAGCTCATTATCATTCAGTATAGCACAAATCAGAAGAACTGCAGAAGCGCCAATCACCTTTGCCTGATATATCATATATTCATCTACCGTGAAATCCTTCCGAAGTACAGGAACGCCTGCTTCCGAAGCTATTTCTTTCAGATAGAGATTGCTTCCCAGAAAATACTCAGGTTCCGTGAGACATGATATGGCGGCTGCTCCGGCAGCCTCATACTCCTTTGCAATCGAAAGATATGGGAAATCCTTCGAGATAACGCCCTTGGAAGGAGAAGCCTTTTTTACTTCACAGATAAATGACATGCCTTCCTGTGCCAGTGCTTTTCTGAATGGAAATCCGGTTTCCGCATCCATGGCCGTCGCCTGTCTTTTCATTTCCTCCGGAGGTATTATTCTTTTTTCTCTCTCTGTCCGTCTTCTGGCGGCATTTGCCAGAACATCTAAGATCATGTCGTTTTCCTCTTTCACATTCTTTTAATCATTCTTATTGGAATACAGGACGAACTCATCGAGCTTCGCCTTCGCGGCGCCGCTGTCTATGAGATTCTTTGCTTCTTCAATGCCTTCCTCAAAGGTGATACCTTTTGCTATATGAAGCGCCGCTCCGGCATTCATCAGGATCGCTGTTCTTTTTGGTCCGGGAGCTCCGTTCAGGATGTCCAGCGCTATAGCGGCGTTCTCCTCCGGAGTTCCTCCTTCAAGATCCTCCTTTGAGCATCTTTCCAGTCCAAAATTTTCCGGCTCTATTTCATAGGTCAGGAACTGACCGTCTTCATTGAATTCACAGACGCTTGTCGCGGAGCTTGCGGATATCTCATCAAGACCGTCTCTGCCATAAACCACCATGCCGTTCTTAACTCCAAGATTTTTCAGCACATGAGCAAGGGGCTCTACGAGATCTTCTGAATAAACCCCCATAAGCTGCATGTTTGCTCCGGCAGGATTCGTCAGAGGTCCTAGTATATTAAAGACAGTAGGCATTGGCAGTTCTTTTCTGGCAGGCGCCACAAAGCGCATGGACGCGTGATACTTTTGCGCGAACATGAAACATATATTGATTTTTTTCAGCAGCTCCGCACTTCTTTCCGGTGCGATCCGTATCTCTACTCCCAGAGCTTCCAGCACATCAGCCGCGCCGCATTTGCTGGTTGCCGCTCTGTTTCCGTGTTTGGCGACAGGTACTCCTCCCGAGGCCGCGATCAATGACGAAATCGTTGATATGTTAAATGAATTAGATTTGTCTCCTCCCGTTCCGACGATCTCAAGAGCATCCTGGTCGTTCAGAAATCTTTCCGCATGTTTTCTCATTCCTTTTGCACAGGCTGTGATCTCTTCGATCGTTGCTCCCTTTGCCTGAAGTCCCGTCAGAAATGAACTGTTCAGAATATCTGAAGTTTCCCCTGACATGATCTCATCCATAGCTTTTTCTGCCATCTCAAAAGTAAGATCTTCTCCGTTTACCAGTTTCAAAATTGCTTCTTTGATCATTTTTTACACACCTCCATAAAGTTGCTCAACATTTTTCCGCCTTCCGGTGTCATGATGGATTCCGGATGAAACTGCATACCATAAATGGCATATTTTCTGTGCGCGATCGCCATGATCTCTCCGTCGTCAGCCCTCGCCGTTATCTGAAACTCTTCAGGCAGTGTTTTTTCATCTATTGCCAATGAATGGTATCTGCCTGCCGCCACCTTTGACGGAAGCCCCTTAAAAACCTGACATGTATTATCCACCTCCATAACGCTTTGTTTTCCATGCATGATCTCTTTTGCGTACGTAATCTTTGCCCCGAATGCTTCTCCTATTGCCTGATGTCCCAGACACACGCCCAGAAGCGGGACCTTCCCGCCCATTCTTCTTACTACTTCCTCGCAGATCCCTGCATCCGCCGGTCTTCCCGGTCCCGGTGACAGAATGATGGCGTCCGGTTTCATATCTTCTATCTCTTCGACAGAGGCCGCGTTATTTCTGATCACTTTCATATCGGGATTCAGATTTCCAACCATCTGGAAAAGGTTGTAGGCAAAGCTGTCATAGTTATCAATCAGTAAAATCATCCTTGTAATCCCTCCGCTTCCTTGAGCGCCTCAACGACCGCTTTTGCTTTATTTATACATTCCTGATATTCATTTTCCGGAATGCTGTCAGCCACGATGCCGGCTCCTGATCTGATACATATCTCTTCGTCTTTTTTGTATACCAGACGGATTGCAATGCATACATCCAGATTTCCGGAAAAATCCACATATCCGACGGCGCCTCCATAAAGGCCTCTTCTGTCATCTTCAAGCTTATCAATGATCTGACAGGCTCTGAATTTAGGGGCTCCTGAAAGTGTACCCGCCGGCAGGACCGAGTCGATCACATCCACAGGCTGTATATCTCTTCTCATTTTTCCCTGAACTGTGGACCCAATATGCATCACGTGAGAATATTTTTCAACACTCATATATTCTTCGACCCTGACACTACCAAACTCACATAGCCGTCCCAGATCATTTCGCCCCAGATCCACCAGCATATTATGTTCTGCTATCTCCTTCCTGTCCGAAAGAAGTTCTCTCTCGAGCGCCTTGTCCTCAGCCTCCGTCTTTCCTCTGGGGCGGGTCCCCGCCAGCGGGAACGTCCTTATAGTCCTCCCTTCGACTTTCACAAGTGTTTCCGGTGATGCACCCGCGATCTCGCAGTCTCCGGAAAAGTAAAACATATAAGGGGAAGGATTTGTCGTACGCAGAATTCTGTATGTATCCAAAAGGCTTCCCCGGAATTTTGCTCTCAGAGGATTGGAATACACGAGCTGAAAAATATCGCCTTCACGAATGTGTTCCTTGATCGTGCCGATCCGCTTGCAGAATTCCTCCCGGTCGAGAGCCGGACGGAGTTCTGACAGAAGCTTTCCTCCGGTCTCGTCCGTCATATTTCCGTTTCGGACGATCTCCTCCATTTTGTCAAGCTCGACCAGAGCGCCGTTATATTCAGTATCTATACTGCCTGTATGTATGTTGACTATCAGAATGATCTTCTGTCTCAGATTATCAAAAACGATCAGCTTATCAAAAAGCATCAGATCCACATCGGGAAAACCGCTGTCTGCTTTTTTTAGATGAAGTTCCGGTTCTGCATACTGAATATAATCATACGAGAAATACCCTACCAGACCTCCGGTCAGCGTTGGCATTCCCGGAATGCATGGTGATCTGTTATCTTCTATGATCTGCTTTATGAAAGCCCCGGGATGTTCCGTCCTCAGCGTGACCTTTCCGCCGGCATTGATGGTCAGCCTGCTGTCTTTACATGAGATCTCCATTTTCGGATCAAAGCCCAGAAAAGTATATCTGCCCCATTGTCTCGAGTTTTCTACACTCTCC
Source organism: Eubacterium sp. UBA3720 (assembly GCA_002371335.1). GTDB lineage: Bacteria > Bacillota > Clostridia > Lachnospirales > Lachnospiraceae > DFHP01. The sequence goes on from DFHP01000028.1 coordinate 5,199, forward strand.
AGCAGAAAACAATGATGACTGATGTTTTTCAGAGCCTTCAGTACATTTAAGGGAGTACGTATGTCTGCAAGGATCTCCCTGCATACCGGAACCAGTTTATATTCTCCCGACGCAGAGATTTTTTTTATTTCTTCAATCGATGTCTGTTTCATTAGCTCCTCACTTTCATTCATGTCACATATTACGCGTCTTACGTATCTTTGAAATCCCATACGATATTACATGATATTCTTCTGTGCGGCGTGTGCATCTCCCG
>DFHP01000028.1:5511-12888 GCA_002371335.1 Eubacterium sp. UBA3720
CCGGAGGGTTTCGTTTCACAGGAAATTGACGAAATCTCCTGTGAGACAAAAAAAAGCCCCTGACCTGATCCGACGATCAGGTCAAGGGCGGGAAAATACTTAAATAAACCCGTGTTGCCACCTTGATTTGCGCAATTATCAGCACACACTCAATACAGATACACATGATATCCTGCCAGGTAACGACTGCCTTACGTCATAGAATACTCAGCAAAAAAGCCTTTGACTATGCCCTCTGTGGTCCATTTACGAATCAGCGTTCCATCCGGATCTCACCACCCCGGACTCTCTGCAGGTGCCCTAAACGTTTTATCTCCACATCATCGGTTTAAAGTATTGTATTAATTTTTCAGAACTATAACATTTCTGTACCTGTTTTGTCAACCCTTATAAAAATAAATAATAGAGATTTCTTACAAGTTGTTTCTGAAACAGTCTGATCACTTCAGACAAAAAAATCATTTCCCGGGGATAGTAATTATGTTAGAATTAAATGACTAAAACTTCCCACATGGCATTTCTGAAACAGTTTGAACATGAAGCGGGAAGTTTTTATAGATTGATTTCAAATATCAGAGGACTCATTTATGAAAGAAAAACTGCTCGCACGAATCAGAAAAAAGAAGGAAAAAAGAATTGCCAGAAAAAACGCTCATCCGGTTTTGTTTTATGTTCTTTCAGGATTAACTTTTATCGTTCTGGTTTGCGCGATCTATTATGCATATGCTTTTGTTTACAGGGGCAGGACCGAAAACAGACATCGCTCAGGGAAAACAAGTACAGAGGCGTCAGTCCATCCCTCTACCGGTTCATTGAAGAGAGCTCTATGGATGTATCCTTCTTTGAAAAAAGAGGTTTTTAATGTACCGAATGTCAGCAGCATACCAAATACTTACGTGCTTCCCGGACTGGACAGTACGAGAACTCTCTACACGAAAGATGACCAGAATTTTAAACTTGCCTCATGCGGAGCTATGACGCCTCAGGGGCTTGCCGTTACACAGGATCATATCATTATCAGTGCTTACTGCCATACCAGAAAACATAACTCGGTCCTTTATCTTATAGATAAAAAGACCGGTGATTTTGTCAAGGAGGTAGTACTTCAGGGGCGTCCTCATGCAGGCGGCATCGCATATGATCCGATCCATGATATGCTCTGGGTGGCTACAAGCTCCGACGGTATCGCAAGCATAGCATCTATTCCGATGAGCTCCCTCCTTGCATATGATCTGGATGCAATAGAACCGATCTCCTACCTTTATCAGTATCCCGTGGTATCGCTGCAGAGCTCGTCCTTTATAGCTTATTATGACAAATGTCTTTACATTGGTCTTTTTACCAATTCAAATAACGGTGCTATCTACAGGTACTCGATCATGGAGGATGGTTCTCTGTCTTCCGTTAATGTAACTACGACATACAGCCGCAATATCAGAGAGATTGCACAGCCTGAAAGCGTTACTCTTATAGAGAATCGTATTCAGGGACTTGCGATGAACGATAATTATCAGTTCCTCTCTACCTCCTGGGGCTTTCTGAATTCACAGATCTACGTTCATTCACAGACGGACGATATCGTTACGACCTTTGAACTTACGAACGTACTTATGAAGGAGATTTATCCAAGACAGCTGGAGCAGATCTGCGTAGAAGACGATGATCTGTATCTTTTATTTGAATCTGCTGCCTATCCGTACAGATATTATCCTCTGCCAAGTGTGGATTATGTGCTGCGGGTAAATATCAACTCTCTTGTCAGAGAATAGAGAACCGCAGCTTTTATCCCAGCGGGAGATTTAATCGCGATCTCTGACCGCGCGCGAGCTGCGCGACGCACTTGTGCGTCTTCCTCCGGGACGAGCTTGTAATAACCCGCCGCTTAAAAAGCGGGGACCTTCTCACTCCGGGATAAAAGGAAACATCTCAGTGTTTCTGTTTTTGTCAAACATATTATTATACTGCAGCTGATGATATTTGTTCAGCCATTTTTTCTCCTCGCCTTCCGCTTCGCTGATATAGCGGAAGCCGCCTTCGTCAACGGAATAATAGCCTCTGGAATTAACTGCGGGAATGACCTCTTTCATCTCTTTCAGAAATTCGTTGTATGGTGTCAGAGAAAGCCCCGCCCTCTCCAGAGTCATCGTTGAAAGAAAGTTCAGGCTGGTACAGTCTACATATTCTTCCTGCGTATCATAATTTGTCCAGATAAAAAACGGAACCTTATACAGCGCTTCCAGCTCGTTCATGGTCAGTCCGGAAAGTCCTTTACCATTCAGACTGCTGTAAAATGTATTATTAAGACTGGGCATATGATCTCCAAAGAATACGATCACTACTTTTCTGTCCTGCCGTTCGAAATAGCTGATCAGTTCCTCCAGAGCGGCGTCGCTTTCATGGAGAAGTGACAGATAGTTGTTCACATCTTCATACTGGGTCCCTATAGTTCTGATTATATTTCCTCTTTCATTTCGAAGCTTTGAATAATATCCGTAATAGGGTCTGTGATTCTGCATGGTGACAGCATGAATATACAGATTCTCATTCTGCTCTTTATCCTCGTAGATATCAATTATATGTCCGAACAGCTGCTTATCCGTCACATAACCCCGGAGAGTCTGATCATAAGACATATAATTAAAGTTCTCCAGAAAGTATTTTTCATCAAAACCCATATTCGAATAGTTTGTCGTTCTGCTGAATCCGCCGGAATAATACGGGTGCATTGCCACGCAGGTATAATCCTGCTCCTTCAGGCTTGTAACCATTGAAAATGGCTCTTCATTGATAAACTGCTGAAACGCCACCGATCCTCCCGGCAGGAATCCCATGGTATTTCCTGTCAGATATTCCCATTCTGAATTTGGTGTTTTTGCGCCGAAAACTGATGCAAGGGCATATCCACGGATCGTATTTTCCGTGAGTGAATCATAGAAAGGCATTACTTCCTGGTTGGCAGAAACAGGTCCCAGATTTCCGAAATCAGTAAAAGCTTCGCTCATGATCGATATAATGACCGGCTTTTCCGTGTCTGTACCCGAAGGTATAGCGTTTTCCGCTGCCGTTTCATTCTCCGATGCCTTTTTGATATACTCCGAAGCTATCCCGTTTACACTCTCAGAAGAATATCCTGAGGGCTTATCGATCATCTGCTGATCTCTTATCCCGAGAATAAAATTTACCACATATCCGTTCTGATAGCTTCCTTTTTCGCGCCAGGTCTCCATGCTGATATCACCCAGAAGCAGCGTCATGGTCACACAGAATACTGCGGAAATAACGCCGGCAGCGGCTCTCTGTCTCCAGTACGATCTGAATACCATGCGGCATCTTTGGAGCAATGCAGTAAAAAGGATAAAGCAAAGGATCCCCCATGTAATGCGCTCCTTAAATTCAATCGTAAATCCTTCTGTTCTGGCATTCAGTGCGCTTATGCGCATCAACGCACCGGGATAAAATTCATCCTCTCTGAACTGATAAATAAAATTGTTGAATACAGCCAGCGCGTTCAGACTGCCCTGCACAAGGACACAAGTCAGAACCGGTCTTGCTGTGATAAAAAAAACGAACACATGGATCATCAGGCAGCTTAGAATATTCAGCAAAGCCATATAGGCAGATATCCTTGTAAATCTGTTCATATCAAGTATGATCCTTTGTACTGTAAGAAAGGATACACAGCCGGAGAGCAGCAGTATTCCGGGAATCACTATCAATGATCCTTTTTCATCAAAGACGATTTCCATACAGACGATAAGATAAAAAAGGATGCTGAACACGATCGGCAGCAGAAATAAAGCCCCCGAAAGTACCGAGAGCACTCCGCTCAATATCAGAGCTCCTGCAAACCAGGGCCATTTCTTTTTTTCAAAGCAAAAATTTATTTTCATATATTCCTTTCGTAACTTTCAAGTCTCGTTCGCGATATCTGGCGCGGGATTCGGGTCAGCTTCAGCGGACATCAACCGCTTCCCACATGGTTTTTTTTAACACTCTGATCATGAAAACAACATCGTCAGTACGCTCCCGCTTCTGTCTTGCAGGCAGCAGTACTAATGATTTTCCTTTGTGCGGCGTGCGCATCCCCTGGAGGGTTTGTGCCATAGGAAATGGTCGTAATTTCCTATGACACGAAAAAAGTGCCCGGTCAGATTTTCTCCGACCGGGCACTTTTCTGATCATTATTCTTCACACGCTTTCTTTAAGGTGTCGATTACGATCTGAAGAGCTTTGATACGGGCGTATTTTTTATCTACGGATTCAAGGATATACCATGGGGCAAATGCCGTACTTGTCTTCTGAAGCATCTCGTTTACCGCCCCTTCATATTGATCCCATTTTTCTCTGTTGCGCCAGTCTTCGTCGGTGATCTTCCATTGCTTGCCCGGAGTGTTCTGTCGGTCCGTGAATCTGGCAAGCTGGGTCTCGTTATCGATTTGTACCCAGAACTTTATGACTACGGCGCCCCAGTCGGCAAGTTCCTTTTCAAATTCGTTGATCTCATTGTAAGCTCTCTGCCAGTCGTTTTCACTGCAGAAACCTTCCAGCCGTTCAACCATTACACGACCATACCATGTTCTGTCAAAAATTGCAATATGTCCAGTCTTTGGAAGCCTGTTCCAGAACCTCCACAGGAACATCCTTGCTTTTTCATGAGGCTCAGGGCTTGCAATAGGATTCACTATATATCCCCTTGGATCGAGCGCTTCCGCTATCCTTTTTATATTGCCTCCCTTTCCTGCCGCATCCCATCCTTCATAGGCTATGATCACAGGAATTTTCTTCCTGTAAAGCTTATAATGCAGCGCCCGGAGCTCTCTCTGAAGTTCGGACAGCTTCGCTTTGTAATCAGCATCCGATATTTCTTTGTCCAGCGGTACATCCTTTAACAGGGGCATCTTTTTCATGGCAAAGATATTCTGTCTTATTGGCATTGCCAGAGAATGATTCTGAAGCGCTGTATCGATTCCCTGATTCAGATACGTGAGCACCTGGAGCTGGGCCCATTTTTTATTCGTGGCGTCGATCACATACCATGGAGAAACGGATCTGTTCGTGTCGTTCAGATAACGGTCATAAACGTCCAGACATTTCTTATAATGCTTGTTCTCCCAGATGTCGTCTTCACTTACTCTCCATGCAGTATCTTTGTTTTCCAGAAGTTCTTTTAAACGCTTTTTCTGTTGTTTTCTGCTGATATGGAAGAAAAACTTCATAACCAGATAGCCGTTATCGGTCAGCTGGCGTTCCGCTGTATTAATACTGTTTACCCTTTCCTGATATTTTTCTTCCGTAAGATCCCCGTTAAACAGATCATTCGTCACTTCACCCATCCAGCAGGTATCGAAAAATTTAAATTTTCCCGCCTCCGGTATCTCGACCATGTATCTGTAGAGAAACGGTTTTCTCCGCTCTTCTGTCGTAGGCTCAGAATCCATGGTAGCCACCTGGAAGAAACGGGGATCAATATTATTGATCACCGAACCTATAACACTTCCCTTTCCTGCTGCACCCCATCCTTCAAAAATGACCATAACAGGAAGCTTTGCCGACTTGATCTTCATCTGATTTGCTGCCAATGCCGCGCGCTGTTCCTGAAGCTGCGTCTTGAGTATTTCTTTTTCAGGCCGATCCTCCGGCACATATTTTTTCAGCATATACAATTCCCTCCCGTTCTTCTTATTTTCCGATGATATCTCCTTTGCCTCTTCCCTGATTATTCCGGAGCCGTTAACTGTTCCCGAAGGTTTTCCGGGCCGTTTTTTACGAAAGCTGTTATTTATCTGCCGGCTTTTTTTATCCGGCCATCCGCTTCTCTTATTTTCGGGCTCCTGCGTTTTTCTCCTACTGATCATTTTGGCATATATTCCTTTTCATAATAACATTGAAATAACACTGTCCGAAATGAAGCATGAGCACGATCCGGCCGCTTGTTCAGGTATCATGATGGATCGCAGTTCTCTATTTATTTTTATTATAATATCACTATTTTCAGAAAACAATAATTCTTTGTGAGCATTTCACAACTTTTCCAAATGAACAACGGGGCTTATGATAAGATTGTCCGCAAAATACACGGTTAATCATAAAGCGGCTTTATATATGGCAATCACATCCTCTTTGCCAAGCGGCACATACGCATTTGCGCACTGAGCGGCCGCTTTTTCTGCCATGACTTCAAAATTCTTCTCATCAGTAATGCCCACCTCGCGCAGCGTTGCCGGGATCTTAAGATCATTTACGAAGAAATCTTTCGTACACTCTATCGCTTTCTTTGCAATCGTCATCGGATCTTCATTTTTATCCAGATCCCATACATTCACACCGTATTCGGCAAATTTATCTACGGTCTTTTCATCAAGCACATATTCCATCCAGTGAGGAGTCAGGATAGCAAGGCCTTCGCCGTGCGTAATATCATAGAATGCAGAAAGCTCATGCTCCATCGGATGTACGCACCATGCTACATCGGCGCCTTCACTCAACATTCCGTTGATCGCGTTGCTCGAAGCCCACATAAGATTTGCCCTGGCGTCATAGTTATTCGGTTCCATAATTGCCGCGGGACCGTATTTGATGCATGTCTTAAGTACGCCTTCACAGAATCTGGCCTGAAGATCCGCGCCCTGTACATTTGTAAAATAGTTCTCCAGCACATGGCTCATCATATCTGCCGTGCCTGCCGCTGTCTGTCTGGCCGATACAGAATACGTATATTCCGGATCACAAACTGAAAGAGCCGGTACAAAGAATCTGGATCCTGTTCCCCATTTCTCGTTTTTATTCATGTCAGATATAACTGCAAATTTATCCATCTCGGATCCGGTCGCAGCCAGGGTCAGAACCGTATAGATCGGCAGGGCCCCTTTGATTTTTCCCGGATTAATGACAAGGTCCCATGGATCTCCATCATACACCGCTCCTCCTGCGATTACCTTGGCACAGTCAATTACGCTTCCTCCGCCGATCGCGAGAACCATCTCTATCCCGTTCGACTTACAGATATCCACGCCTTTGCGTACAGATTCTATCCTTGGATTTGGTTCAACTCCGCTAAGTTCAAATACCTCCATTTTATTTTCATTCATGATCTCCATTGCCTGATCATAGATTCCTGTTTTTTTAATGCTTCCGCCGCCATACACCAGAAGCACCTTTTTTCCTGTCCTCGCCATTTCTTTCAGTTTTTTTATCTGACCCTTACCAAACGCAATACGGGTAGGAATGCTGTGCATAAAATTTTTCATAGATAACCACCTTTACCTTTCATAGATTCTCTCGAAATATTATTATTTTCTATTCATTTATTATACAGGACAAAGAGATATCCGTCACCTTTTAGAACAAAGTCCGCGAGCGGACTTCAGCTCCCCAGCC
>DFHP01000054.1 GCA_002371335.1 Eubacterium sp. UBA3720
CCAGATAGCTTTCATTCCCGTTCTTCACCTCTTCAAAAAACTCCTCGACAGAAATGCCCATCTCTCTGCTGAATCGGAATGCCCCGACATACGCCTCCAGACATCCCCTCTTTCCGCAGTTGCACCTGCGTCCTCCGGGCACGATGCACATATGACCGAACTCAGCGCTCCTGTGATGATCCCCGTACCACTGTTTGCCGTTGTGAAAAAAAGCACCTCCCACTCCATACTCCAGAAACAGATAAGCAAAGCTCTTATTTCGCTGGTCAACCGGCAGGGCGGAAAGCTCGGCGGTTCCTCCGCAGGTACTGTCATTTTCCAGGATCACCGGACAGTCATATTTCTCCTGCAGCTTTTTCAAAGAAAAATGCCTGAGCTTCATTGTCGGTGACAGGATCACCGTGCCGTTGTCATCCAGAACGCCCGGCACCGTAACTCCGATACCCAGAAGTCTGTTTTTATCAAAATGATTTTCCCCGATCATACGCTCCAGCATCTGCTCTGACTCCTCGATCAGCCTGTCTTCCTCAAGCGAGTCGATTGGTCTCTCAGCCGACGCGATCTCATTTCGTTTCATATCCATCGCAATCATACATATCCTGCTCGCGGAAAACGAAACGCCTATGGAAAAGCGATAGTCGCTGGTCACTTCATAGCTGACAGGCGGCCTTCCGCCCGTAGCCTTCTGTACATCTGCTGCCCGGATAAGCCCTGCATCTTCCAGTTCAGACAGATTCTGATAAACTGTCGGCAGGCTCAGCTTCAGATCATATGCAATATCCTGCTTTGTGACAGACACCGAGTCATAAATATACATATAAATATCTTTTCTGGTTTTCCTGCGCCTCTCCGTCGCCGTAGGTCTCAAACCTTTCATAACACCCTCCTGCAGAGGCCGGTTCTGGTCCATTACGGCCCCTGAAACATATTTATTAACATTTATAATAACTTTACCCGCATACTTTTGCAAATGTATTTTTGAAAACACTTTTTCTAATACTCCCTGTGAAACCGGGGACGGAGTTAAGTTCCACCTGCAAACACGATGAAACCGGGGACGGAGACAGGTTCCATAGCTCCCGTGCCACAAGCCTGCGCAGAAGCATCATGTAAAGCCCAATCACACTAAAATCGCGGGTGGAACCCGTCTCCGTCCCCAGTTTCATAGTGGGTGGAACCCGTCTCCGTCCCCGGTTTCAAAAAAAAAATAAAAAAGGGTGCGATAAAATGATCGTCTCCTGCATTAATTAAATAAAAGGAGGCATGATAAATGAGAAAAAAACAGCTATTGATCGTCCTGTCGATCTGCATCATTCTTGCTGCTGCGGCATTTTTTCTGTTCGGACAGGCGCCTGACAAGAGCACGCTGCCCCCGCTGACATGTACCTTTCTTAAAGTCGGAAAGGCCGACGCCATTGTGGTAGAAAACAACGGACAAACGATGGTCATCGACGCCGGAGAAGAAGATGACGGCCCCGAGATCACAGAATTTCTTCAGCAAAAGGGCGTCACCACGATCGATGTTCTGATCATCACTCACTTTGATAAAGATCATGTTGGCGGCGCGGATACATTGATCTCACAAATTCCCGCCGACAGAGTCCTGCTCCCCGATTACGAAGGCGTGGGCACAGACTATGCCGATTTTATGAATGCGCTGGAAGAAACATCAATAACTCCGGAAAAAATCTCAGCGGCCGAATCTTTTTCATTCGGTGACGCCCGGGTCACAGTTGAACCGCCGGCCTCCTATGAAACGCCGGATAACGCAGTAGAATATGACAACAATTTTTCTCTGGTCACGACCATTACTCACGGCACGAACAGAATGCTTTTTACCGGCGACATAGAAAAACAAAGGATCCGTGAAATGCTTGCGGCAAAAGACATTCAGGAATGTAATTTCCTCAAGGTTCCTCACCACGGCGTCTACAACACCGCCCTCGAAGAATTGATCGGCACGGTCCGGCCTCAGTACGCCGTCATATGCTCCTCTGACAAAAACCCGGCGGAGACGGCCACTCTGGAGCTTCTGAAAAAGTACGGCGCCGATGTGCTGGAAACCAGACATGGAAACATCATACTGATCAGCAACGGATCAAATCTGGAGCTGCATCAGAAGGCAAAACGTTAGGAGGGATCTAAATGACACAGATGGTCTTTAACCGTTATGAAAAAAAATATCTGCTCCCCGAGCCGGTTTACCTGGAGCTTAGAAGTCTGCTGGAGGAACACATGACGGCAGACCAGTTCGGACTTTCCACCATCTGCAACATCTACTACGACACTGAAGATGATCTGCTGATCCGAAGGTCCATAGAACATCCGGTATACAAAGAAAAACTCCGGCTTCGCAGTTACGGGACCCCGGGCAGGCACAGCGGCGTGTTCCTGGAGATCAAGAAAAAATACGATCACATAGTGAACAAACGCCGCATAGAACTGCCTCTCCACGAGGCATACAAATATCTGGATCACGGTATACGGCCCGGGCGCAGCAGCCAGATCCTGAACGAGACCGACTTCTTTCTCGCCAGATATCCGCTCCGTCCGAAACTGTATCTAGCCTATGAAAGGATCGCGTTCTATGGAAACCAGGATCCGGAATTCCGTGTGACCTTCGACAGCCGGATCCGCTCAAGACGAACAAATATCAGATTAGAACAGGGCGACTTCGGCAGGCTTCTTCTCCCCGAGTCATGGTATCTGATGGAAATAAAAGTCAGTCAGGCGGTGCCAAAATGGTTTTCGGAGATCCTTGTCGGGCTTCATATATACTCATCATCTTTTTCAAAATACGGAAACATCTACAGAAAAGAACATGATGCGTGGGACGTGGAAGCTTTCATGAGCCACCAGTTCACGGAAAGAACAAAGTCCGCGAGCGGACTTCAACTCCCCGGCCCCCTCAATCCTGAGGGAGAGCGAACCGGACTTTGCGCGCCGCCGCACGGCAGCGCAGCT
>DFHP01000125.1 GCA_002371335.1 Eubacterium sp. UBA3720
GCAGCTGCGCTGCCGTGCGGCGGCGCACAAAGTCCGGTTCGCTCCCCTCAAGATTGAGGGGCCGGGGAATTGAAATCCGCTTGCGGACTTTGTTCTCACAGGAAATTACCATCATTTCCTATGACACAAACCCTCCGGGGGATGCACACGCCGCACAGAGGAAGGCAGCTGCGCTGCCGTGCGGCGGTCAACGGAACTTGAAAAGGGATATGATTTCCCTTATACTAAAAAATAGTGGATAACTATATCAGTTGGGAGATTGGAGAGAGAATAAATATGATCAATAAACTTGTGAAAAAAATTCAGGAAACAGGCGCACCGATCGTTGTAGGGCTTGATCCGAAGCTGGATTTCATTCCGAAGTCAGTTCAAAAAGAAGCGTTTGACGAATACGGCGTAACGCTGGAGGGCGCGGCTGAAGCTATTTTCCGGTTCAATAAAGCGATCGTGGACGCTACGTATGATCTTATTCCGGCAGTAAAACCGCAGATTGCCATGTATGAGCAGTACGGTATACCAGGTCTGATCGCATATGAAAAAACAGTTTCCTATTGTCAGGAAAAAGATCTGGTAGTAATCGGAGATATCAAGAGAGGAGATATCGGATCCACTTCCCTTTCCTACGCGGCGGCTCATCTGGGCAGCGTGAAGGTGGGAGATAAGACTTTTGCTCCGTTCCATGAGGATTTCTGCACGGTAAACCCATATCTGGGAAGCGATGGCGTAAATCCGTTTATTGATGTGTGTAAAAAAGAGAAAAAGGGTATTTTTGTCCTGGTCAAGACCTCCAATCCTTCCAGCGGTGAGTTTCAGGACCGTCTGATCGACGGAAGGCCGCTGTATGAGTGGGTAGGCGAGAAGGTGAACGAGTGGGGCGCCGATGTGATGGGGGATTCCTACAGCAGTGTGGGCGCCGTTGTGGGAGCCACATATCCTGAGATGGGCAAAGTACTCAGAAAGATCATGCCGAAAAGCTTTATCCTGGTTCCGGGATACGGCGCGCAGGGAGGTCAGGGAAAAGATCTGGTTCATTTCTTTAACGAAGACGGCCTGGGAGCGATCGTGAATTCCTCAAGGGGTATCATTGCGGCTTACAAACAGGATAAATATGCTGAATACGGCGAGGATAATTTTGCGGAAGCGTCAAGAGCGGCAGTTATTGATATGAAAGAGGATATCAGCACAGCGCTGGAGGCAGCTAAATGAAAAAATGTGAGATGTGCACGCTGATCAGCCAGAAGGAGATCAGCAGGGGGATTTTTGATATGGAGCTTTCCGCTCCCGGGATCGCAGCGGAGGCTGTGCCCGGCCAGTTCGTGGATGTTTATTGCGGAAACGCAGCCCGCATACTTCCAAGGCCGATCAGTCTTTGCGGGATCGATAAGGAGAACGGAAGGATCCGCCTGGTCTACAGGGCGGGCGGAAAAGGAACGAAAGAGTTTTCGGAGATGAAGGCCGGCGGTATCGTGAAGGTCATCGGTCCTCTGGGAAACGGCTTCCCGACAGAGGAGGCAGAAGGAAAGAGAGTATTTCTGTTCGGCGGCGGTATCGGCGTACCTCCGATGCTGGAGAGCGCAAAGGTTCTGCAGGCGTCGGGCGCTGATGTGACGGCTGTGCTGGGATATAAAGATGACTGCTTTCTGGCTCCGGAGTTTGAAAAATACGGCAGGGTGATCATAGCGACTGAAGACGGAAGCTATGGCACGCCCGGAAATGTTCTGGATGCAGTTAGAGAAAACAATGCGTCTGCGGATATGGCGTTTGCATGCGGTCCGAAACCCATGCTCCGCGCGATCAAAGCATTTGCGGAGGAAAAGGAAATTCCCTGCTGGGTATCCCTTGAAGAGAGAATGGCCTGCGGTATCGGAGCGTGTCTGGCGTGCGTATGTGAAAGCACAGAGGTGGATGAACACTCACAGGTAAGAAATAAGAGGGTGTGCAAAGACGGTCCGGTGTTCAGATCAACGGAGGTAATTTTATGAATACAAAAGTGAATATTGCCGGCGTGGAGCTGAAAAATCCGGTCATGACAGCTTCAGGTACTTTTGGCTCGGGAGCCGAGTACAGTGAATTCGTCGATCTTGACAGACTAGGAGCGGTGGTCACGAAAGGAGTGGCTAATGTACCGTGGCCCGGAAATCCCACACCCCGCGTGGCGGAGGTATACGGAGGAATGCTTAACGCTATCGGCCTTCAGAATCCGGGAATTGAAGTCTTCAGAAAGAGAGATATTCCGTTCCTGAAAAAATTTGACACAAAGATCATGGTCAATGTCTGCGGTCATACAGAGGAAGAGTATTTAGAGGTGGTAAGAGCGCTTGCCGATGAACCGGTGGATCTTCTGGAGATAAATATCTCATGTCCGAATGTAAAAGAGGGCGGCATCGCTTTCGGAACGGACCCGAAGGCGGTGGAGAGCATCACGAAAAAGGTAAAAAAATACGCCTCACAGCCGGTCATCATGAAGCTCAGCCCGAATGTAACGAGCATTGCTGATATGGCAAAGGCAGCCGAAGCGGGCGGCGCGGACGGTATATCGCTGATCAATACCCTGACGGGTATGAAGATAGATATTGAGCGCAGGACATTTGTCCTGGCAAATAAGACAGGCGGCATGTCCGGACCTGCGATCAAGCCGATCGCTGTCCGCATGGTATATGAGGCGGCAAACGCCGTCAGCCTTCCGGTTATCGGGATGGGCGG
>DFHP01000004.1:0-6307 GCA_002371335.1 Eubacterium sp. UBA3720
AGAAAGCGCATTCTTCCCATGAACAAACAGAAGATCATTCGCTATAATGACTGCTCCGGATCTTTCTGAAACTTTTATCCCCGGTATTGACCCGATCTCTGATTTATTCACAGCTTCCGCGATCGCGTCCCTCTTTTTTCCAATTTCGGCAAGGGAGCTTCTGCTGCACCGCATCACATCAGCGGGCCGCATATGATCGGTCAGATGATCATACATCAGTCCGGGAACATAAAATGTCATTTTGTTCAGAGAACCGCTCTCATCAAACGAAGCCAGCATTTCACCGTACATCTCTTCAACAGGAACTTCCGTACAGTTGTTTTCCTCTGCAAACGAACCGGCGTCCTTATCTTCCTTCGGGCTTCCCAGTAAAAATCCGGCCGACATACTGCCATCATCAAGTTCGTACAGATTGTTGCAGTGATCGGGTATTTCTCTCCTGGACATTCCGCAGGTCAGGACAGGATCCTCCAGATACGTTTCCTCGATACTGATGTCTCCGCACGTATCATCAAATTCAAACCAGCAGATGCGGCAGTAAGCCAAAGGCGCCGGAGCGTTAAAACAATTTACTGCCCTGACATGGAGACGGGCGTTTCCATAATATACTTCAAAAGGCTCCGTCACTCTTCCTGACGGCACTTCGATACTGTTAACTTCCACATCCGTGTACATTCCAAAGTCGGCGAGCGCCCCTGTATGAGCTAAAAGGAGCTCATTGCATCTGTGACCCTGCATGCACAGAGAAGATGAATGCACCAGTTTGTTTGCGTATTCTTCATTTAAGTAGGATATCCCGAAATTATCCGAAATGTAATAATATGAGTATTTTTCTCCTCCCCGTTCCAATGTCAGGCACATGTCAGAGATCCAGAAGGAGCCAAAACTCCACTCGTCCCCTTCATCAGTTTTTATCGTAACGGAACCGTTCTCCTCAAATGTGATGGTTCCGGTCATACGGTCAGAATAAAGAGTACCGATGGTGCATTCTGATCCTTCTATACTGATCTCCGTTATATCTATGCCGGGATTCTGCTGATCATAGAATCTGCCGCGAAAGCTTAGCTGACTCAGGTCCTGCGGGATCATGGACGGCCTGTATACCGCCTCGGAATCTCCAAAGGACAGCACCAGACTGCTTCCTTCCCATCTGATCTTATAATCCAGTTCAAAGATATCCGTACTGGTTATTTTTTCCACCCCGGAAGATTCTGTAAGTTCCAGCCCGGTAACTCCGATCGCCAGAAGGTCGCCGGCTGTATCAAAAATAACGCGGCTCACGATGGTCTCCTCCGGCGTATCCGCAGCAGCGAACTCCGCCTGCGCATATTCCTGGTCTCCGAGATCCAGATTTCTGAAAGTGTCTGTACCGTAAGTCTCCTGCGTTTCAGAAAACTGCAGGGCCACAGGCATACATTCTACGCTTCTGCTTCCGCCTTCCGCATTCAGCGACGGTATTTCTATAGTTTCCGGTACGCTCTCCGAATCCTGTCTGATCCACCGGCCGCAAAACATCCCGGGCGGGAATTGACTGTTGTCATGTTCATACGCTTCCTGACCTTCCGATATGTGCGGATCCTTATCAATATTTTCAATTTTTTTTGGAAGTATATTTCCTTTAACCGCATTATTCCCGCATGCGCAGAGCAATGCGACAATGATACACGCTAAAATGACTGATAAGCTTTTTCGCATATTTTATTCCTCTCTGTCAAATCCCATCAGATCCGCGTAGGCAGCCGCGTGAGAATCCTCGCTGCAATGGATCCTGACTGAGATGCTGTCCCTCAGGGAATAACTGTAATAGACAGCGTTTTTGTCAATGGATATGACTGAATCGGGTATATAAATGTCCGTGATATTCGTACAGTTATATATGGCGAATCTGTCGATCGCAGTCACGCCCTCCGGAATATGGAGTTCTCCCTTCATTCCGCATGGAACCTGGACCAGCGTCTTTTCATCCTTGCTTAAAAGCATTCCGTCCTTCGAGCAATAATGATCATTGGCATCATCCACAATGATCGACTCTGTATTGATGCCTGCAAATGCTTTCGGCGCGATGTGCTTCAGTCTCCGGCCCACATTCAGAGGAGCACACTTAATGCCCTCCTCATCAAAGATATCAAAAGCCTCCTCACCGATCTCTTCGAGAGAATCCGGAAGATGGATCTCCTTAAATCCATATTCGGAACCACTGCCGTCGTCATTATCTCTTGTGACAAGTTTGAAAGCGCCGTCGCCGATCTTTTCGACAGAATCCGGAAGGATAAGCCCATCTTCCGCAAGGTGCGCCTGATAGAAAGCCTCGTTATCTATCGTCTCCAGTCCTTCGTTCATCCTGAGAGATTGGAGAGATGCCCCGTAAAAAGCTCTGATTCCGATACTCTTTAACGTCGGGGGCATGATCAAGGTATACCGCTGTTCATATGCAGATGCTCCGAAATTGGAAAAGGCGTATCTTCCTATTTCCTCAACCCCTTCCGGTATGCTGTAGGTAAAGCTGACCGTATCTCCTTCTTTCGATACCTCCGCGCTCTCTGAAGGGTATGGTATCCCGGACGGAAAACGGATCAGCTTTTTCATATCGGACGAATATAGGATACCGTCTGCCGTTCTATAATTCTTGTTTTCTTCAGATATACGGAATTCCCTTATGTTCAGATCTTTGCCGATTGCATTGTCTGCCAGCGTCTCCAGTTCCGCCGGAAGCTCCAGTACATCCATCGTTTCATATATCCCTCCAAGCGCTCCGTCGTTTATGGTTTTGACAGAGTCAGGAAAAACAATGCCCCAGGATGACGATGTATGATAGATCTCATCCAGCGCCTCAGGAGAGTACTCTTCGCGGTTTACGCCCGCTCCGATGATATAATCACGGTTCATGATCTCAGAAAACACAGGATCTGCTCCGTTGCCCACTTCCGTCACCGGAAGTCCGTCCACAGTCTCCGGCAGAACTACCGTACTTTTTCCTCCCCTGTATTGTACAAAAACCGCATGATCATTATAAAGATGATACCGGGCTGTCCCGCTTATTCCCGGGATGACCCTGACGGTGTATGCACTGTCGGTGATCATCTGTTCTATGTTCTCAGGCGTTTCATAAGGTATTTCATTTTTTGCCGCATAGGTTTCGGCAGCGGAACCTTGGCTGCATATGATCTTTGTCCTGTATAACCTGTCTCCGTTATCGTCAAAATCATACGGGAAGGTCATTCCCGGAATACGATTCAGTGTGTCCGGCAGCACAAAACAGGCTGTAGGATCAAGTTCAGAAAAGACACCTTTTGATAAAGCGGCTACGCCGTCGGGCACCACGATCATACCGCCCGCTTCGCCGGGACAGCAAAGCAGCATATCACCGCTTTTTGTCGCGATCATTCCGTTTACTCCGGAAAACGCCCTGTTATCATCGCTTACCTCAAAATTTATAATTTTAAGCTTTGAAAAAGCTCTCCCGCCGATATATGAAACGTCCGGGCCGATATATACGTTATCCAGAACCGGCGCCTCTTCATCATCAGCGCTATATTTATATCCGTCAAACGCGCAGTCGCCGATGTATTCCAGATGCTCCGGAAGTGAAAGCGACACAAGCCCCGCTGCGTCGAAGAATGCGTAATTACCGATTTTTTTCAGGCTCTCCGGAAAAATGATTGTCCCTGCAGAGGTACCTTCGAACGCTCCGTAAACGATTTCTTCCGTTCCGTCGGGAATTTTATAGGTGTCCCCGATGGCTGAAGGACAATACAGGAGTTTTTTCCTGTCCTTGGAAAACAGGACTCCGCTGACGCTGCAGACTGAGGAGGCTCCTTCTCTTACCTCAATGGCCTCCAGCTTGCCGCAGTTATTTATCGGAAGCGTTGATATTCCGCGCAGCGTTGAAGGAAGTGTTATTCGTTTCAGTTCCTTTGCATAGTGGAATGCATTGCATTCAATCGTCTCTACCCCCTCCGGAATCGAAACCTCCTCCAGCTTCTCCGCCGATGAGCCGAAAGCGCCGTTCCCGATACCTTTCACAGGTATTCCCTCCACCTTTGAAGGAATCGTCAGTCTGGTATCCGCGCCTTCGTATCCTGTCAGAAAAGCAGCGTTGTTTTCACTGTCTATTCTGAAGGTCAGGACTCCGTCCTCCGGCGTTTTTTCGGTAACCGTATCCACTTTGATCTCTGTTTCATCCTTCAGGGTTACATATTCAGACGCGTGGTCGTTTCCGTTAATATCCTGCAGCAATATCTGAAGGATCGCTCCTTCTGAAAACCCGGACGCCGGTCTGGTTTCGAAATGCAGATCATTACCGATCTCCTGGGTATAGTAACCCATTACCGTTCCCGAATCCCAGGCATAATATGGTTTCATCGATCCGTCTTCATTCCATGTGGGAAAAAGGGAACTGCTGTACATATCGTAGAGAAAAACATAATCAGACAATTCCACTGTGTTTTTACCCCTGATGGATCCTGAAGTTTCTTCATAAGTAAAGCTCTTTACGGACAGCTTTCCCTCATTCATTTCCAGAGACGCTACGATGTTATCATCCGCCGCGGAATCATAATCCGCAAGCAGACCGCTCCTTGCGGCGACAAGCTGCATGCTGTCATAGGTCTGAACGCCATCGTCGCCTGTCTGGACAAAAGCATAGGGTGCGTATGTCTGATCGGTATCTGTTACAGGCGTTATGAGTTCAGGATCCGCCGGAATATGCAGGATGTTATTTTCATCCGGAACAAGCCGTACCCGGCACATCGCGCGCCGGAAGGCGCCTTCACTGATCTCCTGCAATACTGTATAGGAAGCCTGGCCCAGATTCCGTACCTGCTCATCCGTCAGCTGCAGAGTATATTCATTTTCGTTCTTTTGGATCTTTGCAATAGTCCAGTCCGCATCGGACGCAGCGGTCCATCTCTCTGCATACAGATCCGAGAACTTTCTGAAAGTCTCAGAAATAAAGCGTATTTCTCCTCCGGTGTCTTTCGCGGCAGCATACAGTTCTCTGTTTTCGCCCGGAAAATACAGTGAAACGCCGCAGGAACCTTTCACCTCTCCGGTATTCTCTATGATCATTTCCGAAACCGCGCTTCTGACTGCATCTGCCTGTTCGGGAAAAGACTTTTCCAGTTTCAGCGCCATATCATTGACGTCCAGAAGATCATACGCTGAACCCCTTCCGTCTCCGCTTCTGACACCGAACATTTTTACACTGGCATGTGTCCGGGCCAGAGAGGGAAAGTTCCCTTCATTCAGCTCTGTGATCATGCTCTGTGTCAGATCATCGACAGCCGTCACGACTTCGTCAGTCTTCCGCAGATCCATTGCTGCAAGAGTGATATCGGGATCATTTAACGGAGTTCTTTTTTTCTTATAGTAATTCTCATATGACCTGACGATCGAGGATGTGATCAGAGCCGGGTCGTCAGATGAATTAAGCGTTTCAAGGAAATCATAGCTCCATCCGTCGCCCGGCTCAGTTTCCTCGGACGCCACAAGGTAGTCCGCATAGTTTTTCCAGAGAGCCGCATTTTCCAGAGTTGCCATCAGGCAGGCGTCAAAGCCTACCCAGTCCAGCCGCAGCTCTTGTTCTCCTGAAAAGGCGGAGCTTCTCATCGCTTCATCTAATTCATCCAAAAGCAGGCTGTCTCCCCGATACAAAGTATCGCTGCCGAAACCATAGACAGAACCGCCGCCATGATCCCAGAAAATCAACGCATAATGATCCGAAGGATAGTATTCCGCAGAAAAATCAAGAAATGATCTCAGCGTATCAGGTGCTCCCATATCCGCGTTTCCTGCGGTCTGCGCAACGACACGGCCATCTTCGGGAAGTCTCATGTCAAGTATGCTGTTTGCCGCGCTGGAAATACCGGAATGCCATCTTTTGGCTCCCCCGGCATAGATCAGGATGTTTGTATCTGTAAGGTCTGCTCCTGAATCCATAATTTCGTCAATATCTTTAGTAGCGTATCCTCCCGACGCCTCCAGATCCGAACCTACCATATAGATCATCAATGTATAATGTTTTTTCTCCTGCATTGCAGCTTCAGCCACGGGATAAAGCAATTCATCGCCTTCATTCCGGGACTGATCTGTCTTTGCAAGAGCTTTCTCGATTGCAAAAGATTCCTCATCCTCATCCATCAGCCGCGGAAGTTCTTTCGCCTCCCCTGCGGGAATATCCGGGGATCCGGACACAGTGATCTCATCCGTTATCTCCTCCTTCGCGGCAGACAGCTCTTTCTCCGTCGCGCTTCCCGCTGCCTCATTCGTTCCCTGCGGCTGTCCGCACCCCTGCAGGACAGCCCCTGCG
>DFHP01000004.1:6422-9437 GCA_002371335.1 Eubacterium sp. UBA3720
TTTTTTCAAGTGATCGTTTCATATAATATCCCACCTGTTATAAATGAAGCCGGCCGCGGAAACACATGAATATCCGCGAGATCCGGCCGGACAATTTATAATGAAATATTATCAGACAACCAGTTAACAGGCAACCAAAACAAAGGGCGGAACCGGGGACGGAGGTAAGTTCCACTTAAAGTGGAACTTACCTCCGTCCCCGGTTCCGCTGCTCATAGCTTCATATAATCGTACATATCAGAGAATCCGATTTCCCGGTAAAGGCTTTTTGCGGCCCCCGAGCTTTCCAGATATATCTTCTCCGTACCGCGTTCCTTCGCATCTTTTATAAGATACTCAACGATCGCTCTTCCCACGCCTTCGCCACGCACGTCCGGGACTGTGTATATATTCATCAGATACCCGTTGGTCCCCGTAATATTATCCGGGGACGGCATTTCCTTCTGGTAGCAGATCCCTCCGCAGCCCACGATCCTGTCATTCCCTTTGACGAATGCGAAACAGGCCGTGTGAGTATCATCTGCCAGATGTTTCTCATAATACGCTCTGTTATTCTCCCTCACAGAGGCAGCATGGATATCATCATAGTCCGCAAATACCTCCCGGAGCACTCTCATCCGCCATTCCAGCAGCAGCTCCATATTGCGAATATCCGCTTTCCTGATATCTATATCCATAGCTTACGCCTCCTTCATAACCACCGGCATCCTGCTCATATCCGGCTTTCCGTTCATATTAAGCGGTATCTCCGGCATTTTTACGATAAACTCCGGAATCATAAAATCTGTCAGATTCTCCGACAGCTCTTCTCTGAT
Source organism: Eubacterium sp. UBA3720 (assembly GCA_002371335.1). Taxonomy (GTDB): domain Bacteria; phylum Bacillota; class Clostridia; order Lachnospirales; family Lachnospiraceae; genus DFHP01. The sequence continues at coordinate 7,238 of DFHP01000004.1, forward strand.
CTTTGAAACCTTAAGACCGCCTTCCGCTGGCACTACATAAGCGATCATATAGGAAAGTCCTCCCTCATCGGTAAACGGACGAACGATCGCCTGCTTTACGCCGCTGCACTGATACAGTCTTGACTCGACCTCCATGACCTCGACCCGCTTTCCGTAGATCATGACCTGCGTATCCTTTCGCCGCAGGAAAGCAATATTTCCATCCGGCATGATATACCCCAGATCCCCGCTGCGGTACATGGTACTTCCGTCCGGAAGCTTCTCAAAAGCCTTGTTTTCCTCTTCATGATCACCGGTGTAACCGTTCGATACGCCGCCTCCGTAAATGCAGATCTCTCCCGTTTCGCCATGCGGAACTTCTTTTCCCGCCGCATCCAGTATCCTGATCTCTGTGCCCATTACCGGATGGCCTATCGAGTACGTCCCGTCCTCCAGAACCTCCCCGTCCCGGCATCGATAATAAGAAGCGCAGACCGTCGTCTCGGACGGTCCGTATGTATTGTACACCTCCGCTTTATCCAGCAGATGATCTACATGGTGTCCTCTCAATACATCGCCTCCGCTGATAAGCAGGCGCAGTGATGAAGGGATCGAAGGCAGATGATTCATCTCCGCGAGAAAATACGGAAATCCTGACAGCATAGACACATGATGCCGTTCCACAAAATCCATCGTACTCTTCACATCTTTCTTATCATCCTCCGAAGGGATCGCCAGGGCCGCCCCGTTCAGAAGGCTCGTAAATACCTCTTCTACAAAAATGTCGAACGAGCACACGGAATACTGAAGCATGATATCACCCTTCCCCGGATGAAACTCATTCTCAAACGCTCTCACATAATGACATACATTCCGGTTCGTGACCGAAACGCCCTTCGGCCGGCCCGTGGTACCTGAAGTATAAAGAATATATGCCAGATCATCCTCATTATTATTGTATGTCCGGGCAGCTGACGCCGGTATCGCTCTGCATAGGGAGCAGTCGTAATATACCTGCTTTATCCCATCCAGCCTGGACAGGAACTGCATCTCCGTCAGGACAAAATCCACTCCGGCCTCTTCCATCATATACCGTATCCTTCCCTTTGGAAAAGAAGGTTCCGCCGGGACATACATAGCTCCGACCTTCAAAACAGCCAGGATCGCCGCGATCATTTCCGCCCTGTGCCTCATCACGATCCCCACGGCCTTCGTGCCGTCAGGAAAGGTATCCGCGATCTTATCGACCAGGTCGGATAAATCCCCAAAGCTAAGCGTCCGCTTATCCTCGATGACTGCCGGCGCGCTTCGGTCTTTATTAACAATATCTTTAAATAGTCCGTATATAGTATCTCCCATGATTAATTCCTCCGTAATCTTTCTGCTCAGAGAATATCCATGATTCCTTTCGCACTGCGGACTGCGGCGTCGCGGAAATGATTTCCCGGGTTCAGTTCCCAGGTAACATCGATTCCCTGCTCTTTATAATATCTGACGATATCTTCCGTGTTATTTCTCACAGTTTTCAGAAGTTTATTCCTGGTCTTTGCCTCTTTGTCACCCAGAGAAATATATAACTTGTCCGGATGTCTTTTCATGGAATGCTCAAGGACATAATCCCTGAAATCCGGAAACCACAGCGAACCGGACATACTTGCCGCCCTGTCAAAAACATCTGTGTGGTACATGGCATACAGAGCAAACAATCCTGCCAGAGAATATCCTGCAATACAAATGCGCGAAGGCGTTCCGCTGATTATTTCCAAAGCCTTCGGCAAAATATCCTTCACCAGAAGATTCAGATACTCATCCGCTCCCCCTGTGCAGGGCGTGTCATTCGGCATAAGCGGGGGACAATACCACGGCGTCATATCATGATCCCATTCCAGATTTCCCACACACAAAAGATTAAACTCCCGTTCATCCTGATCCTTTACTGCCTCCAGAACAGAACTGCCGTCCCCGGCAAAATTATTCAAAACGACCAGCGGACAGTCTTTTTCCTCAGCCGCATATAAAGTCACTTCTTTTCCATCCACCCCGAATTTCACGATATTCATGGATCCATCTCCTTATTCACTTTAAATAGTTAGAAATTATATTCAATCTTTCTCTCTTTCACAAGTACGCACTTTAGAGTAACCATGGTTACTTTTGGAAACTATTAAATTTTCCGCGCAGCACTTTATACCATTGCAATTATATCTCCGAAAACTATAAT
>DFHP01000185.1 GCA_002371335.1 Eubacterium sp. UBA3720
AATATGGAGTAATCAATGCTGTCCTCATGAAACTTCATATCATCAGCAACTATCAATCCTGGCTAGGGAATCCCAAAACGGCAATGATGTGTATTGTAATTGCAGACTCCTGGAAAATGACACCACTTGCAGTTATTTTCTTTCTGGCAGCACTTCAGTCGATCGCCCCCACAATCTATGAGGCAGCAAGAGTTGATGGGGCAAATGCATTTCAACGTTTCCGTGCGCTTACCCTTCCGGCTTTGAAGCCAACAATAATGGTTATTGTTGTTATGCGAACAGTAGAAAAGTTTAAAGCGTTTGATATCTTCTACCTGATGACTCGCGGCGGTCCTGCCAACAGCACGAAAACGCTTATGTATGATACATATCTGCAGGCATTTACGAATCTGAACTATTCAGATGCCGCAACATATGCCTATCTGATTGCTCTTGTTGTGGCACTTATGACACTTGTGTATGTCAGACTGATGAGGCGGGAGGATCAGCTATGAAGAAAAACTCAGTGCAGCCAAGACTCTCCGCCAGAAAAAAACGAATCATTGCGCTTGAAATGTTTCTGGGCCTCTTGCTTGCCATATGTGTCCTTGCTCCCGTAATCTGGATGTTCCTTACAAGTATTATGCGACCGGTTGATCTTACCGCAAAGCCTCTGAGACTAATACCCAAAGAAGTGTTCTTTGACCGGTTCCGGCAGATCTTTATGAGTGAAACATCCAGTGACCCGGCATATGTGTTTCGAATTGCATTAAAGAACAGTTTTATTATTGCAGTTTCGGTTACACTTCTTAGCCTGTGCGTAGGAACGCTTGCGGCGTATGCATTTGCACATCTGCGGTTCAGAGGCAAAAATGTTCTTATGTTGGTGATCCTGTTCACCTATATGCTTCCGCCTGCAGCTATGATAATTCCTTTGTACAGAATTTATAACCAGCTTGGGCTGCTGGACAAGCGCTGGCCGCTGGTAGTATTGTATCTTTCGTTTATTGTCCCGTTTATTATCTGGGTTATGCAGGATTTTTTCGGATCGATATCAAAATCCTTTGAAGAGGCGGCACAGGTTGATGGAGCGACAAGATTACAGACGCTGTTTTATGTGTTCATGCCAATTGCAAGACCCGGTGCAATCGCGACGGGGATACTTGCTTTCCTGATGAGCTGGGACGAGTTTTTCTACTCACTTATATTTACATCCAGCTTGGCCTCAAAGACAATGCCTGTTGCAATAGCCGAATTTAATGGAAAGTTTACTATCGATTATGGAATGATAAGTGTTGCAGGCATTCTGGGTTCGTTGATTCCGGTGCTGATTACGGTGATCTTCCAGAAGTATATTGTCCTGGGAATGACAGCTGGTGGTGTGAAAGAGTAAAATAGAGAAGGGGAATCATTTGATTAGTTTCCAAGAAAAAAAGACAAAGGATTTTCTACACCGCCATCTACTTGACGCAGAATGCTTCGACTGGAAAACAGAGCTTTCGCGTTTCCTGGCTGAGATGGAGAATGTTCGCAATGGAGCGGATGGGTCAGTGAAAATGATTCCGACCTGGATCAGAAAGCTTCAGCCGCTGGAGAGACCGCTATCTGTAACTGCTATTGACATAGGAGGCACCAATGTCCGGTCAACTGTTGTCACACTCGATCAAACCGGTATTATCGGTATGGACAGTCTTCCACCTTTTCTGACGCCTGGAATTCAGGAACAAATTACAACGGAAGAATTCTTCAGAAGGATTGTTTCAGGACTTGGAGAGCATTTGCATACTGATCATATCGGTATCTGCTTTTCTCTTGCAACGGTTCCGCTCAAAGATGGAGATGCCATTGTTTCTGCAGGAGCCAAGCAGATTGACGTAGTTGATCTCATAGGGAAAAGAGTTGGGCAAAGCTTTCGGGCTGCTGCGAAGGAACTGGGATATCCAAACGACCAGAAAATAACCGTAATCAATGATACCATAGCTGCAGCATTGAGTGGATGGAGCGACCATCAAGAAGGCAATTACAGCGGATTTGCAGGCTTTATCTATGGAACGGGAACCAATATAGCATATCAGGAAAACGATGAAGTGATGATAAACATCGAGTCCGGTGCATACTGCGGATTCCCAACTGGAGACATAGATGATTTGTTTGACGCTACGTTAATCGACGCAGGCCAGGACAGATTTGAGAAAATGGTTTCCGGCGGTTATCAAGGTGGTCTTATGACTTTTGTCCTCAGAAAAGCGGTCGAAGAAAACCTGTTATATGCAGATTTCTTTGACAGGCTCGACACAGTAAGAAAAACTAAGCCGATCTCAGCAAAAGATATCAGTGAATACTCACATGGCATAGCCAAAGAGAATATTTTCTTGTGCACGTGCAGAGACAACTACGAGCGATTTGTATTATCAAAATTGTTCGATGCAGTATGCAGAAGAAGCGCCTTGTTATGCGGTGTTACGATTACAGGTGCTCTGCTCCGGGCAGAAAGGAGAGATTCAAAAACACCTGTATTCATTACCGCAGAGGGATCAACATATCTTAAACAGATGAACTTTAGCAGGTATCTTGATACCTACTTAAAGACATATGGAAAAGCACTGGGTGGTTTGCTTTATGAAATCCACTCGACAGAAAACGCAGTGATAAAAGGCACCGCCATTTCAGCTCTTTTACATTGAAAAGACAAAAGTGACCAGAAAAGACTCCGAGAATTTTCGGAGTCTTTTTCATAGAGGATTATTTCTTTATTGTCAGCTGGCAAAATACTT
>DFHP01000024.1 GCA_002371335.1 Eubacterium sp. UBA3720
TTTTCACCAGAAATGCTTCTGAAAGCTTGAATCTTGCGGCTTTTTGCTGGAGTGAGCGATATCTTCAGGAGGGCGATGAGGTCCTTATTACGATCATGGAGCATCACAGCAATCTCCTTCCGTGGATGCAGGCATGCAAAAGAAAAGGAGCTGTCCTGAAATATCTGGAAGTAGATGAGAGCGGGATCATCACCGAGGAGATGTTCCGCAGAGCATTGAGTGAAAAAACAAAAATGGTCGCCATGACTCAGATATCAAATGTTCTGGGCGTGAAAAATGACATCAGAAAGTTTGCTGCCATTGCTCACGAGCGGGGTGCCTTTTTTGCCGCGGACGGCGCTCAGAGCGTGCCGCACATTCCGGTGGACGTACAGGAACTGGACGTGGATTTTCTGGCGTTTTCCGGGCACAAGATGGCAGCGCCCATGGGAGTGGGCGTGCTTTACGGCAAGGAAGAGATCCTTGAAGAACTTCCCCCGTTTCTTTACGGCGGGGAGATGATCGAATATGTCAGAAGAGACGGCGCTACTTTTGCGGAGCTGCCGCATAAATTTGAAGCGGGGACTGTAAATGCAGGAGGCGCAGTCGGCCTGGGAGCGGCCATTGATTATTATAAGACCATCGGACTGGACAAAATCGTTGAGCGGGAAGAGCATCTGAGTGAATATGCAATGAAAAAACTCAGGGAGATTCCTTTTGTACATATACTTGGAGCCGCCGATGGCAAATCACATAACGGAATATTCACATTTACTGTAGAAGGCGTCCATCCGCATGATATTGCGGCAATGCTGGATGCGGACGGAGTGAATGTCCGGGCGGGACACCACTGTGCGCAGCCGTTAATGAAGCATCTGAAGACGCTTTCTACGACACGGGCAAGTTTGTCCTTTTACAATACAGAGGAAGAGATCGACCGTTTGGCAGAGAGCCTTTCCGGGGTAAGACAAAAAATGGGTTACATGGATTGACATTAAAACCCGGATGACTCATACTTCAAAAAGAAATGTGTTCGGGAAATGTTTTGTCATGGCAGGATCGTGGAGATGATTTTTCCCCGGGGATTCTGTCCAGATGTATAGATATGGAGAAATGCGACTATGGCACATAATAGTTTTTATAATGAAATTCTGACAGATCATAACCTTCATCCGACACACAAGCATGAACTGCCGGATGCGAATTTTGAACTGGAGGGGATCAATCCCAGCTGTGGCGATGATATCGTTCTTAAGCTTAAAGTGGTCGACGGGATTGTAGAGGACGGCGCCTACACAGGAGATGGATGCGCCATTTCTCAGGCATCCGCGGATATGATGCTGGATCTGATCATTGGAAAACCGATAACGGAAGCCCGGCGGCTTTCGGAAATCTTTCTCCGGATGATCAAAGGAAAGATTACGGAAGAAGAGATGGAAGAGCTGGAGGAAGCATCGGTGCTTCAGGATATCGCGCATATGCCGGCAAGGGTAAAATGTGCAGTGCTCGGATGGCACACGATGGATGAGATCCTTGAGAAATTATAATTCAACTCAGACGGGGAGTCCCCGCCTCTATACGCGGTGGGTATTGAATCAAACTTGACTTAGTGGAGGGTTTCAATCCCCTCATCTGAGTTGAGCCTCCGGCGGATCGCAGAGCTGGGCGGATGAAGACGCACAAGTCCGTCGCGCAACTCGTGCGATCAGAGATCGCGATTGAAATCTCGCTTGTGAGACTTGGAGCGGGAGCTGCGCAGCGCTGCACGGCAGCTTTGCGGCTTTCTTCTGTACAGCGTATGTTCCCCGAAGGGGTTATTTTATCAGGATTGACGTGATTTCCGATGAAATGAAAAACGACGGATAACCTACACTCAAGGTGTGGATTATCCGTCGTTTTTGATCGTAAGAATATTATTCCTGATTGATGTCTGTTTATGCAAGCTCAACGGCGTGCTCCCAGATGGCGATTTTGCCAAGGCCAAGAAAGAAACCGGAAATAAGGATCGTTGTAAAGATTGCTGTTGTCATAAAAATTACCCCCTAAGTGTGTTTTTTGATTTTTAATCTGATAGTTCCAAAACTTTTGAATTGTGTGTCTGTATCAGGCAAAAAGGATGCCTCTTGCGGCCCGCCTTGATTCGAAAGCGTTAATATAGCAGTAAAGATCGTTTGTTTGTTTGAAGTTATCCTTGTCGATTGGTATCATAAAGTATCTGATCAAAGCTTTAAGAGATTTCATTAAAATGCTCCTTTCGTTGTTGTGTTGAGTTGTATTTGTTTGTGTTCCTTTCGATGGTTATAATTTACCAGACCAGTCTGAATCCAAAGATCGCATTTTCATAAGAAAAAATGAAGAACCCTTTCCTCTAACTTAACAGCAGAACCGGGGACGGAGATAAGTTCCGCAGCGGAACCGGGGACGGAGATAAGTTCCGCAACGGAACCGGGGACGGAGGTAAGTTCCGCAGCGGAACCGGGGACGGAGATAAGTTCCGCAACGGAACCGGGGACGGAGGTAAGTTTCGCAATGGACCTGGGGCGGTTAAAACCGATCAGGATCATTGGCTGTATCTGCCGATGGAATACTACAACGAAGAAAAACCGATGAATCATTAGTACTTGAAATGTACATGATTCATCGGTTTTCGTTATATCTGTAACTCATTCGTAAGAATGCTTTATTCAAATATAAAACCAGGTTTTATAGAAGCAATTTTGCTAAGACCGATAAAGAAACCAGAAATAAGAACTGTAGTGATAATTGCTGATACCATTAGATAACCTCCTAAAAATCCAATTTTGTGTTGTGTCATCAGAGTGGATGTTCTGATATTTGTTTTTATGTATTTTGGTACTTTAAAATATAAATCCACCTTCTACAGCTTTATGCCAGTTTAACCTTGTTTTCCCAGGAAGCGATTTTGCCAAGGCCAAGGAAGAAACCGGAAATAAGGATCGTTGTAAAGATTGCTGTTGCCATGTAGAATACCTCCTAAATATGGTTTGTTTTAATGTTTTGAGATCAATAGTGTTGTTTTCGTTGTGTTTCCTTCGATGGTTATAATTTACCAGTATATGCTGAACCTAAATAACGCAATTTCATAAGAAACACTGAAGAAACCTTTCTCTCATCTTAACAGCGAAACCGGGGACGGAGGTAAGTTCCGCAATGAAACCGGGGACGGAGGTAAGTTCCTCTGTTCATATATATTCTGATAGCAGCGGAACCTGTCTCCGTCCCCGGTTTCGTTTATATATTCTGATAGCAGTGGAACCTGTCTCCGTCCCCGGTTCCGTTTAATGCTTCAGCACGCGGTGAACGGTAGTCTTAGATACGCCGCCGTAACGTGCGATCTGATTATAGCTTAAATGAGCTTCATGTAATTTGTGAATATATTCGTTTCGAAGAGACCGGGGGAGGTTTTGGAAGTCAGACGGGGAACGGCATCCGGTAATAGAACTGAACTGATGGAGTGCACGTTCATCAATCAAAGATTTCTGTATTGACGGGATTTCGAAAATAGACTCATCTGTATTTGCCCGATCAGGGTTTTCGAGAAGAGATATTGAGTAGTCGTTCCAGTAACGATGCAGTTCTGCTGCTGAACCGGCAAGAGATATTGCCTTTTGGGTATTAATATCCAACAGGAAATTATTCTGTCCCAAATAAGAGGAATAACTGCTCCACGGGTACTCGGCGGCATGTCTGCATATATGTGCCTTTACCGGATTCTCATGAATATAAAAAAGCGCCCGGAAAAAGTAGTTCTTACTTTCAACAGCACGGCTGATGAATCGACCCTGAAAAAGATGTCCAAAACGCTGATACTTTTTGTTATACCAGGTGACAAAACGAACGCCAATACTTTGAAAAACAGGTCCCGGTGTTCCTTTTGAATATGAAATCAAAATATGAATATGATTAGACATCAGACAATAAGCATAGATTTCAAAATCATACTTTTTCTGGCAATCAGACAGTATATATATAAATTTTATAAAGTCATCTCTATCTTCGAAGATCTGCTGCTGATTAATCGAGCGAAGAATGACATGATAGACGCCACTGCTACTAATGTCACGAGCTTTTCTTGCCATGTTGATCTCCATTCTGCCGTTATACTGTGAGCGGCAAAAAAATATAAGAGTTTATATTCTCCGGGGTGTATCTGATATTGAAAATCCTTATCAGAATACGCGGAGATAGTCATCAGGGGTTTTATTCAAAAAAGAAATGCGTTTAGAATAATCGATAGAAGTAGTTATATAAAGAAAGTGGGTTGATTTACATAATTCACAATACTCCGTTTTAACAGAAAACGCAAGAAGTTTTTTTCGAAAAGTGAAGAGTAACAAAGCCCACAGGCGGCACAAATAGCCATGAGAGACTATTTTCACACTAAGCTCCTGTCCATGGTAATAAGATGTGCCTATGGATTAGAAGCCTGTTATATTGACTATGCAGAATTTATGTCAAAATAATAACCCCTCCGTGTCCAAAATAAGCTTACCACTTCACCTGCACATCCTTCCGGATCGTTTATCTCAGTGGAATATTGGCCCCTGCTGAGATGCGCTTTTCATAACCTGCCACTTAAGAAGCGGGGGATCTTCTCACACTGAGATAAAACTATGCTTAATGTCCCTGTATGATTAATCTAAAGCGGAACTCGTCTCCGTCCCCGGTTTCATTGCGGGGGAGGGGAATTTGGTGTAATATGTGCTGTGGGGTTTTTCTGGGAAGAGCAGTCCCTGATATTATATGAAAGAAGTGTGATGTAAGGTGGCAAAGGAGCAAAATGACAAACGTATATATACCATGTCCCGGGAAAGGCCTGCCACAGCGGTCCTTAAAATGGGAATCCCCGTGACCATAGGTATGCTGTTCATGGTTGCCTACAATCTGGTCGATACGTATTTTATCGGCCTTCTGCATGACGATTTTCAGTTGGCGGCGACGAATCTCGCCTATCCGGTCATGATGGTGATGGTCGCCATCGCCGGAATCGTAGGAAACGGCGGCGCATCCTATATTGCCCGCTGCATTGGTGCGAACGAGCAGGAGCAGGCAAATCGAACTCTGGTGCTCGGCCTGGAAATGCTGATCACCGGAGCGGTTTTGATGACAGGTTTAGGATTGCTTTTTATCAATCCAATCGTCAAACTTCTGGGTGCTACGCAAAACAGCTTTCCTTATACTAAAGATTATACTGCGGTCATGCTTACGGGATCTTTGTTTACCATGGGAAATTATGCCATAGGGCAGCTGCTGCGCAGCGAGGGGTCTACTTTTTATTCCATGGTTGGAATGATAGCAGGCACAGTGGCAAATATCATCCTTGACCCGCTGTTTATTTTTTCATTACATATGGAGATCAGAGGAGCTGCCGCCGCGACTGTCCTCGGAAATATAGTCAGCGTCATCATTTACCTATATTACTATTTATCAAAAAAAACACTGCTGCGAATTTCGGGCAAATATATCGGATATGATGGTCAGATAATGAGAGAAATCATGCTGGTCGGCGTTCCCCATACTCTTGAGCAGTTTTTTACAACAGCCGCGATGATCGTTAACAACAATCTGGCTGCCTCCTATGGCGATATTTCCGTTGCTGCAATGGGCGTGGCAAATAAGATCATGAGTTTCGGTAATTACGTATATCAGGGAATGGCAGCGGGATGCCAGCCTCTGATGGGATTTAATTACGGTGCCAAAAACTACCGGCGGATGAAGGAACTGATCCGCGCGGGTATAGTAGAAACAACGCTTATCGAGCTGGGTATCATGGCGGTCTATGGAATCTTTGCACCAGGATTAGTCGGTATGTTTTCGCAGTCAGAAGAGGTGATTGGCATCGGAGCAAAAACTCTGCGGGCGTTTATGCTTTCACTGCCTTTCGTAGGAGCAGTCTCTATCGTCAGAAACACATTCAACGCCATGGGAAAGCCTGCCTACGCTTTCAGCATTACAGTAGTAAGACAGATGCTGTTATACATCCCTTTTTTACTTATATTTAATTACATATGGGGCTATAATGGCCTGATCCTTGCAAAATCCGTCGAAGAAGCCATATGTATGCTTCTGTCGGTCACGATCCTGAACCGTTTCATCTCACACTCAGAACGGAACCGGGGACGGAGGTAAGTTCCGTTACTGTTCAGGCCTCGCTCGCGAGATTTGTCCCGGAATTACTGTTCAGGCCTCGTTCACGAGATTTGTCCCGGGATTACTGTTCAAGTCTCGCTCGCGAGATTTGTTCCGGGATTACTGTTCAGGCCTCGCTCGCGAGATTTGTCCCGGGATTACTGTTCAAGTCTCGTTCACGAGACTTGGCGAGGGATTGGAACGGAACCCGTCTCCGTCCCCGGTTCCGTTTATTAAGGGGAGGGAAAGGTTTCTTCAGCTTTTCTTATGAAAGTATGTTTTTTGGGTTCAGCATAGCCGGGTATATTATAACCATCGAAAGGCACACAACAACAGACAACACAACAACAAAAAATACTATTAATCTAAAAACACTAACAAAAAACATACTTAGGAGGTATTTCTACATGACTACAGCAATTTTTACTACAATTCTTATTTCTGGTTTTTTCATCGGCCTTGGCAAGATCGCTTCTATTGAGCGGGGCTTCAGATTTGCATAAAAAATCGGATAAATTTCAGAAAAGATAAAAACCGATGGGTCATTTTCATTTCAGATGTGAATGATCGATCGGTTTTTTGTGTCATAGGATTCGGGTGTCAAAACTACGAGTTCGGGAAACCGTATGAAGCTTTACACAATTTCTGAACAAGGGACTCTTGATACTTTAATCGTCATAGGAAATAACGTAAATTTCTATGGCACAAACCCTTCGGGGAATGCATACGCCGCACAGAGGAAGGCAGCTGCGCGGCTGTGCGGCGGCGGGCAAAGTCAGGTTCGTTCCTCTCAAGATTGAGGAGTCGGGGAGTTGAAGTCCGCTTGCGGACTTTGTTCCGTTAGAAATACAGGGATAAATCTGTTAAAGGTCCGGCATTGGTTTTGAGCCTGTGATATCCGCCGGTCTTGGTATTTACTAAAGGGGCACACTGTGCTAGAATATAAAAATCAGGCTCTTTTAAAAGGAAAAAGGATTAAATAATGACAGCAGATAAGTATGCGCCTATAGGCGTATTTGATTCGGGTTTAGGCGGATTGACAGTAGTCCGTGAGATCATGAAAAACATGCCGAATGAGCGGCTGGTTTACTTCGGAGACACAGCCAGAGTGCCCTACGGAACAAAGTCCAAAAGCACGATCATTCGTTATTCAAGACAGATCATAAATTTTCTGAAGACGCAGAACGTGAAAGCGATTGTCGTTGCCTGTAATACAGCCAGCGCGCTGGCACTGGATACAGTTGAAAACGAGATAGATATACCGATCATCGGAGTGGTAAGACCGGGCACCGACATGGCGCTGAAAGCCACAAAAAACAAAAAAATCGGCGTTATTGCCACAGACAGCACGATTCGAAGCAATCTTTACCAGAAATTGCTGACGGAAGGCGACGAAGATGTAAAGGTCTACGCAAAGGCCTGCCCGCTTTTTGTGCCTCTGGTGGAGGAAGGCTGGACCAACGATATGGTTACGGAAATCGTTGCGCAGAGATATCTCTATGAGGTCCTGAACAAAAAAATCGACACACTGATCCTTGGATGTACGCATTATCCTCTTTTAAGCACGCTTATCGGGAAGGTCGCGGGCAAAAGAGTTCAGCTTGTAAATCCCGCTTATGAGACGGCCCAGGCTCTGGACCGCATGCTGACAGAATTAAACCTGAAGAATGATTCTGAGACGGAGGAGGAAAAGAAATACCAGTTCTTTGCAAGCGACACAGCAGAAAAGTTCAATGCTTTCGCAAATCTGATCCTTCCGTATGACGTAAAAGCCACGAAACAGATACGAATTGAAAGCTATCAGGAGACACTTAATGATAAATAACGTACTGGTGACAGTCCGGGGCAGACATTCGGCAGGCGATGAAGAGGGAGAAGTCATAGAGCTTGTGGTCCCCGGCAAATATAATTACCGAGACGGTTTCCATTATGTATTATATGAAGAAACTGCTGACGATACCGGCGAGATCACGAAAAACCTGATAAAATTTTCCGAAGAACGTATGGAGATCCGGAAAAAAGGATATCTTAACAGTTTCATGATTTTTGAGCCGGGCAAAAAGACGGAATCTGACTATCAGACCCCGTTCGGGAGCATAGAGACAGGCATAACGACCTGGAAACTGGATTTGAGAGAAAAAGAAAACGATATCGATGTTTTTGTAAAATACTCCATGGCGCTGGATGCGGATTTTATCCAGGACTGCAGGGTGGAGATTCATATCGCGGCCAGAAAGTGACAGGAGGCCAAAGCAAAGTACAGGATTTATGCAGAAAAAGTGCATACGAAAAACAAAACACACGATTCATGCCGAAAGAGCGCACACTCAAGATAAAACATACGATTCATGCGGGCGTGATGACAGAACGGGCAAAAGCGCCAGAGGCGTTCTTGAAATATCAGCAGCGGCTTTCGCCGGAAAATATATTCATACAAAAAAACCATCCGGTACTTTATGATTCCGGATGGTTTTTGTAATTTCTTTTATCTTAGTGTGAAAAGCCCCCGCTTCTTAAGTGGCGGGTTATGAAAAGCTCGTCTCAGTGGGGGTCCAATATCCCGCTGAGATAAACGCTCCACGAGGGTACGCAGGGATTGCGGTTTGGAAGACGTCAGCTGAAGCTGAAGCTGACCCGGATCCCGCTCCAAGTCTCGCAAATGAAACTTGAACAATAACGGAACTTACCTCCGTCCCCGGTTCCGTTCGAATCCCGCGCCAAGTCTCGCGAGCGAGACTTGAACTTAACGGAAGCAGAACTTAGAGGCGTAATACCTGATACAGCGAATGAATCAGACCTCTCCGCGTCCTTTCTTCAGGAGCTGATCAAGCTTGCTTTCTTTCTTTTTCGCCTTTGCCGGCGTTGCCAGAGATCCGCGGATTCCCTTGACGGACATAATGTAGAGACCGCTGACCGAAGCCTTAACTTCCTTCTTTACAGGAAGAATATCATATACAGGTTTGTCAGTAATAAAAGTAGCTATCTTTGGTCCGACCTTGCCTTTGACCACATAGATTTTGGAACGCTTTGCAAGGAAATTTGAATTGTCCAGAACAATCTGCGGAAGCCCCGCATCCTTCATACGCATTCTTTTTTTATCAATAACCAGCATGTTGACTACCTGCTTGGAAGCCTCCATCTGAGCTAACTGTTCATCCTGTTTCTTCTGGGCTCTTTTCCCGACGATCGTGAGAACGATCAGAAAAGCCGCAACAATCGCAGCGAGAATCAGCAGAAAAATCCAAATTTTCATCGTGTTTCATCCTCCTTCTAACATACTGTAATATTTTAGCATTTATAAAAAGAAAAGGCAATTGAAAGTTAGGCCTGTATATTTTAAAACTACAGGACGCCCATGAGTCCGCAAGGGACAAATTTGTTGCCTCAAAACGTGATTTGCGTTATGATAACTCAATAAGACGCGTAGATATGATAAAAGTTGCGGGCGAGACTTAAATTGGAGTTTAAAAATGGCGGAAAAACGCAGAAATAATACAAACAATGAAACAGCAGGAAACATAACATCAAAACCGGCGGGAGGAGAAACACCTGCCGCAAAGGAAAAAACATCCGCGGTCAGAAAAAAGACGCCGGCAGGCATTGAAGCTGTTTCCGGAAAGAAGAAAGCTGCCGCAGGCAGCTCAGCTTCAGTCGTAAAAGAAAAAACAAACGGAAAGAAGAAGGCTGCCGCAGACATTGAAGCCGCTTCCGGAAAGAAAAAAAATAAAGCCGCGGGCGGCGCTGCAAAAAAGACCGGCGCCGGCCAGACGAAAGGATCCGGAGGAAGTACGGAGCAGCGCAGAGAAAAAAAGCGGAAAGCAGCGCTTGTGGTAAAGAAAAAAAGAGAGGAACTGAAGAAAAATATTCTGACGGGCAGCGCGATCATCATGGTGCTGGTCCTTTGCATATCGCTTCTTGGATTTGCCAAAAACGGAGTGACGACAAATAAAGCAACAGAGGATGACGGCATTCAGGAAGTAGTAGCGTCGGATGACGTACTGTTTCTATCCTTCCCACAGCTCGTGGTGGATGAAGCTTACGAGACTGCTCTCAGGACATATAATTCGGAACAGGAGGAGAAGGCTTCAGAGGAAAACGCAGGAACGGAAGGAGAGACAGGAGAGGACACTGAAGTCCAGAATACCGAGGTTATAAAGGCCTCGGGAAGCGCCGGAATGACGGTCAGCGATTTCAACGGAATTCTTCAGGAGCTGTATGATGACCAGTATGTTCTGATCGATTTTTACAGCATGTTCCAGAACACTGACGGAAATATTTCGGAAGCCGAGATCACTGTTCCGGCAGGGAAAAAGCCGCTGATCATTGCCCAGAGAAACGTTTCTTATTCCGAGGAAGAGGCTGTTTCAGGCCACGCGACTTCTCTTGTATATGCAGACGGAAAGTTCAGTAATACATTTGTTATGCCGGAAACATTTGATGCTGCCAGCATGCTGGAGACAGCTGCGGGTACCGATGCGGAAAAGGATCCGGCAGCGGGCGGCTCCGGAAGTGAAGAAAACACAAACGAAGCCGTAACTGACGGTACTGAGAATTCTTCAGGGGAAGAGAATTATTCCGAAGAGGAAAGCTATACCGATACGGAAGAGGAAAACTATTCTGACGGAGAAAGTGCCGGCAATACATCGTACGAAACAGATACCGGCAGTTCCGAGACCGCTTTTAACAGCACACAGAATGCTCTTTTGAAGGCAGGATTAATACATCCGTTAAGAGGTGAAACGGCTGTATTAAACACGCGTGTAGATGAGGGCGCGGATCATGCTGTGCCGGTGGTATATGAGGATACAGAAGAGACGCCGGAGGACGAGTACTATGGTGGCGGCGAATCATCCGGTGACGAAGAAGAATATGATAGCTATGGTTCTGAAAGCGAAAACGGTTCAGAAACAGGCAATGAACAGTCCGGCAGCACAAATGCAGGAAATACCCAGTCGGGAACGGGGACTGCCGCGGCAGGACAGGAACTGACGGGTAATTATGATGTGATCAGCTGTCTGGATGCGTTTATAGAGACACATCCTGACTTTTCATACAACGGAGCGAGAGGAATCCTTGGCGTTACCGGAAATAAAGGCGTTCTGGGATTTGACGCGGAAAATGCAGAAGCAGCAAAGGCCGCTGCAAATGCGCTGAAGGCAGAAGGATGGCGTTTTGCCTGCAATTCCTACGCAGGCGTCAGTTATGGAAGTGAGCTGGCTATTGTAGAGAGTGATTCCGCGAAGTGGAAGAGCGAGGTAGAAAGCATCGTGGGCGTGACAGATATCCTTTTGCTTCAGGGAAAGGCCGATATTGGTCCGTGGAGCGGTTATACCGATACAAATCAACGCTTTGTATATCTGAAAGATCAGGGATTCAGATATTACTGCATTCATAATGATCAGACGATGTTCTATATGCAGATGGGTACAGACTATGCGCGTATCGGACTGCATGAGGTGATGACTAAAGACGAATTTCAGGAAGTAAGAGAGAACTCACAGCAATTGTTTTAAAACAATTCAGAAGCGTTGGTTTTCACGATCAGTTCAACTCAGTCGGGGAGTCCCCCCGCCTGTAGGCGGTGGGTTATAGCAAATTTAACTCAGTGGCGGGTGACAATTCCCGACTGAGTTAAAGCCTCCGGCGGATCGCAGCCGCGCTCAGTGGAAGGGGCTTCGCCCCGGGCGCGGCGCGGCAAGAACGCCGGAGGCGTTCTTGAAAGTACAAGTCTCGCGAGCGAGACTTGTATAATGAAAAATACAGGCATATTGCAGAAGATAGAAGAGCGTAGATTTCTGTCTGATCAGAAGGAAACAGGAAGTTACAGATCATAGGAAATAAGGAGAGTATAACAGATGAAACGAATACTTATGACAATTGTCACTTCCGGTGTCATTGCGGCAGCCTGCATGATGGGCGGATGTGAAAAAAAACAGAGCGGGGAAATAACAGAATCTGCAGAGGCAGAGTCGTCTTTGTCCGTTACTCCGGAAGAAGAGGCACAGGAGATCGTTGATGTTGAAGCATCTTCGGAAATTGAGGGGGAAATCGAGGATACTACTCCAATCCTCGAAGGCGATTTTACTCTGGAACAATGTATCAGGCTCGGACAATACGAAGGTCTGAAGCTTAAAAAAACGGCTGCGAAGGTCACTGATGAGGAAGCACGCAATTATGCTGAATCTATACAGGAAGCCGTGGAGGTTACTGACAAAAACGCAAAGGTCCGGAAAGGCGATACCGTGACTGTCGCGTTCAATACCTTTATAGATGGCCAGGAAATACAGCAGCTTAGCAGCGACGGATATGATCTCAGAGTAGGAGATCAGACGTTTGTCGTGGAAGGATTTGAGGATGGGCTGATCGGTCTGAAAAAAGGCGAGAGTACAGAACTGGATCTTACAATGCCGTCGGATTATGAAGATGCGGCTCTTGCGGGAAAACCCGTCAGATTTGTACCGACGATCATAACAATAAAGCGAGTCAAAGAACCTGCGGAAGAGGACATTGCGTCGGCGAAGGAATTTCTGCAAAAAAACAGCGACATGAATTCGCTGAACCAGCTTCGCCTTGACGCCTGGTCAGCGGTGGAGACGGGCTCGGAGATCATGTATCTGCCGGCGTCTTATGTGGATGAAGCAAAAGCAGTGTTTGACGAAATATCCGCTGCAGATGCAGAGAATTACGGGACAGATCTGAACGGCTATCTGGAGATACTCGGCCTTACACAGGAAGAGTTCGATCACAGAAAAGACCAGTACGCGCGCCACGCCACGAAAAGCCGTCTGTTGCTGGAAGCTCTGGAGAAGGCGCTTGGCGTGACAAAAGATGATCCTGATTATGAAAAGGAGCTGCAGGAGTACTGCGAATACATTGGAATATCGAAAGAAGAACTTTTGAAACAGAATGGAGAAAGCAGTGTCCGGGATTATATTCAGACACAGCGCATATGTGACATCCTCATTGAGAGAGCGGATGTAACGAATGGATAAAGAGGATGAAACAAATCCATCAAATAACAAAAGATTAAAATTTCCCGCATGGCATTTGAGAACTGTTATATCATGAAAATACATCGTCAGGACGCTCCCGTTTATTTCTTGCAGGCAGCGGAACTAATGAATTTTCTGCGTATACACTTGAAAATTCAAAGTACCGGCCGCAATACAAAACCTTTCCGATGTTATTTTCATGATCAGAACTGCCCTTCAACATGAAGCGGAAGTTTTTATAAAAAGACTAAAACCTGTCTTCAGAAAGGATAAGAATATGACGCCAGCTGATTTGCAGAAGAAACTGACAGAAATAATGGAAACTGCCGGTCGGAATCATTATTATATAAAAAAAGAAGACGTTGAAAAGGAATTTGGCGAGTTTGATCTGGACGAAGCGCAGATGAAGCTTGTCTACGAATTCCTTATGGCAAAAAGGATCGTAGTCGGCGGATTTTCAAAGGAAAGTGACAGTTCGGAGATCAGACCCGAGTGGACGAAGGAGGAAGAGGATTTCCTGATCAGATACAGAGAAGATCTGATGTCCATGCCGCTCCTTGAAAAAGATACCGAGGAGTTCAGAAATGCATTCGAATGCGCTGCCAGAGGGGACGAAGGGGCCAGAAACAGGCTCTCCGAGGCGTTTCTTCAGGATGTGGTTGATCAGGCAGTAAGATCTTATACGGGCGCCGTTCTGCTTCCTGATATGATCCAGGAGGGAAATCTTCGATTGGTGCTTGCACTGGATGTTTTTGATTACGGACAGGAAGACGCCGAAAAAAAACTCCCGGAGGTCATCATGGAAGAGATCCGTTCGGGAATCCATTCTCTGGAAGAGGAACAGAAGGATGTACATGCCCGTGATGAGCGCCTTGTGGATAAGGTAGTGGATCTGAAGGACAGTATCGAAATTCTCAGGGACGAGATGGGGCGCAAGGTCTATCTGGATGAGGTTGCAGATTTCATGAGTATTTCCGAAGAGGAGGCGGAAGATATACTGCGCCTTGCCGGGGAAAATATCGACGATGATGAAGACGAAAAGGCCGCAACCGGTAAATAGGAGGCTTTTTCATATAGCATAAAAGAAGTTGTTCATAATCTTTCATATAGTTAAAAAAAGTGGTTGACATTCACGGGGGAGCTATAGTATACTAGCTTTTGTCGGTGAGGAAATCACTTTTGCAGGTGTAGTTCAGTGGTA
>DFHP01000088.1 GCA_002371335.1 Eubacterium sp. UBA3720
GAAATGGGGCGGGAGATGGTATCAGCGATCGAAGAGATCTGCAATGGAAAAATGACGAAAGCGGAAGCATACGGTTTTTCCGATATCGCAGTTGATCACGTCTGCCGCTTTGTATAAACAACTAAAACTTCCTGCTTCATGATCAGACTGCTTCAGAAATGTCATGTGGGAAGTTTTTATAAATAACTCCGATTATACAATATTTTGGATGCAGCAGTGGAATTCAGCGGAATTCCCGGAGAAATGGAGGAAAATAAAATGAAGGTATGGAAAAAATGGAAAAGTCTGAGTCTTTTTACCAGGATCATGATCGGGTTTGTCCTTGGTATCGTCCTAGGACTGATCCTTGGAGAGAGAGCCGGCGCGGTGGCTTTTTTGGGAACAATTCTGACCCGTCTGCTGACAATGGTCGTAGCGCCGCTGGTCCTTGGACTTCTCATCTGTGCAGCGGCAGATGTCAAGGATTTTAAAACGCTGGGTAAGATCGGCGGAAAAACGCTGGGGCTCTTCCTGGCAGGTACTGCAGTTGCTGTTGCGATCGGTCTGGTGCTGTGTAATGTCATGCAGATCGGCGCCGGTTTTGTGATGGAGTCCTCCACGCCTTATGACGCGGGCGAGATTCCAAGTGTCGCTGAGACGTTGATGAATATTATACCGACGAACCCTTTTAATGCGCTGTCGGAACAGAACCTGTTGCAGATTATCTTTTTTGCCCTGCTTCTGGGATTCGCGCTGATCAAACTGGGGGATAAAGGCGCTCCGGTGCTGAATTTCTTCCGCGCGTGGACGGAGGCTTGGAAGGAGATCACGAACATTGTACTTGAATTTACTCCCTATGGCGTTTTCGGACTTATGGCTGATATTGTCGGCAAATATGGTATGAATGTCATGCTGCCTTATCTTAAGACGATTGGCGCCTGCTATCTGACATGCTTCCTATTCACTGTTTTTGTTCAGGGAGGCCTCATGGTTGGTGCATATGGCGGCATCAGCCCCATAAAGTTCTTTAAGACCATGAAGGAAGCGATACTTTTTGTTTTTGCCACATGCTCCAGCGTGGCAACCATTCCGCTGAACCTCAAATGTACGAAACAGCTTGGCGTCAGCGATAAGATCGCCGATTTCTGCATTCCGTTTGGCGCGGTTATGAATATGAACGGGACCGCCATTTATGAAGCCGTTGCGGTAGTTTTTGCTTCACAGGTATTCGGGATCCATCTTACGGTAACGCAGCAGGTGATGGTAATGGTCACCGCCGTTCTCGCCTCGATCGGCACGGCCGGAATACCCGGCTCAGGTCTGGTCATGCTCACCATCGTTCTCAACGCCGTTCATCTCCCGCTCGAAACAATCGCGCTCCTGGCCGGCATCGACAGGATCCTGAACATGGCACGTGTCATCCCTAACATCGTAGGCGACGCGGCTGTCGCAGTCGTCGTCGCCAAGAGTGAAGGCGAACTCCGGCCGGACCGTGTACCATTACAATAATGTTACAGATGTAAAAAAATTTTAAAGGTACACGGTCCCGGAAAGAAGTTATCGTCAGGATTATGCCAGAATTAGAGGCGAATTCTAGACGTCTAGACGGACCGTGTACCTTTACAATAATGTTACGGATGTAAGAAAAAATTAAAGGTACACGGTCCTGAATTGTTTTTTCAGATGCTGTGTCTAACTGTGAAATGTTTAGCATATGCGTTGACGAATATGAGCGGGCTGTTATAATCATATCAAGACATGTATGTATGTGAAATGGAAGGGAAGAGAAGATGTCATTTTCTCAGGAAGACAGGGATTTCATGGAGATGATCGCAGCATATTTTCGCAGTACGTATAGATGTGGACTATAGATGTGGACCGTGTACTATTAAGAAAATGTTAAGGGGTGTAATACATTTGTAATGGTACACGGTACCTGATAGGAGTGAAGGATGCATAATAAAAAATCACGAGAGGAAGCGATAGACGAGCTTACACTTGCGCTTCTCTATCTGAATAGGTTTCCGGATGGGGAAGGCAGCAGGTTTAATGAGATTTCATGGAAGAATTATCCGTTCGGGTCGATCGATCGTTTGGATGAGAAGGAACTTATAATAAAGCCGAAACGAAGAAGAGACGGTTCGTACAAGTATGCGTATATGACTGATGCAGGAAGGGAAAAAGCCAGAGATATTCTCTCGAAGCTGAATATCAGCTGTGATGACATATATGAGAGATTTGAGTTTCGTCAGATCGCGCTTAATGAGGCCAAAGAGGCGGCAGAAATAGAAAAGATCTGCTTTCCACCGAATGAGGCCTGCTCGATGGAACATATGACAGAAAGAGTACAAGCGGCACCGGAGCTGTTTCTTGTTGCGATAGATAAGGAAAAAGGGAAAATGGCCGGCTTTCTGAATGGGATTGCCGTTCATGAATATGAATTCAGGGACGAATTCTTTACAGATGCATCGCTTCATGATCCGGAGGGGAAGAATATTATGCTTCTTGGGCTTGATGTACTGCCGGAATATCGGAAAAAAGGTTTGGCCCGGGAGCTGGTCTTCAACTACTGCAGGAAAGAACAAGAGCGCGGACGAAAAAGGCTTGTGCTTACCTGTCTTAAAAACAAGGTAAAGATGTATAAAAAATTCGGTTTCCGCGATTTAGGCGAGTCCCAATCAAACTGGGGCGGCGAAAAATGGCATGAGATGGATATACTCTTAAATGAAAATGGGACCGCGTACCTTTAAAAAAGTATTACGCATGTAAAAAAAACTTAAAGGTACACGATCCCTATTGACTCTGCACCTGGTTCATAGTGTATTTAATACTTATGACAGGGAAGGGGTGATGATATGCTGTTTAAAAAGAGGCGGACGATGCAGATGTTTCGGCAGCAATGGGGATGTGATCCAAGGGATTTGCCGGCGGCTTATATGAGCAGGGATCGATTGAAGTTGACTCGATTGTATTATGAAAAGTATGGCCGGGGCGGGACAGATGATGTTACGTGGTCGGACCTTGAGATGGATGAGGTGTTTTTCCGGATCAATCATACGAGGAGCTTTGCAGGCGAACAGATTCTTTATCTGCAGCTGCACGAGCCGGCAGAGGAAGAAGAACTGAGTTTTTTTGAAAATCTGGCGTCATTGTTTGGGCAGGATGAGGAGGGGCGTTTACTTTATGAGTACAGACTGAATGACTTGGGAAAATCAGATGAAAGCTATTATCTTCCGGTAATGCTCGGTGTGATATCTGACTATGTGCCGAATAACATTAACTTTTATAGATGTTTGCAGTTATTGCTTGTAAGCTTCCTTGCAGGAATGATCGTTTTCAGGTCTGCATTATGGGGAGGGCTGATGATTTCCGTTGCCCTTATAAATCTTATGATCTATATTGTTACCAAAGCAAAGATGGAGCATATGTTTTATGCCCTGTATAATATCTGCGGGATCCTCAGGTTTTGTCGGTTTGCTGAAAACACCTGGCCGTTATCTGAAAGTTCCGTTTTAGATCAGGTCAGATTTGATCTGGAATTGCTGAAAAATACAGAAAGAGCAGCAGGCAGCTTTACGGCAAAAAAAAAGCGGCATTTAATGATCCGCGATATTTACTCGCAGACTACGTCTGGGGGATAACGTTAATTGACCTGGTGGCTTATGAAAAGATAATGCGGGAGGCTGCCGGAAACGAAGAAGCTATACTGCGTCTTTTTCGATTTGCGGGAATGATAGACTCAGCCATAGCATGTGCTTCGTTTAGAAAAAGCCTTGGTCTATGGTGTATTCCGGATTTTGATCAGGCAGAAAAAATCGTTTGTCAGGAGCTGTATCATCCGCTTATAAAAAACGCGGTGAAGAATGATATTGTATTAGGAAAAAACACGGTGATCACAGGTGCGAACGCTTCCGGAAAGTCAACATTTATGAAAGCAGCGGCTATAAACGTGCTGCTTGCCCGGACGATTCATACATGCACAGCAGCGAAATTCAGCATTCCGATAATAGATGTCATGTCTTCAATGGCGATTCGTGATGATATTATTCTGGGAGAAAGCTATTATATCCGGGAAATCAAATATATGAAGCGGATGCTGGACAGACTTAAACGCGACGGTACAGTATTATTTGTGATCGATGAGATAATGAGGGGGACAAATCAACGGGAAGGCCTTGCCATATCGGAAGCACTTCTTGGCTTTTTTGCCGATAAGCAGTGTTTTGTTATCGCTGCGACTCATGACGTTGTTCTTTTGCAGAAACTCAGAGACAAATACCGGTGCTGTCATTTTGAATACAGATTAAACGAAGGCAGGATTACTTTCGATTATAAGATCAGGCAGGGAGCCGGAGGCGGATCAAACGCTGTAAATTTGCTTGCCATGTTTGAGTACCCGGAAGAAATAATAGATCATACGAATCAGATCCTTACGGATGGCGGATAAAAAGTTGCAGGATAGTCGAAATCCGCGCCAAATCTCGCGAGCGAGACTTGAACTGTGCCGTAGGCAAAACGGCGGAATGGAGTTTTTCATGAAAATAAGTGAAGTGGCAGAAATAACGGGACTGGAAATAAGTACTATTCGCTTCTATGAAAGAAAAGGTCTGATACTTCCTGATAGAGAAAAAGGAAACACCTATCGCTCTTATACGGATGAAGATGTAAACCGCCTGAAAGCGATCATATTATATCGCAAGATGGATCTTTCAATTGAAATGATAAAAAGCATTATTCTGGATGGAGAAGACCTGCAGACTGTTTTGCGGCGTCAGGAAGAGATACTGAAGGAAGAGAGGGAACATCTTGACGGGGCTTTGGACCTCTGTGAAAAGATCATCCAGGATCAGGCTGCAGATCCGCTTGATCTGGATTATTATTTGAACTACGTGAAGAAGGAAGAGAGTCAGGGAAGAAAATATCCTGAGGTCATGGAAAAGCTTGAGGGGCTGGCTGAAAAAGCAGGTTTGGAAAGATATGTCGGATTTCCTGTATGGACTCGTCTGATGCGATATAAATGGCTGCGGCGCTTTACCGGAGCAGCCCTGATACTGATATTGATCGTGTTTCCGGTTTTCATGGTCGCAGAAAAAGCGCTCGAATGGAAAAACGGGCAGGCAGACCCGCAGGCGTTTATCGCATGGACTATCATAATGTTTATCTTTATCAGCGGTTTTGTAAATATTATAAAGAGAATCTAAAGAGGGCTGCGTATCATTACAAAAATGTTAAAATATTACACGTGTGGTAATTTTGACGTTACACTTTTGTAATGATACGCGGTTCCTTATTTGGTCCCTTATTTGCAGCAGCTGATTGAGGTCGCGGCTCCGACGCCCGTCATTCCCCGGTTCGTCTGTGTTACTACGAACAGGTCGCCGCTAAGATTAACTCCGGCCAGTACGATTGCGGAAATGATAACCCATTTTTTGCCGCCGTCGAGCTGAACGATAGGAATCAGCAGAGTGCTGAGCAACATTGCGGGCAATCCCGGCACAAGGCCTCTTACATACTGAAAAAACAGCGGATAAAATAGTTCGGCTTCTTTTTTTGAGCCCAGGAATCTGGAGACCTCAGGAAAAAGAAACAGAAGAAGACCTATAGTGCATCCGATGATCAGGCTCAGAGTAAAACCCGAAGCAAAAGAGCTGTTCGCCTCATTAGGCTTATCTGCTCCGATCATATTTCCGCAGACCACGACGGTGCCCGTGGCGATCATACTGTTCACAAGTGCTATGAGGTTTGTCAGCGGACTGGAAAGGCCGAACGCGGCGAAAGCATTATCCCTCAAAAAATGACTGATTATGATTTCATCCAGCGTGGCTCCGATAAGGCTCGTGAACATTGTCAAAAATGAAACCAGAAGAAGATTGTTGATTATACCGATAATGATCTTATCTTCTTTACTTTTGTTGTTTTTCAAGATAAAAGAAAACTTCTGACGGTCTCTGAAGGCTTCCGGCCTGTCTTTATTAAATTCTTTTTTCTGCATTTTAATTGATCTTCCCCAATAATATATAAGTACATTCTAATGAAAGGCGCCCTTTTTATTATGATACCAATTTATGAATAAGAAAATGTTATAAGAGAAACAAGTTTTTTCAGAATGGTCTGCTGTAATAAAAAAACGATCATAACTGCCCCTTCATAATGAAGTGGGAAGTTTAGTAAATATATATAACTAAAATTAAGCGCAACAAAGTGACGCAACTATGTAAAAAAGGAAAAGGTTTTGAAAGGAAGAACGGAACGGGCCAAAAGTGGAAAATAGTAATAAACAGTATATTTGCAGAATGCAGAAAAAAATGTTATAGTAGGGTATCCTAGGTTTAATATATGCATATTCTATTAATATTACAGCTATAGCAGCCTTGGATGCGTTACAAGATCAAACATTATGCAAAGGATTTGCAGGAGAATTACAGCCGGATTCTTCCGGCGGATATTAGTTTTTAGGTAATTGTGAAACTCAGCAGGATGGGAAATTT
>DFHP01000025.1 GCA_002371335.1 Eubacterium sp. UBA3720
TAAAGAATGATATACTTTAACAGTGAGGATTCTCCTGTTGAATTCAGTGTCGATATATCCAGTGCTGAGTTTATCAAAATTGAAGGATCCGGCGGCTTGTATGTTGACGGTGATTGGGTTCCTGGTATCTGTGTCAGTGGTTTGGGTCTTTATTAGTTTTTTATACATGAGGAGTTTTGTTATTAATTAAAGTGGCGAAGAAAATGAGCAAAATGGGCATCTGCCGTGACGCAGCTCTTTTACAATGAAGATGAACATGATCGAAGAAATATTCAGCTATGTTAAAAAGAAATACGGAATAGAGCCGGATTATCCCTTTTCCACAGCACCGGACTACCCTGTCCTCCGCCATGAAGACAACCGCAAGTGGTTTGCGATCATCATGGATGCGCCCGGGGGTAAGCTTGGGCTGCAGGATACAGACCGGGTCGATGTCATCAACGTGAAAATGGGCGATCCCATGCTAGCGGATATGCTCATACAGCAGCCAGGGTTTTTTCGCGGTTACCACATCAGCCGGGGAAATTGGATTTCCATTCTCCTGGATGGCACGGTTGCCCTTGAAGAGATTTGCAGGTGGATAGACGAAAGCTATGCAGTCACCGCATCCAAAGAGAAGAAACAGAAGATCCGTCCTCCCAAAGAATGGATCATTCCTGCAAATCCCAAGTATTATGACATCGAGCATGCTTTTGACGGGAAAAAGGAGATCAACTGGAAGCAGGGCAGAGGAATCAGGCCGGGCGATACGGTATTTATGTATGCCGCCGCTCCCGTTTCCGCCATCCTTTATAAATGCAAGGTCACGGAAACGGATATTCCATGTGATTACAGACGCGGGGTTCTGACTATAAAGGCCCTCATGAAAATACGTCTGCTGAAGCGGTATAAACCATCTCGCTTTACCTTTGAGAAGCTCAAGGATGAATACGGCATTTTTGCAGTCCGCGGTCCCCGCGGCATTCCCCATTCATTGAGCCAGGCACTGAAAAAGTGAGATGATCCGCCCTGCAGACACTGCAGACACTTTACAGGAAAACGTACTATGGCACTTACAAAGACTAATTTTATGCGGGGTATGCAGTGCCCCAAGATGCTCTGGCTGGACAGGCATAAACCGTCGCTCATGATCATCCCGCCTGAAATTCAGGCAAGACTCGATGCAGGAAACGAGTTCGGGGACAGGGCTATGGGTATGTTCGGGCCCTATGAAGAGATGACCGTATACCGCCCCGGGACGACTATTCCGGACAAAAAGGCAATGCTCGCCAATACAGAGGATGCCCTGTCCCGCGGCGTTGAAGTCATCTGTGAAGCGGCCTTCTGCAATTACAACAACTATTGTGCCGCTGACATTCTGCGAAAGACAGAAACCGGCTATGACCTCTACGAAGTAAAGGATGCCCGCGAGGTATCTCCCCAGCATATCAAGGATGCAGGTTTTCAGTACTACATCATCTCCCGGTGTAAACTGAAGATCGGCAAGATCTTCATTGTGATCCACGGCCAGGACCAGGACAACCCTTTTGTCCCGGTGGAAGTCACCCGGCAGGCAAAGGGTTATTATCGCTGGATCAATGACCATATCTGGGACCTCAACCGCCGCCAGAAAGAACCCGAAGAGATCGAGGTCGAACCCGGTGACCAGTGCCTGCATCCGTATCAATGCTGGTATTACGAATATTGTCATGAGAAATAGGGACGGTCCTTTTGTTTCTGTCCCCCTGTACACATCACGCAATTTGGAGCAAAAACAGATATGAATGAGAATCAGACAACTCGAAAATACAAAACAGGCTTATTATGAAAAACTCGGGGGAATGTAAATTGATCAGCGGCTTGCAGTCCTGTCGCTGACAAGAAGGAATACAGGTATGGTTGGTAAGTATAAAGTCATCACCCTCTGCGGCAGCACCCGCTTCAAAGACGCTTTCATGGAAACCCAGAAGCGCCTGACATTAGAGGGTAACATCGTCATCAGCGTCGGACTCTTCGGCCATTCCGGCGACATGGAAGTTTGGGAGAACATGGATGAGGGCACTCTGACAAAGACGAAAGAGATGCTCGACGACATGCACAAGCGCAAGATTGACATGGCTGACGAGATCTACGTCATCAATGTTGGCGGCTATATCGGCGACAGCACCCGGTCAGAGATTGAATATGCCAGAAAGACAGGGAAGAAGGTCAGATATCTGGAGCAGCCGGAAGGAATTATTGAAGAGGAAATAGACTGCTTTCTGCCGTCAATTGACCTTGATAAGTCATTCGCAAAGCTCCATGCACAAAAGAATTATTTAGTCCGCTATACAGATATCATGAAAGGAATTGATGCTATAGGTGATCCTATATACCAGAAAAAATACAGCGGATACTATCGTGTTAGAAGAGGTGCTGATTGGAAAAGAGAGTACTTCCGATTGATGATTGATTATCGAGCACGAAAAGATATAACGTTTGGTGAAATACTACTGCGCTTGTATCAGGCAACAGGGCAGATAGAAGCCTCTTTCGCCAGCAAGATGCTGGCTACCCTTGATGCAAATATGCCTATCTGGGACAGCAATGTATTGAAAGCACTGCAGCTCCGATTGAAAGGCAAGAATACGGAGATCAGGCTTTCAAATGCCGTCGTATTATATGATCGCATCTGTAGTTGGTATTTAGCATTCCTGCACACAGATCAGGCAAAGGAGATGATTGAAAGATTCAATAAGGAATTCCCGGACTATGAGAATCTGAGTGAAACAAAGAAGATTGACTTCATACTGTGGGCAAGCCAGTAATAAAGCTGGACGATCTTGCTGGTTTTAGTGAGGATCTGCGTGACAGTTTTGCTTTTGTAATGCGTGATCGAGGGAGGTGACACTATAACAGGGAGGAATCTTACGAATTGATGGATTTAAGTGTATAGATGTGGAGGATTCATGATGGATATCAAAGAAGCAATCAAAATCAGGCACAGTGTCCGGCAATATAAGGATGTGGCAATTTCTGAAGATCTTCAGGCAGAGCTGACTTCCCTGATTGAGAATTGCAATGAAGAGAGCGGTCTGCACATGCAGCTGATCACGGATGACCCGGAATGTTTTGACACCTTTCTTGCACATTACGGCAAGTTCAAAAATGCGAAGAATTACATCGCGGTTGTCGGCCCAAAAGCCATGCCGGATCTTGATGAAAAGAGCGGTTATTACGGCCAGAAGATCGTACTTGCTGCGCAGATGATGGGACTCAATACCTGCTGGGTGGCAGGAACATATGGCCGCGGCAAATGCAAGGCGGATAAAGAAGCCGGCGAAAAGATCGTCTGCGTCATTGCGATCGGATACGGCGAGACTGAAGGGGAAAAACACAAATCCAAACCCCTGGCAAAACTCTGTGATGTTCCGGAAGCGGAGATGCCGGTCTGGTTTAAAAACGGTGTGAAGGCGGCCATGATGGCGCCGACGGCCATGAATCAGCAAAAATTTCTTATTTCTCTTGATGGGGAGGAACCCGTGATTACAGCAGGAAGAGGCCCCATGGTCAAGATCGATCTGGGAATCGTAAAGTATAACTTTGAGGCCGCCTCCGGGCACAAATGCCGGTAATAATCTCACGACTGCTGAGTGAGATATAGAATTACGGAGGATCATGATGACCATTTACCACGAGGATCACGGCTGGACCTATGCGCCTGACGATTGAGGAATAGAAATCACTATGAT
>DFHP01000055.1 GCA_002371335.1 Eubacterium sp. UBA3720
GTAAAGGAGGCGCCCGGAATCAGCAGCATAATGTCGCCGATCATGATTTTGGCCATCTGCAGGGAAGGAAACACGCCGTGCAAAATGCAGATCATAATTCCCGAAAAGAAAGAGCATAAAAACTGCAGTACGACCGAATTCATGCAAAACGGCCCCACGCAGATCTGCATCCAGAAAAGGAAAGCTCCGACAACGCCCGCTGCCAGCGCATCCAAAAGATTTCCGGTAAAGAAGAGACAAAACGCTGCCGAAGCAAGGATATATCCGAGAAACTGCCCCCGTCTTTGCGCGCCTGTACCCGCAATAGCACTGGTCCGCTGCCGCAGCTGCTGCGCCGGGATCGGTCGGACGCACACTTCGCGCGAAAGTTCGTTCAGATCTTCCAGTTTTGTAAAGTCGTTTTCCACCGGTTTCCTGATTCTTCTGGTCCGGGTCCGCGGATGCTCCTGCGGAAGTTCGAGCGTGATTACAATGCTTGAAGTAATAATGAAGACTTCGCAGTCACTCGCGCCGTACGCCTTCGCAATTCTCCGAAGCGTATCCTCGGCTCTATAGATTTCCGCACCGCTCCCGATCATGGCTTCTCCCATATCCAGAAGCGCGCGGACGAGGTTGTCCGTTTCCTGTTTCTTCCTTATTTCAATTACTTTGATTTCTGCCGCCTGCTGCGCCGATGCCATCGCTGACTCTCCCTTTTTCCGTTATGGACTAATTATAAGCCTTGCAATGCATCCGGTCGATGGTCAGAAAAAGCCGGCATCCTCTGCCGGCTTTTCATACGTATTCAATCAGGATTATTACAGCCGCAGCACATGATCAGCGGCTATTTGGCTCCGCAAACTCGTCTGTAAATCTCACCTGCTCCGCGCAGGCTTCTCCGACGCTCTCCAGCACCGGTGCAGTATCAGTCGAACCTGTTACCTCCACATCCCGCAGGATGACTTTCTCCGCGTTTCGGATAAGGATTCCCCGTCCGGCTACTTTTGGATAATTGTCCATCATCAGCGGAACAAGCGGCACCTGCTCCGAAACAGGCAGAAACGACGCCCGGATCTGTTCCATCCGGATCTCTCCGATCGGGTTTTCCGGAAGGCCTGCGGCCGCGACAAGCGACGCGTCCACATCCGTGCAGGTGATATTCCGGAAAAGCAGCGTTCCGATCTTCGGCGTCCATTCGTCCGCCGGATGGAAATTCTGATCCTGCACGTATGCAGTATGTCCGTCCGGATCGCAGAAGTAGAACATATTGATCGTAAACGGCATCGACACCTTCCGCATCCGGATATCCTGAAAAGTCAGCCCGGTGAGGACGGAGCTTTTACCGCGGCCGCGTCTTGTTTTGAGCCGGATGCCACGGTCCGTTCCGATAAAGAGGCACTTTGAAACAAAGACATCCCGTACGCCGCCCGCGATTTCCGATCCGATCGTGACAGAGCCGTGCCCCCGCTCGAAGAGACAGTTACGGATCACAATCCCGGTACAGGGCTTGAGATGATAGACAGCCATATAATACTTGCCGCTTTTAATCGCGATGCAATCGTCCCCCACGCTGATCCTGCTGCCCAGAAGCTGCACATTCCCGCAGCTCTCCGGATCGAAACCGTCCGTGTTCGGCGAATCCGGCGGATTGATGATCAAAAGATTCACAAATGTCAGATCCTCGCTGTAGCAGGGATGCACCGTCCATGACGGAGAATTTCTGATCGTAAGCCCCTGCACACGCACCCGCGCGCAGCGCTGCATATAGATCATATTCGGCCGCCATGCAATTCTCCGCTTTTTGGTGTTTTCCCACCAGTCGGCGTTCTGCGCGTTTCCGTCCAATACCCCCTCGCCGGTGATATCCGTATCCGTGACCCCGATCAGGGTAATCAGCGAGGCAAAACAATCCAGAGGATTCCCTTCCCACGTCCCGAGCGGCAGCTCGCCGGCCTCGTCGGTGCCGCGCGTCATGCCGGGGAGAACGGGGTAGGCGTTCCGGTCTGTTTTGCCGAGGAGAACCGCGCCCCGATCAAGATAAATCGTCTGATAGCTGCGGCAAAACAAAGGCCCCGTACAATACACCCCCGCCGGCACATAAACGGTTCCGTCCTTCGGGCAGGCCATGATCGCCGCCTGCAGGCAGGCTGTGTCATCGTTCTTTCCGTCCCCCTTCGCCCCGAAGCGGCGGACGTTCAAAAGGACGCTTTCTGTTCTGGTGCGGAAAGTAAGCCTTTCTCCGTCTTCTGCCGACACTGTATACTCCGTGTCCGGCAGGAGGTGATACAGCGAGAAGACATTGGCTCTGGTCTCCAGAACCTTTTCTCCGTTCAAAGTAACTGTAAATGGCAGCTCTCTTTCATATATATCCGGTATGTCCAGCTCGAAAGAAGCGCTTCTGGTAAAAGTTCCCGTTAATCTTAATTTCATATCCGCGTCATCCCGTCCCGCATGCGCTCCAGTTCCGTGTATGCCATCAGGAAAGGCGCCGTGCCCTTCGCGTCATTTGATACGACAGGCTCACTGAAGTAATAGCCGAGGGACCCGTCCCGGCTCGCCGGGTTTCCAAGGCCTGCGACCAGACAGATCCCGGAAAGTCCCGGTGTTCCGTCCTCGTTGGTAATCAGATGCTTTTTCACAATTCCGTCCATCGCGCGGACGCCGATCTCTTCGTAACGCTCCGGCAGATAGCCAAGCCTGACTCCCTTTAACGCGGCATAAGCAATCAGCGCGGTTCCGGAAGTCTCCAGATAGTTTCTCTGATCTTCAGGATGATCGATCACCTGATAAAACATGCCGCTCTCATCCTGCCAGGGAATCAGAGCGTCCATCAGCTCCTTCAGCATGGACTGCAGTGTCCTGTATTCATAATAAAGCTGCTCGTCCATTGCTTCCGCGGTGTCCACGAGCGCGCCGGCAAACCAGCCTTCCGCGCGGAGCCAGAAGTTCCTGCTGCAGCCGGTCTCCTGATCTGCCCATGACATCGACTTCGACGCGTCATAAGCATGATAATAAAGGCCTGTATCCGCGTCTCTCATGTGTTTCCTTACATTCACAAACTGCCGGAAGCTGTCCCCGCAGCCGCGCATTCCGTTGAACCGCGTTTCATAGGTCATATAGAAAGGCTGCGCCATGTACAGGCCGTCCAGCCAGACCTGATCCGGATAGATCTTCTTGTGCCAGAAGTTTCCCTCTTTTGTCCGCGGCTGGCTTTGCAGCTGCGCGCGGACATTTTCCACTGCCTTCCTGTACTTTTCTTTCCCGGTCAGCGTATAGAGCGAAATCAGATTTCGCGCGGGATTGATATTGTCCAGATTATAATCCTGCGCTTGATAGGTGCGGATCGTTCCGTCTTCCTTAACAAACCGGCTGCAGAAATTGTCCGCGAAGGCAAGATACTCTGTCTTTCCGCTCTGTTCATACATGGAAAGTATCGCGGTAATCATG
The DNA here is from genome assembly GCA_002371335.1 of Eubacterium sp. UBA3720. Lineage (GTDB taxonomy): Bacteria > Bacillota > Clostridia > Lachnospirales > Lachnospiraceae > DFHP01. Next base: position 3,427 of record DFHP01000055.1, read on the forward strand.
CAGCCGTCGATATAATTCCAGCTGTTTGGTTTTCCGCTCCGGATAATTTCCTGATTCCACAGCGGCGCTTCCGCGGTTGACCCTTGCAGGAGATAGTCCAGATAGGACTCAATCTTCTTTTTAACCGCTGGTTCCATGGTGTTTTTCCTCCAATTGAATGGCAGCGATTTGCTGCTCCAGATACTCCCGGCAGGAAACCGCGTTCTCCGGTGTGGTGTTTTCCAGCATTGTCTGTATGCCGGGCTTGCATCTAAGCGCAAAGCGGAGAATCTTTTCATAATTCATTTCGCCCCTGCCGAAGCCTGCGGGTCTGATCGACTCTCCCGCCAGAACATAATCTTTCAGATGCAGAATGCAGACATCTTTTCCGAGAAGGTCGATTGCTTCTTCGATGACCTCGTCTGCATGGTCTGCATTTTCACGGTCCAGCAGGTTGACCGGGTCCAGAATAATCTGCAGGTTGGGAGAATTGATGGAATCCAGCACAACACGTGCTCTTTTCGCGTTCCATACGATATGCGAAATGACGGGTTCGATGGCGAGGAAAACGCCGAACTTTTCGGCTGTTTTGACGATAGGACGAAGATGCAGAAGAAAATGCTCTAATGCGATTTCACTCCTGCACGCTTCTTTGTCCGGTTTTCCGGCAGAGCCCGGCCAGCCGGTCTCCGTGCCTATAACGCCCATGCCAAGGAAGGCGGCAAAACGAAGATGCGCTATGTACCTTGTCTGGATATCCTGCATTGCCGCGCTGTCATGATTTCCAAGGTTCAGATAGCATCCCAGAACCGAAAGGTCGAGGTCCGCTTCCCGCAGTGCTTTTCGAATGAGCGCCGCGTACCCGGGTGTCAGCGCCGCGGGATCCGCGGTAAGCTCCGGGATTTTGGAAAGCGCCAGCTGCACACAGGTAAATCCCTGCGCACGCGCTTTTTGAAGTCTCTCTTCAAAGGAAAGAGAAGGGTCCGTGTCGTGGAGGCGAAGCCCCGGCTGTATATCGATTCGCATGTGTTACTCCTTACTGTATGCCGTGTCTTCCTCGCTGCAGCGGATCAGCGCGGCAACGGCTTCCTCGAAATCCGGGTCCCCGTCCTGTGACGCGGTATAATCCTCGTCCGCGGCCGCCGGCTCTTTCGGCATATAGGGAGCAAAGATATTCGTGAAAAACACCGCAAACAAATACGCCACCAGCCCGGCCGCAAAGTTCAGCGTGATAAAGTTAACTGCCGCGGAGAAGGCGACATTCAGATATACAAGGACCGACAATGTAAGCGCGATCAGAATTGTCTCCTTCAAATGATGAAAAGGCAGAATCAGCGCAAAGCGGATCGTAGCGCGCACCGGATTCACAAAACGGGACTGAATCGCGAACACATAGGAAAACGATATCCCATACAAAATGCAGGTTGCCAACGAAAGCGCCCACGGCAGATTCATCGTGCTCCCGTTTCCCTGCCGGTTCCAGTACACAAGGTCCAGCGCAAGCACCGCTCCGGCGCCCAGATAAAGCAGGAAGATCGCGGTGCTCTGCCGGAAGTTCTCACGGAAGGACCGGAAAAAGTTCTGCACCGGTGTCCCCTCATCCTTTAAAAGCTTCATCGAAGCATAGAGAAGCGCTGTCGTCGAAGCGCCGATTGTAAAAAGCGGCAGACTGCAGACCAGCCACAGGATATTCAGTACCCAGATGTAACTGAGTTTTACAAAAAAGCGGACAACCGGATTGTCCGGATGAAAAATGCCGTGCATTCGCCTCTCCTATCTAAAACTGTCCCGGTTTACACTCCTGCCATGCAGCGCTGTCCCGGCTGACGCTCTTCCCATGCACTGCAGTCGCGGCATCCCCCGCGGAAATACGGAATCAGCCTTTGACACCGCCTGCGGAAATGCCTTCCACAAACTGATTCTGCGCGGCAAAAAAGACGCAGATGTTCGGAATAATCGAAATCAGCGAAGTCGCGAGAATCCGGTTCCAGTTGAAACCGGCGTCGGAGTCCATCGACAGCTTGACAAAGATTGTCGCCGGATACTTCGCCGGTGTGTTGACATAAAGCAGAGGTCCCAGAAAATCATTCGAGCTCCACATGAACTTGAACAGCGCGCAGCTTGTAATGGCGGGCATCAGCATCGGAACGATGATCTTTACCAGCGTCTGGAAAGCGTTGCAGCCGTCAATCGCAGCCGCCTCTTCCATTTCTCTTGGAATGTTCCGAAGAAACTGAATCAGCATGAAGATAAAATACGTCTCGGTCGCGAACGCCGTCGGAACAATCAGCGCCAGATAGTAAGGCGAGCCGACCCAGCCGAACTTGTTGTACAGCATATATTGCGGAACATTCAGAACAACCTGCGGAAGAAAGAGCATCGCCATCATCAGCGTAAACAGGATGTCATGCCCTTTGAACTTGAACCGTCCGAAGCCGTATGCCGTCAGCACCGAAGAGACAATCGTCAGCACTACTTCCGGAATGACATAGCTGTAGGTGTTGAGCATGGCTTTCCAGATGTTGATGTTGCCGCCATAGCTCTTCATCGCATCCGCGTATCCCTGCATCGTAGGATGCAGGGGAACCGGATTCATTGTCGTGAAAATCTCGCTGTTGTTCTTAAACGTCGCGCCGATCATCCAGATCAGCGGGTAAAGCATAAGGATGCCGACCAGGATCAGAACAGCATAACGCACAAATACCGAAATCCTGTGCCGCTTTTCAAGGCGGCGGTTTGCTTCTTTGAGTGTTTTTGTTTTGGCCATGTGAACGCTTACCTCCCATCCTCATCGGCGTAGTAGACCCAGTGCTTCTGGCTCCAGAACGCGATTGCCGTGAAGACCATCAGAATCAGGAACAGCACCCACGCCTCCGCGCAGGCTTTGCCCATCTTGTAGGACTGGAACGCGTTGTTATATACAAGGAGCGACATCAGTGTCGTCGATCCGAGCGGGCCGCCTTTGGTGATGATATACGGTCCGTTGAATTCCTGAAACGCCTGTACCAGCTGGGTTACCAGGTTGTAAAAGATGACCGGCGTAATGAGCGGAACCGTAATGTGGAAAAACTGAACCCACTTGCCGGCGCCGTCAATCGATGCCGCCTCATATAAATCCTGCGACACGCCTTTCAATGCCGCGAGGAAGATAACCATGGCGGAGCCGAACTGCCACACACGCAGAAGACAGATCATGAACAGTGCCCAGTTCGGATTCGTGAAGAAGTGCGGCGCGTCGATACCGATGCTGGCGAAGGCTGTACGGATCAGGCCGTCGTCATTGAACAAAGCCTTCCACAGCACGGCAATCGCGACCGAGCCTCCCAGGATGGAAGGAATATAATACGCGGTACGGAAGAAATTCACGCCCTTGATCCTGAAATTCAGAATATAGGCAATGAACAGCGCAAACACCAGCTTCAGCGGCACCGTCATGAATGCGTACTTGAAGGTAACGATCAGGGAGCTGCGCTCCGTCGGATTCTTAAATACATTCACGTAGTTTTCGAGTGTAAACTTCGTGATCCCCTTGAACAGGTTATAGTCCGTAAAACTGTAGTACAGAGAACTCAGAAACGGATAAGCCTTGAAAAGGACAAAGCCGATGATCCACGGAAGTATAAACAAGAGGCCGATGTTGCCCCGGTTCCATTTCTTTTTCTTTTTCGTTGCAGCCGTCAGTTCTGACACGGCAGATCTCCTTTCTATGCCTTGAACCCACAGATCTCAGAACCGCGGCCGCATGGCCGGCGGTTATATATATTACTGCGCGCAGACTGCCTGATATGCTTCGTACAAAGTCTTTGCCGCAGCCGCCTCGTCATAGTTGCCATAGGACAGGTTGTCGAAAACATCCACATATGCGGACGTCGCGCCCTTTAAGCCGGAGTCGTCGAACAGAGGATTCCAGTACAGCGGCTTACTGTCCATCACTGCGTTATGCGCTTCGACTGCCATCTTGTCCAGAGCTCCGGCAGCATTCAGCGTATCATAAGCCGTCCTGGACTCCGGAATACCGCGCTCTGTGCCCATCAGCTTGACGCCTTCGGGATCATTCAGCAGATACTGCAGGAGCAGTGCTGCTTCGCGGGGGTGTTCTGTTTTGGCGGAGATGGAGAACATCAGAGAAACCTTGCTGTAGGACTGCAGACCGTCCAGAACATTTCCGACAACAAAGCCGGACGCGTTGTCACCCAGCGCGGAAACGTACTTCGCATACGCGCTGTCCCACTCAAAGATGCCGCCGTACTCGCCGTTAATAAAGCGGGCGGACTTATCCATGGAATCCGCGCCTTCGCCAAGGATGTACTCTTCGGTCGGGATGACATGCTCGTCCTCGAGCTTGTCGATGAAGGCAAGGCCTTCCTGCAGCTGATCCTGCGTGAAATTCAGCTTTCCATCCTGATCGATAATCGGCTTCTTGTACTGCTCCTGCAGGTAATAGGTCATCAGAATTGCGCGGTCATATTCTCCTGTCACCAGCGGATAGTAGTTGTCACCGAGCTTTTCCTTAAAAACAGGCCCTGCCGCCAGCAGCTCATCCAAGGTAGTCGGCGTTTTCAGGCCTGCCTTTTCGAACGTCGCCTGATTCCAGAAGAAGGTGCGGCCGGTCATCGCGACCGGAACGCCCGCGATATTTCCCTTGACATCCTTGACCAGTTCAAGGTCGGAGTCGGACCACTGTGTCAGATCCAGCGTGTCGGAAACGCTGTTCAGATCCAGATAGACATCACCTGCGCCGTCATACTTGCCGATCCAGTCAAAGTTTGTCTGCTGGACATCCGGGTTGTTACCGGAAACGTACTCCGCGGCTTTCGCGGTCTCCCAGTCACTCCATGCGCCGAAGTTGACTTCAACGTTGATGCCCGGATACTTCTCCATGAAGGCCTTGACTGCGTTCTGGGTTGCCTCGTGGCGGGAATCGCCGCCCCACCAGTCCATGGTCAGCGTGCAGTTTTCATAACTGCCTGCGTCGGCTGCTGCTGTAGATGCAGCCGCGGCTTCTGTAGCAGCTGCCGGAGCCTCCTTCGTGGCTTCGCTGTCACTGCTTCCGGAAGCGCTGCCGCAGCCGGCAAGAAGCGCAGCGGCCATTGTTGACGCAAGTACGGTGGTCAGGATTTGTTTTCTCATTTTTGTATCCTCCCTAATAAAAGACATTTTTGCTGCCGGAAGAGCACACTCTTTTCGGAAACGGCTTCCCCTCTTGAAGCGTTTTCAACTCCGCTCCCGGCTGATGTAAATAAAATACCTGCTCTTTTCTTCTTATACTACGAAATAATGGTGGATTTGTCCCAAATAATACTGATTATTTGTTATTATTTGTATATACTGCTACGAGATATCAGTAAGTATAGCCACCCGGCTGTAAGGATAAGGCAATATCTGCCTGCCAGAAGAGGTTGTTCCGATGCGCGTTTCCGATTTGAATATTGATCGTATTTATGTAAACCAGACGACACGGTCCTCCAGTTATCTGATGACGGAGAATCATTTTCACTATTACTACGAACTGTTTTACGTCCGGCAAGGGGTCTGCCGTTTTTTCATCAACAACAGTCTCTATGACCTGCACGGCGGAGATTTTCTGATCATTCCGCCCCGCATGGTGCATTATAACCGCTATCTGACGTCCTGTCAGCGGATCAATGTCTATTTCAAAGAATCTTATCTTCTGCAGGATGGCGAGGAGTTTCTGCCGGATGCACGGAAGCGGTTTCTGCGCCTTGTTCTGATTCATATTCCTGCTGCCTACCGGGATATGATGCACGGCATCTTTGAGTCCATGCTGCAGGAGGAAAAGGTTGATGACGCCAGTACGCCGTTAATGATGGAAATGTACCTGAAACAGTTTCTTGTCAACTGCGGGCGGCACGGTATTTTTAACTATGAATCCACACTTTCTTCCGGTGCGGAAGCCGGAAATGCAGAGATCCTGTCCGCGGCGAAATATATCACCGAACATTACAATACCCATATTACACTGGACGCGATGGCGCAGAAGGCCGGTCTCTCTTCCAGTTACTTCTCCAAAAAGTTCCGGGCTGTCACCGGTATGGGTATGAAAGAATACCTCTCCTACGTGCGCCTCGAGCACGCCTCGCAGGAGCTGCGTTCAACCGACCATTCCGTTACGGAAGTTGCAATCAACTGCGGTTTTTCCGATTCCAATTATTTCAAGGACGCTTTTAAAAAGATGTATGGCATTTCCCCGAGAGCTTACCGCGCGGAGCGGGAAAAGACCGACCGGATCACGCAGGGGAGCATTCTGCGCGAAAAGAGAGAGGAAGAGGAAAGGCGCCGGCAGAAGGAGGCGCTTAAAGATAAGGAGGATAGCAGCGGAAAGAGTATGGCGTGATGCCGGGAGAATATCGGATATCATTATTATGATTTTACTAAAACTAAATCGTTTTTAGGATATTATTCTGGTTCCGCTGTTTCCGTTAAAACATAATCGTATGGTTCAGATGTCATATTTCTCCCTCAGCTTTTTTAATGAAGATTTTCCATCAGCCACTTTTCCCTTTTCATAATCAGCAATTCCGCGATTGACCATGCGTGCTTCTTCCATAGACTGCATGGTTTTTTCATAATAATCGATATCCATCACGACCAGTCTCCCATACCCGTTTTTAGTTACGAAGACAGGGCCATTTTCTTCCGCACATTTTCGTTCAATTTCAACTGTATTTTTTAAATCTCTCATTGGAACAATCTGCATGGCAGCACCTCCTTGTGGCTAAATCATATATCTCATTTGATCATTTTCAACACGCTATTTAGACTCCCATTATTTGATCCTTCAGGAATGCTCTTTTCCTGCTGCCATCCTGTTTAGCTCCGGCCATATGGTCAGAAGCATTGCGCAAAAACAAGCCGTCCCCCCAACCACATTCGAAACCGGTTCCGCCATAAAAACACCGTCTGTCCGCAGATTCGCAATATGCGGAAGAAGATAGGTCAGCGGAACAACAAGAATGACTTTTCTGAACAGGCTGAAGAAAATTGCTCTCTTTTTCTTATTCAGCGCCTTAAACACGGTTTGTCCGCTGTACTGAAGCGACTGAAAGATAAATGCCATGAAATACAAATGCAAGGCACGGGATGCGTCCTGCAGAATCGTCTTGTCACTGCTGAAAATTCGTATAAACCATTCCGGCCGGAGCATGATCAGAAGCCATACCATAAACGTATATGGCAGTGCCAGCGACATCATGATGCGGACGGATTTTTTGACATTTGCAGGCCTTGCGGCCCCATAGTTATAGCTGATGGCCGGAGATGTTCCTTCCGTGACCGCAAAAACCGGCGTGTCCAGAATCGACCGCACAGACGAAACAATCGTCATGACAGACACATACGTCATGCCGCCAAACTCCATCAGAACCTGATTGCAGGCAATCTGTACCAGAGAGTTTGTAAATTGCATGATAAACGGAGCAAAACCCAGACTGATGATTTCTCCGGCGTGCGGAAAATGGAAGCCTGGCGTAACCGGAAAGCCGTTTTTCTTTCCCTGAAGGAAATGCAAAACATACAGGAATGACAGAATCTGCGATATTACGGTAGCAACAGCGGCGCCTTGCACACCCATGCCGCAAAGAAAGATAAATACCGGATCCAGAATGAGATTTGCCACAGCGCCGATCATAACGGAACCCATGCCAATGGCAGCATAGCCCTGCGCATTGATATAGGGATTCATCCCGGTGGAAATCATCAGGAAAACCGTGCCCAGAAGGTAAATCCGCAGGTAGGAAAGTGAAACCGGAATCTCACTTCCCTCCGCCCCGAAAAGGAGCAGCAGTCCTCTGCCAAACAATTCTCCAAGAATCGTTAACAGAATCGCCGACAGGAGCAGCAGCCGGAATGCCGTATTCTGAATTTCCGCTGCTTTTCTTTTATCGCCCTTTCCCAAAGCCATGGAAAAAAGCGGGGCGCCGCCCAGGCCGAACATATTCGTAAACCCGGTAATGATAATTATGACCGGAAAACAGAGGCCGACCGCACCAAGCGCCTGCGTCCCCGCATTTGGAATTCTTCCTATATAAATCCGGTCTACGATACTATACAGGAGATTCAGGACCTGAGCGATCAGCATCGGCAATGCCGTCATTAAAATATTCTGTGTGATATTTCCGTTTTCAAAATCCACTTTTTTCATTGTGCCGTATCCCGAGAATCTGATGCCGGATCAGCCCTTGCACTTTCACATCAGAATCTTCCCCCTTAGTATACGTAGTATTTTAACATTTAATAAATCCTGATAAAGAGGGAAAAGGATTTAAATTCATGCTCAGCACTATGAATTCCGGTCACGCGAAGCTTGCAGACCGGGGCATGGGACAGAACTATGTTTTTTCAAAAAGTCCGTTAACCTGAGAAATGCCTTCCGGGCAACAGGATCCGTTCTCTCTGCAGCGACAAAGCAGTGTGGCATCTTCTTTCCCTCTTCCTCCAGAGGATCAGCAAGCTCATTAACCACTCCCACCTTCTCGAGTGCATCATGCATCTCATTCATATCCGTCCGATATTCACTTCCAAGCAGGAATGAAGGAGGATAGGCTCCTGTCACATGGAGAATGTTGTTATAACGCGATTTATCCTCTTTCGAAAGGAACGTGGTACCTTTGACATAGTTTCCGATCAGCAGCCTGCATGTAAAAGGAAAAGTATCATAATCCAGTGGCGCATCATCAATTACAACAGCCTTCACCTGATCTGAAGACAGAGATGGCGTGACGCCGATAAGGTCCGCATAATCACTGTTCGTGATCACGCTTCCCATCTGGGATACCATGATCGCACCGGCAGAGGATCCCATGATTATGACATGCTCCATGTCCAGATGATATTCATCTGCATGCTCCTTTGCCCATGCAAATGCCTGACTTGCCTGAATGAGCGGAACCGGAAAATGGTAATCCGGCACCAGCGCATAGTCGACATTGACGATTGTATAGCCCGCCGCGCACAGATCGTCCAGCAATGCGGTCGCCTCGGTAGCAGCCATCGGATCGCCCATATCCTTACTGCCGCCGAAGAAACCACCACCATGAAAATAAAACAGCGTCGGATGCTTCTCTTTGACATTCCCGGAAGGATAGGTGATATCCAGAAAACTGTTCGGATACTCGGTGCCATACTCCCGGTCTGTTATCTTGTAAAGGCCGGATTCTGTCATTCCTTCCGATGGTTCATGCAAAGGTGAATATGTATTCACCGGATTCTTCTGATACATGAGCTTCTGAATCCAGCCTACCGCAAGCTGTGGATGAATGGCTATAGCAAGTATTCCTGTGCCTGTCAACATAGCAACTATGAGCATAATAATGCCTGTGATTATTAATAGCCTGTGTTTTTTCATGAATTTCTTGCCTTTCTTTTTCGGACAGCCTATCATAAAGGAAAAATTGATACAAGTGTCTCACCCGTAATGAGACAGAAAGACGCAAAGTGACTCATGGAAGATGAATCAACCAAGATCTATTATGTTGAGCAGCAGCTTGCCAAAACCCTGATAGAATTACTGAAAGATAAGGCCTTTGGCGAAATATCCATTCGAGAGCTATGTAACAGGGCAGGCGTCGGACGTGCTTCCTTCTATCGCCATTATCGCAGTAAGGAGGAAGTATTGGAGCGTCATGCGCAGTTTCTGATTATGACATGGACCAAAGAATTAGAATCAGATCCGGATGCAAAACCACGGGATGTATTTGAGAGCCTGTTCCGCCATATAAAAAAACACCAGGTCTTTTATGAAATCCTTCATAAAACCGGAAGAGACTCCGTTTTGCAGGCATCTCTCCGCGAGAAAATCGGATTGACAGGAACCCTCCCCAATGAGGATGCTTATCAAAAGGTGTTCTTTGCGGACGGTGTCAGCGGATGGATTGAGGAATGGATTGAAAGAGGTATGCAGGAAACGCCGGAGGAATTGACTGCATTACTCTATCACTACTTCAATGCAGTCTTGTCAAATCTCAGCAAGATCTTCAAATATTAGAAACTGATATAGGAAAATTTATGAGGCTTCAGGCATGAGCAACGCAAGGATCGAAGCAACCAACAACAAGATCAAGCTGATCATCCGGAAAGCATATGGTTTCCGCAACATCCAGAACATGCTGGATATGGTCTATCTGATTTGCTCTGATTTACGGGCCTCAACTGTAAAACGAGAGGGGTTGCATCTCGTTTTACAGTTGAGGATAAGCCTGTCGAACAATGCACTGATTTGAAAAGCCGCATCTTTAGCGATCTCCTCCGGTGCACGGTTCTCCATACCTACTTCAACTACAAACAATCTGTCTGATTCATCTGCTTTTCTTACTGCCATAATAAATTTCTCCTCGCATCATTGAATCTATCCAGATCCGCTGCCATGCTCGCGACCTCATCCAGAAGATTCATCCTACCATATGCCGATTATCTTATGAATCAGAAGATCGTTTCTTTGCCAAGCAGGAAATCCAGTACATTGATATGACGAATGCCGTTTTCATCCGTAAATGACGCCGGAATATCCCGACGCATGATGATTTTCTCAAAGAAATCATTCGTCAGTCGCAGAGGGTCCAGTTCACTGGTTGTCTTTTCTGTGTGAGACATTTCATAGGCGGATTGGATATATACCTTTTTGTCTCCTTGATTTACAACAAAATCAATTTCCTTTTGCACCTTCTGATCTTTTCGCCTGTCGAGGACGACACCAACATCAACGGAATATCCCTGTATAATCAGTTCATTGTACAGGATGTTTTCCATGATATGACCCGGATCAAATTGCCGGAAATTGACTCGCGCATTACGGAGCCCGATATCTGTGTAATAATATTTGTTTGGATACTGAAAATATCGTTTTCCCTTGATATCCCAGCGCTTTGCTTCGCTGATCAGAAAGGCATTCTTCAGGTATTCCAGGTAACTTGAAACAGTTTTAGGGCTGATATTCGCTCTTTTTGTACTGTTCAGTGTGTTTGCAATATTGGTAGGATTTGTCAGCGAACTGACAGATGACGCAAGAAAGTCCAGGATATCAGAAAGTACATCAGGGCGTTCAATTCCCTCACGCTCAATGATATCCTTGATATATACCTCATTAAAAAGCTGTGCTAAATAGTCTTTTCGCTGTCGGTCTTCCTTCAGATTCAGAAGGTATGGCATCCCGCCATAAAGCATATAGCGGTCAAATGCATCTCTTTTATCTCCGCCCACAGCTGCAAAGAATTCCCGGAAAGAAAGAGGATATACATGGATCTGAGAAGAACGGCCGCGAAATTCTGTTACGATGTCGCTTGACAGCATCCTGGAATTGCTTCCTGTGACATACACATCAAGATTTTTGTATCCCCGCAGCTCATTCAGCATGTCATAGATTGTTACCTTTTCGCCGGGCAGATCCGGATCGGGAACGGAAACAGACAGTTGAATTTCATCGATAAAGAGATAGTACTGTTGTGCGCTGTTTTGTATCTTTGCCTCGACCATACTGCTGAGAGCAATCGGGCTGCGGAATTTTACATCTTTGCGTTTATCAAGTTCGATTGTAATGATGTTCTCGGCGCTCGTCCCCTGTGACAGCAGATAGTCACGAAACAGTTCGAATAAAAGAACGGACTTTCCGCACCGCCGGATCCCGGTAATAACTTTGATCTGGCCATCCCACATATAGGAAACAAGTTGGTGAAGATAAAGATCACGTTGTATCATTGACGCCTCCTGACATTACGCACTTAGGCCGTAATCGTCTTAAGATCGTAATAAAAGTATAATCCGTTGAGCCCTGCTGCTCAACATGAAATTACGCACTTGGGACGTAAGTGGCATAAGATAGTAATCAAATATAACACCAGGGCGATCGAAGCCGACAGATATTGAACATTCGTTTATCTTAAGTAAGCGCTCAATGTTAATTGAGCGCTTGCGATTTACATCATTGTCGCGTATATTCCGCACTTATAAGCAAATCTTTTTATATCTGCCATCTATAAACTTTCTGCCAAAATTTATTTCAGACTCATAATAATTTTAAAATAGCTGGGCAGGAATACGTTGTATTTCTTACCTTTTCATCCTTATTGAGAATTCCCTTAGCTACGAACTCATCTAACATATTATATAGTGTTCCCTTGCTTCCCGGAATATCATCTTGTATTTGCCTTGCCTTAAATGCAGGTCTTTTAAATATCTCATCTAAAAGCGTTATCGCATACTTCGAACTCATATCAGAAATGCAAAGTTCCTTAAAATTATTATATATATCAAGCATAGCTTTCGCTTTTTGCGTATTGATCTCAGCCTGCTCTACAACTCCTTCCAGGAAGTATTTGATCCATGTGGCATAATCATTGTGTTTAGATACAGCAGAAAGTTTCTCTAAATATAAAGCACGATCTTTTTCAAAATAAGCGCTCATATAAAATGTAGGCACTGGTAACATATTTCTATAATACAAAAAAAGAGGTATTAGTAACCGCCCAATACGCCCATTTCCGTCCTTAAAAGGATGAATCATTTCAAATTGACAATGAATAAGAGCTGCCTGAACCAGTAAGTCCACTTCATCATAATGAATATACTGCTCTAAATTCCCCATGTATTCGTTCGTCAGTTCAGGAGGTAATGGTGTGAATGATATAGCACTCGCACTACCAATATAGTTCTGCTCTGTTTTAAATTCACCAGGAGTTTTTGTTTGACCTCGTACATTGTCGAGAAGAATTTTATGCATCTCCTTAATCAAACGTGTACATAACGGCAGTTTATGTCTTCCTTCCTCTGAATCGTCATACATCGTCGACATTTTTTGTAATGCATAGAATAGCGCACTTCTATAATTCATTACCTCTTTCATTTCATCTTTAGAAACAGAAACCTGATTACCTGCATCATAGTTAATAAAATCTTCTATCGTAGCGTGTGTACCCTCTAACTTCGATGACAGGACTGCTTCCTGTGAAACCAATGGGGAAATAAGTAGCATCGGATTTATAGTATTTACAAGGAATCCTCTATATGCGCCCAGTGCATTATTTGCTCTTGAAATCAGACGAATAATATCTTTGTCAAACAATATGTCACTTAATTCTATCGGCAGCTTTTCCGGGACATGAGGTTCTGGAACGTTCTGGTAAATATCTTCAAAATTCATATTGGAACTCCTCTCGATTAGTTTAATGATTTTCGGAATTTTATACTTGCGTTTCGCTGGTTCTAATATTCTCAGGATTATTAGACTTAACCTTTTTTCGGTCTAATTATCTCCATTTCTTTAGAACAAGCATTATCTTAGTTTAACATATTCGATATTTTTGAACTATAATATCACTTAGTCCAGCATTTTTCAATTTATTATACTTGTCCCAATATGTATGTCAGGTGACATGAGTCACCTGACAGGGTTTTCTGCCCAAGAAATAAGTTCACTTGGAGATCAGCCAAAAAGTCCGGAAAGCAGCGGTACAAGGGTGATACCGATGAGGGCGACACCGCCGCCTGCCATCAGCTGTATTATTCCCAATTAGGTTGGAAGATTTTGTTTTTGACTGGAACGATAACCGCAGGAAGTGCCCGTTTTGTTACCGTTTTATCTGCCGTCCCCGGGTTGGAATGCCCGGGATGCGGCATCATTCAGAATAAGATTTGTTTTTGATGGGGAAGCACTCAGACAGCTTCCCCG
>DFHP01000022.1 GCA_002371335.1 Eubacterium sp. UBA3720
TGAGGTCACTTCATATTATCTATGGCAGAACAAAAAAGGCAACACCCGTTTCCGGATATTGCCGCGTATCTTTTAACAATGAAACACATAAAGACCATTTATACAGACTGTCGGTCGTTTATTCTCCCTACGTTGGCATTATCCAAATCAGGTGATCGGGTCGAAGCATAGCTTCCTCTCAGCGTATTTGCTCCCCGTTTTTCAGGTTCTAATCTATCACATTCCTCTGCCGTTTGCAACGCGAAACGTTCCGTCGCTTTAAATGAAGCCGGGGACGGAGACGGATTGCACTTTTTACGCGCGGCAGAACTGCGCGGGTGGAACCTGTCTCCGTCCCCGGTTTCATAGCATCTGTCAGATCTTGTCGAGCGCCTGCGCAAGGTCTGCGATCAGGTCTTTTTTATCTTCGAGGCCGCAGGACATACGAACCAGACCGGATGGCACTCCCGCAGCGATCAGCTGTTCCTCGTTCATCTGGCGGTGTGTGGATGTGGCCGGATTCAGACAGCAGGTCCTTGCGTCTGCCACATGGGTCTCTATTGCGGCGAGTTTCAGATTTTTCATGAACACTTCTGCGGCTGCTCTTCCACCCTTCAATTCGAAGGAAACTACGCCGCAGCCGCCGTTGGGCAAATATTTCTGAGCGATCTCATAGTATTTGTCACTCTTCAGACCGGAATAATTTACTTTAGTAACTTTATCATGCGCTTCAAGGAACTCTGCAACTGCCTGTCCGTTCTCCACGTGACGAGGCATCCTTACATGAAGCGATTCAAGTCCCAGATTCAGTATAAAAGCGCTCTGCGGTGACTGGACGCATCCAAGGTCACGCATCAGCTGAGCCGTACATTTAGTGATAAACGCGCCGCCAATTCCGAACTTTTCCGCATATGTGATGCCATGATAGGAATCATCCGGAGTACAGAGTCCGGGGAACTTGTCCGCATGCGCCATCCAGTCAAACTTTCCGCTGTCCACGATCGCTCCTCCTACTGCAGCGCCGTGTCCATCCATGTATTTTGTCGTTGAATGTGTCACGATATCAGCGCCCCATTCGATCGGACGGCAGTTCACCGGCGTCGGGAACGTATTATCAACGATCAGCGGAACGCCGTGAGCATGCGCCGCTTTCGCAAATTTTTCAATATCCAGGACTGTAAGCGCCGGATTTGCGATAGTCTCGCCAAAGACTGCCCTTGTGTTATCCTGAAATGCAGCTTCCAGCTCTTCCTCTGTGCAATCGGGATCTACAAAAGTAACTTCAATGCCCATTTTTGCCATCGTGACGGAAATAAGATTAAACGTTCCCCCGTATATTGATGATGAAGAAACAATGTGGCTTCCGCTCTCACAAATATTGAACAGGGCGAAGAAATTTGCCGCCTGTCCCGAAGATGTAAGCATTGCCGCTGCACCGCCTTCCATCTCTGCAATTTTGGCTGCCACCATATCGCAGGTCGGATTCTGCAGTCTTGAGTAGAAGTATCCACTCTCCTCCAGATCAAAAAGCCGGCCCATCGCCTCGCTCGTCTCATATTTAAATGTAGTGGACTGAATGATCGGGATCTGTCTGGGCTCTCCATTTCCCGGTGTATATCCGCCCTGTACACATTTTGTATTTATTGAATAGTCGCTCATATTCTCCTCCTGTCTGACCCTCTGGATTTATAGTGTGAATATCCGTCCGGATCATGATACATACGAATTTTCTGCAAATTACGCTAAAAAATATTATACGCAACAACCATCATTTGTGCAAATATTTAAACTTCCTTTTTCTCTGAAGGATACTTCACGATCATCTGTTGAGATACTGATCCGGCAGGTTTATCACGATATTTCAAGTCTCGCTTGCGCAAATATATATAAGACATTATAATTTTTCATAATCAATATTATATTAAGTTATTAAGTCGTAAACCGGCACGGAGGATTAAATGGAACAGAAAGAAAACAAGATGGGCGTCATGCCTGTAAAAAAACTGATCATCACCATGTCTCTTCCCATGATGATCTCAATGCTCGTCCAGGCGCTTTACAACGTCGTGGACAGTATTTTTGTAGCGCAGCTTTCCGAGGATGCTCTTACCGCGGTCACGCTTGCCTTCCCGCTGCAGAACCTGCTCATCGCTGTAGGGTCCGGCACCGGCGTAGGTATCAACGCCCTGCTGTCCCGTTCCCTTGGCGAAAAACGTTTCGACCGTTCTGACGCGGCCGCAAACACAGGACTTTTTCTGGCGTTTGCCAGCTTTCTCGCATTCCTGCTGATCGGATTGTTTTTTTCGGGACCTTTTATCCGAACACAGACTACAGATCCGGACATAGCATCCATGGGCAGGACTTACCTGCGGATCGTAAGCTGTCTTTCGATCGGTGTATTTTATCAGATGACCTTTGAGCGTCTGCTGCAGTCTACGGGACTGACGCTTTACAGCATGTTTTCCCAGGCTTCCGGCGCGATCATCAATATTATTCTGGACCCGATCATGATCTTCGGATACTTCGGCATGCCCGCTCTGGGCGTTGCGGGCGCCGCATACGCCACAGTTATCGGCCAGACCTGCGCAGCCTTCATCGGACTTATTCTGAATCTGAAAGTGAATAAAGAAATCCATATTTCCTTTGACCGCATCCTTCACCCGAAAAAGGCAACCGTCACGGAAATCTACGCTGTCGGAATTCCTTCTATTCTGATGATGTCCATAGGATCGATCATGACTTACGCCATGAATCGTATACTGATCATGTTTTCCACTACGGCAACAGCTGTATTTGGCGTATATTTCCGCCTGCAGAGCTTTTTCTTCATGCCGGTGTTCGGCCTGAACAGCGGTCTGATCCCTGTCCTTGCCTATAACTACGGAGCCAGAAAAAGAGCCCGCATTACGGAGGCTCTTCGTTTTTCCATGATCCTTGCTGTATCCATTATGCTTACGGGTCTGGTCATTTTCCAGGCAATCCCGGAAACACTTCTGAAAATGTTCAACGCCTCGGAAGATATGATTGCACTAGGCGTTCCTGCTCTGCGTACGATAAGCATATGCTTCCCGTTTGCAGGCGCATGCATCGCACTGGGATCCGTATTCCAGGCATTCTCCAAAAGCATCTATTCACTGCTGGTCTCCGTCGGAAGACAGCTGGTGATCCTGATACCTGTGGCATGGCTTCTGGCAAGATTTACAGGCCGGCTCAACTACATCTGGTTCGCATTTCCCATTGCGGAGATCGTATCTGTGGGACTCTCTGTTATATTCTTCCTGAGGGTACGCAGCCAGATCATCCAAAATCTGTAAATCCGGAAAGGGGACATCCACAGCACCGGTTCTTAGCAAACGCAGGCTGCTGCGCCGCGTGCGCTTAGAACCGCTGCATCTTTTTCTCATGACACGCTTGTTTTTCTTTTTCTGTCTTTTTCTGCGGACGCGCCCTGCCGCGTCCTTTCGCCGAATGAACTTTTTTCTGAATATTTAGCTTAAACAAACTTGAAAATTATGATCTTTATATCAGTTTCCCCAGTTTGGATTTTTCATAAACGGTCTTCCCACTCCGATAAGATCTGCTTTTTCTTTTTCAAGTAAATCGTTGGCCTCTTCCACGGTCCTTATCCCCCCGGTAACGATCACAGGAACGGACACCTGATCTTTTACGGCCTTTGAAAGATCCGAAAAATAGCCTGCTTCCTTATGTCCTGGTCTGTCGAACCGGCACATTCCGCCGGAAATATCCAGAAGATCTGCTCCATACCGTTCCAGAAGCTTCGCCGCTTCTGCCGCTTCCTCAATCGTACTTCCCCCTTCCATATAATCGCATCCTCCGAAACGCACAGCGATCAGGTAATCCTCTCCGACTGCCTCTCTGACCTGCTGCAGGATCTCTTTGTGAATGCGGAGTCTGTTTTCCAGACTGCCTGCGCCATATTCATCCGTTCGTTTATTGGTCAAAGGTGAATAAAACTGGTTCAGAAGATATCCGTGGGCAGAATGAATCTCTACGCCGTCAAAGCCTGCTTTCTTTACCCTCACCGCCGCATCTGCAAACTCTTTTTCAGCTGCCCGGATCTGTTCTGCCGTCATAACCCCGGGGATCTCATCCGCCAGTCCGGCTTTTCTTCCCGGGTTTAAGACAGCGCTCGCGCTGATGATAGCACTCCCGGTGACTGCCGACATCGTGGCGCTTCCTGCATGATTGATCTGAGCGATCACTTTCGTATCATACTTATGGATCGTTTCTGTCAGTTTCCGAAGTCCCGGTATCACATCATCAGAAGCCATGGACATCTGATTTGCGCTGGCTTTTCCCCGTTTGCTCACAAAACTGTGTTCCGTGATGATCAAACCGATCTTTCCCCCTGCCGCACGCTTTTCATAATAATCGCAGAGCGCATCAGAGGCGTATCCTTCAGGCGTAGATTTTGCCGTCGCCATCGGCGGAAGCACCAGCCTGGTCTTCAGTTCTGTTTTTTTAATGGAAACCCGTTCAAATAAATTCATGTTTGTTCTCCTCTTCTTTACAGATTTCGTGTTCTTCGTTCATGTAAATAATCCTGTCCGCCAGTTTCCGGCTCAGATAATCATCATGCGTGGAGATCACCATTGTCTTTTTTGCGGCTTTGAAAGATTCCAGGAATTTCAGCAGCCACTCCTGCGATCTTTGATCCAGTCCTGCCAGCGGCTCATCCATCACCAGAACCTCCGGGTTCATCGAAAGGATACATGCGAACGCTACTTTTCTCTTCTCTCCCCCGCTCAGATGATACGGCGCCCTGTCCCGGAGCTTTTCTATTCCCAGTAGAGATATCACATCTTCGCAGCGCCTTTTGATCTCTTCATCAGACAGTCCCATCTGTACCGGTCCGAAAGCAATTTCCTCATACACACTCCCGCAGAAAAGCTGTACGTCGGCATTTTGGAAAATGAATCCCATCTTCTGGTGCATCCATTTAGAAAACCTGTTGTCGTTCAGTGCCTTTTCTGTTACTTCGCGTTCCGAAAAATAATACTTCCCCTGTTCAGGGAACAGAAGACCATTTAACAGCTTAAGAAGCGTGGTCTTTCCACACCCGTTCGGACCCTTCAGCACGACGGTTTCGCCCTCCATGATATCCAGATCGATATGCCGGAGGGTTGTTTCTTTGTCGTATGCAAAGCAAACGTCATTCAGTTTAATGATCGCATTTTCCATTTATTCCTCGTTTCCCGCGCAGACCGCGCCCGTTTTTTTCTAAAGATTTTCATGTGCATCTCCCTGAGGCTTTTTTGTGTCACAGGATTCGGGTGTCAAAACTACGGGTTCGGGAAATTGTATAAAAAAAGGATATTAGAAGATCCCGGCGAGGAAACCATATGAATCTTCACACAATTTCTGAACGAGGAACTTTTGACACTTTAATCGTCATAGGAAATTTATCAATTTCCTGTTAAACAAAAAAAGCCTACGCGGTTTTACCGCAGGAGGCGCATAGATGCCGTTCTTTTCCGGCTCATATCAGGCTGTTCTGTCACATAAGTACCGCATTGTTATGATTAGTATACACAAAAAGGAACGCAGCCGCCACAGCCAGAATCAAAATTATCACGTCCTGTTTTCTGAATCTGAACTTTTTTGGCCTCTTATATTCTCCGTCAAATCCCCTGCACATCATGGCGTCATACATTTCATCCGCCATCTCCCTGCTTTTCAGGAATGTCACTCCAAGCACCCCTGACATAGATCTGTCCTTCCGGGGATTTTTTCCTACCGATCGCAGTTTCAGAGAAATCAATATGTTTTGACTTATCTCACAGAGCGTGAAAATATATTTGAGCGTGATATCCAGAGTAAAAACAAAAATATCAGGCACATGAAAAAAGCGCAGCCCGGATGTTATCTCATTCCACGGGAAGCTGTTCGCCAGCCCTCCCAGCAGTCCGACGGAAAAAAACACCTTCAAAGCAATGCGGACCATGGACTGAGGATTTCCCATAAAAACAGCCGGTATCATAATGACCGCCGAGATCAGGGACGCCGTCAGCGCCGTCAGGAAGGTATTTCTCAGTGTTTTTTCGGGCATAAAGCAAAACCACGCCAGAAGTCCGGCAAAAAGGCAGCCATTGAAAAACATGTTTTGCGAAGCCGCGGACAAAACGATCATATACAGCGAAAACGCCATAAAAACAGAAGCACCGGCGCCGCCGGCGCCAATGCTCCCGTTATTCCTCATCTTTGAAAGCACGCCAAGTACAGACAGCATGGACTTTTCTATGAACCGGTCGCTGTCCTTTCGCGGCGTATATTCTTCTTTCTGTGTCATCCATTCAGGTATACTTACTTCCGGCTTCATATTCCTCGTTTCCATCCGTTAAAAACCTATCCGGGACACAGTCAATAACCTATGCTCCCGTCACTGCTCCGTGGAGTAGTCTCTCTTGTTCTTCATTCCCGAAGCGATCAGTCTGAACAAAATGATCGCCAACAGCACGCCTATGACTGCGGAAAGTATATATCCCGCCGCATCAGGGAGACCTCTCATGGAATAATCAGGGAAGATCGCCGAAAACGAAAAGCCCTCCAGCATACCCCTCGGAGTATATCCCAGCGGGCTGCCTGCGCTTGTGACCTGCGCGATCTCATCAGCGCCCCATTCGCCCCAGGCCGTACCCTCGGCCAGAAGCCCCATAGGAACAGCAGCTATCAGACATGCTATTAAAGCAAAGACCGGTTTCCTGTTCTGTTTCTCACCCTGATGAACAAGTCCGGGCGTCGTTTTCAGAATAAATGCATATATAACGACCGTAAAGATCACCTCGGCCGCACCAAACAATGTCAGATGACCGATCATCATCATCGGAATGGAGATATTCAGCCCATACGGACAATAGAGAGCCTGTCCCTGCGCGTTCTGAAACAGATAAGGCTGGATCCCGAATTCGATGGCAGCGCAAAATGCCGCCGCGTTCAGACCGGCATATGATCCGATGGCAGCGCCGATATATTTTCCCTTATCAGATCTGATCGCAGAACTGATCGCCTGTGATACAGCATATCCCAGATACGGAAGGACAAAAGCCATATTAAAACAGTTCGCGCCAAACGATAATATGCCGCCGTCGCCAAATAAAAGAGCCTGGATCAAAAGCGCTATAGACACAGAGATACAGGCCGCGTCAGGCCCCAGCATCAGTGCGATCAGGGTTCCTCCTACCGCATGTCCTGTCGTTCCTCCGGGAAGAGGTACATTGAACATCATTCCCAAAAATGAGAAGGCTGCGCCTACGCCAAGCATGGGCATTTTGCTCTTCGGAATATTCATCCTGACTTTTTTTACCGCGCGGATCCACACAGGGACCATCACTGCCGTCATGACGGCACAGGTTGACGGACTCAGATAATTCTCCGGAATATGCATAATCTATCTCCTTGTCTGCTTCTTCTGACTACAAAATATTTTACCGCAAAAACACGATCTGTCAGATCTGCTTATTGTTATATTTTGATAGTAACAAAAGAATTTGTGCCTCACAAGCCGGTGGGGGGGATGTTTTTTTATCTCAGTGTGAGACCCCCCCGCTCCTTAAGCGGCGGATTATGACAATCTCGTGTCAGCGGGATTCAATCAGACAAACCGTCAGTCCACTATCTGATACTGCAGCATTTCGTATTTCAGTCTGCTGCCCTCGCGTATCTCATCCGGCAGTAACGCTCTCGCCACAAGTTTCAGCCCGTCCGCCTCTTTATCGGTCCTTTTCAAATGAGCATAATCGCCGTCGATACTCTCCACTACGTAGTAACAGGTTTCCAGATTCATCTTATATTCTCCTTTTACATTTTCTATCACAGATAATACTATACCAGACTCCCGGTCTGATTTATCTTTTTCCAAAACTTTTTCTATTGAAAATCCACACTTTTTGTATGATAATTATTTTTTAAACCAACCACCGTTTCCGGAAAAGCGGAATCAGCCGGAATCTGTTTGTGATCATTCGCTTTACGATGTGTTTTTCATAATAAGGCTGTTTGAAAATGACTTGCCGGAAGTTCCGGAAACTTACTATATCAATGAGGTGAATCTTTTGGACGTCACAGAAAAATATGGAAGCATCATAAAAAAAAGAGCCCCGAAAAATCCCGCTGCAGCGAAAAAAATGATTCTGGCGGGTCTTTATTTTGAACGCTACCGCGCCGGGCATATGGCGGACCGTCAGATCCCGCCGGCTTACAAAAAACTAAACGTATATGCAGTCAACGAGGTCCTTCAGGGAATATCGCACCCCGAAAAGACAGTGTGGACGAATCTTTTTGCCCCGGTGGAACTGCTGCAATGTTTCGGACTGCATACGTTATCTGTAGAATGTCTTTCTTCGTTCATGTCCGGATTTCACATTGAAGATTATTTTTTGGATTACGCGGACGGCGAAGGCATCTCGCCGACCCTGTGCTCATACCACAGAAACTTTATCGGTGCCGTAGACAGCGGAGTAATTGCGCCGGCTGCCTTCACGCTCACTACCTCTACCATCTGCGACGGAAACATAAATACATTCCGTCATCTTTCCGAACAGCATCATATTCCATCCTATGTGATCGATGTTCCCGAGCACTGTACCGAGGAATCCATTCTTTATGTGATGGAGCAGATCAAAGAACTGATCCGCGCTCTGGAGCTCACGTTCCACAAAAAACTGGATATGCAGGAACTCCGGAAGATCCTGATCAGGGAAAATGAGTCCAAGGCCAGTTATGAACGCACTTTAAAGATGCTTTCCGAAAAGTCTTATAAAAACACGCTCACGCTGCAGATGTATCTGCTTTTGGCGAACCATCTGAATATCGGCACGCAGGAGATTCTGGATTTTTATCTGCAGATGGAAAAAGAGGTTTCCGCCTCGCCTGATTTTCACGGAAAGAAAATATTCTGGATACATCTGGTCCCGTATTACCAGTCCACCCTGCAGAGTTATTTCAATCTTTCTGACAAATATCAGATTCAGGGAATCGATCTGAGCCTTGATTATCGCGCAAAACTGGATGTAGACGATCCTGTCAGGGCACTTGCGTGCAAAATGCTGAACAATGTTTATACCGGCTCCTATGAACGCAAAGCCGATCTGATCTGCGACATAGTAAACGAGCTGGAACCGGACGGAATTATTAATTTCTGTCAGTGGGGCTGCAAGCAGTCTGCCGGCGGCATCATGATCCTGAAGGAACGGCTGCAGAGACTGCACGTTCCGCTCCTGATCATAGACGGTGACGGCATGGACCGCCGCAACAGCCATGACGGACAGATCAAGACCCGTCTGGAAGCATTTCTGGAGATCCTGAACCAGGGAAAATAAACGGAAGCCGGCGGTTAAACTGCGTAAGAATGGAGATTAATATGATCGCATACATGTGTAAATACGCCCCAATCGAAATCATTGAATCTTTCGGAGGTGAGGTCTGCCTGATGGAGCCTTCGGCGGATAATTTTACGCAGGCGGATACCTTGATGCACCCGAATATGTGTTCCTACGTGAAGGCTATTCTGGAGGATTTTCATAACAGGGAATACGAAGGCCTGATCTTCACCACCTGCTGCGACAGTTCGAAAAGATTATTTGATCTTTTGAAACTATTGTACCCGGAAAAATTCTTTTACTGTGTGGATCTGCCGCGCAAAGTCAACGATTTTACCATTTCCATGTACAAAAGGCAGCTGCTGGGAATGATCGCGGCTTATGAAGAATTCAGCGGAAAGACTTTTGATCCCGAAGCGTTTAAGAAGATCTGTCATGATAAAGCAAACGAAGGAAGCAAAAACGCCGCGTCTGTCAGCTGCTCCTCCCCGGGACGACATAACAGCATATCCGCGGACGATTCCGTAAAAACAGCCGGCTGCCCCGGCTCTTTAAACATTGCTCTGGCAGGATCTAAGCCTCTTCCGGAAATAAAGAAGCTTATAATCGATCATAACGTTAATATTTTGCTGGACCTGACCTGCTCCGGTATAGACAGGAGCTATTTTCTGCAGGGATCCGACCTGATCGCCTCCTATGCGGAGATGCTTTTGAACCAGATCCCCTGCCTTCGCATGGCTGACGCCTCCGGCAGGAACCGTATCATGGAAAGCTACGCCGACCGGCTGCACGGTATTATTTACCACACTACGAAATTCTGCGATATTTACTCCTACGAGTATGCGTCACTGAAACTGATGACATCAGAACATGTGCCTGACGGCAAAAAAGTCCCCGGGAATAACGGCGTATCCGCCTTGCCGATATTAAAAATAGAGACCGACGCAACGACACAATGCAGCGGACAGATCCTTACCCGGCTGGAGGCGTTCCTGGAATCTCTCCATACGCTTTATGATATTCCAACCGACGATAACTCACTATCTTCCGGCGGCAAAACAGTCATCGGAACAGACAAAAGAGGTAAATTAATGTATGTAATGGGAATCGACAGCGGTTCCACATCAACGAACGCTGTCATCATGAATAAAGATAAAAAGATAATTGCTCACGCAGTGGTCCGCACCGGCGCCAAGTCCGGCGAAAGTGCCAGAGCCGTGCTGGCCGAGGTTCTTCAAAAAGCCGGTCTTAAACAGAAGGATCTGGACATGATCGTATCCACGGGATACGGACGGGTGAGTATCCCTTTTGCTGACAAAAACGTTACCGAGATCAGCTGCCACGGAAAGGGCGCGCATTTCCTGAACCCCTCGGTCAGAACGATCCTGGATATAGGCGGTCAGGACAGCAAGGCGATCCATCTGAACCAGAAGGGCGACGTCATCGATTTTGTCATGAATGATAAATGTGCTGCCGGAACAGGACGTTTTCTGGAAATGATGGCCCGCACACTGGAGATCAGTATAGATGAGCTGGGACCTGCTTCTCTGCAGGCCAGGGAAAACATTACCATCAGCAGTATGTGCTCTGTTTTCGCGGAATCCGAGGTCATCTCTCTGATCGCGCAGAATAAAGAAACAGCGGATATTGCCCATGGTATACATATGGCGATTGCCGGAAAGGCTCTCTCACTTCTCCGCCGCGTCGGCCTTGAGCCCGGTTTTATGATGACCGGCGGAGTAGCGAAAAATCCCGGTCTTGTAAAGGTGCTTGAACATCAGCTCGGCGCTCCTTTGTACATTTATGAAGAGCCGGAGATCGTCGGCGCCATCGGAGCTGCGCTCTGCGCCTTTGAGGACTGACCGGTCCCGTCCTGTGCGCCGGCGCGGTCCGGACCGCGCTCTGCGCCTTTGTGGACTGGCCGGTCAGAGTGGATCACTCTTTGATCAGCACCTTTTCTATCTGAGCGATATACATAGTGTGGTAATCTTTGTCCGGATACCATTTTCCGTCGATCTCAGGATCGATCATATTTTCCGGATCCAAACGCTGGGCAAATTGCTTCCGGCATATCAGCACAAGTTTTGCCTCCTCAAACACCGGCACTCCATCCACCATAGATACATTAAGTCCTGATCCTTTGATCTTATCCTCATCGGCTCCGGATACCGAACCCATGTAATTCAGCATTTTGCGATAGCTGTCGTCAAAAAATGCCAGTGAAAAGCGCTCTTCTCTGTCCACAAATGTCTTTGTGCAGCGCTGCGGACGAATATAGCATGTAGCTGCCGGTTTTCCCCACATAACGCCGACGCCGCCCCAGCTGGCCGTCATGGCGTTTACTTTTTCCTCATTTCCTGCAGTGATAAGCATCCAATCTTTGCCAATCAGTTTGAACGGGTTATCCTGAATTTCTGAAACTTTGATTTCCTTAAACATTTTTAATCCTTCTTTCTTTTTTTAACTGGTTTACTCTGGCGGATATGTCTTTGCGGTTTCTGTTTCAAATTCTTTCCGCATTATGCATATTAATATAATTGTCTACGATTTCCATAACAGATCTTAAATTTTGAATATCGAAGAGAACATCACCGGTCTCTAGGGAATGATTCGCGTTCTCGGTAATATAGAGTTTTTGTCCAATATTCTTACAGCCCAGAGCGATCGCTTCGTCATCCGGAGCCCATGGGTCAGCAGTACCATGAAACATGATTCCGTCCCCTTCAGCAAAAAGAAATGTATTTTCAAGCGGCGTAAAGGAGACGCTTCGTCCGCGGATCCTGTGCTCTTTCATATAACATGCGGAAACGACGGTACCTACGCTTTTTGAAATAAAAAGGATCTCAGCGTACTCTTCCCATTTTATTCCGGCCAGGATCTCCTCAGTCTGCTCCAGTGCCGAATAAAAGCACTGTTTCATTTTTTCCGCATTTCCTTTCACGCCTGAAGGGAAATTTCCATACCTCACCGGCATGATCTCGTAACCTGCGTTCAGCGCGAGTTTTCCGGCAAAATACAAAAGTGAGCGATCACAGGTATAACCGATTCCCGGAAACAGTACCGCTATTTTTCTTTCTTTCATATTTATCTCCTGTTGATTCATCTGTTATCGCCGCCGGCAGGCCGGCGCAAGCCAAAACCTTTACGATGTTATTTTTCATGATGACGACTGACCCTTCAGCATGAAGCGGGAAGTTTTAGTAAATCATCGAAAAAATAATCGAAGCAAATACCGTCAATATTCCTGCGACCGCGATAGATAAACCGCTCATAGCGCCTTCGATCTCACCCATTTCCATGGCTTTCGATGTCCCTATCGCATGCGAAGCCGATCCAATGCCAACTCCCTTTGCGATCGGATCTGTGATGCGGAAGATCCTGCAGACAGGCTCTGCCATGATATTTCCCAGCACGCCTGTTATGATAATGACCGCCACCGTGACCGGAACGTAGCCACCCAGCTGCTCGGAAATGCTCATTCCGATAGCCGTCGTTACTGATTTCGGCAGAAATGTGACATACTCGCTATGGCTGAATCCCAATATTACCGCAAGGACCAGAACCAGAACCACACTTGTGACCACGCCCGAAACGATGCCTCCGATTACCGCCAGGTAGTTCTTCTTTAATAATTCAAACTGCTCATAAAGGGGGATCGCCAGACAGATCGTCGCCGGTGTAAGCAGATAACTGATATACCTCGCCCCTGCATAATAAGTCTCGTAATCCACATGCAGGACCGCCAGCAGCGCAATGGTCAGAATGATGGATATAAGAAGAGGGTTCAAAAAGGCATACTTCCATCTGCGTTTACAGTACAGACCCGCTTCGTAGAAAAGAAGGCTGATAAACGCGCCGAAAAAGACCGACTCTGTCAAAAAATCAAACATTCTTCAAGCCTCCTTCTTCTGTTTCCGGCAAATCATTTTTGCCTGACCGGATCATTCTCTGTGTCACTCTGCCTGCCACGGCCATTACTCCTGCTGTTGTGATCACGATAACGACTGCATACTTCAGCAATGATCCGCTGATCATCTCCCATGAATCGATAAGACCAACAGCCGCCGGGATAAACATGACCGGCATGATCTCCACCAGAAACAGCCCCGTTTCTCTTACAGAAGCCAACGGGATGATCCCGCTAAGCAGACCCGCAAACAGTATCACGATTCCGTATATGCTCGCCGGAATCGGAATCGGGATCATGAAATGCAGCAGCTCACCCAGAAATGTAATCAATAAAATAACGCAGAATTGTCGGATATATTTCATTACGTCTCCCTTCTATGTCCAGCCTTTCCGCCAAACCACTTTCCTTTACATATTACATCACCGCCCTCCCATTTGTCACCCCTTACGGAACCGGGGGACGGAGACGGGTTCCGCCTTTATGAAACCGGGGACGGAGTTGAGTTCCTCATTTTTAAGCCCGGCTTGCAGGCCGGTTCCGCATTTTTTAACCTGAGCAGTAGGCTAGTCCCACATTTTTAACCCCGGCTTGCAGACCAGTTCCACATTAGAAAACCAGAGTTGAGACAATTTCCTCATTTTTAAACCAGGGTTGATGGCAGTCTTTGCATTTAAAAACCGGAGCCGAAATATCTTTTCAAAAACGAAACGATACTCCGTCCCCGGTTTCATATCATACTTTAGGTACATAAATTTCGAATGCTTTTGTATAGCCGCCCCCACAGGGCTGATTCAGGACAAGATTGCCGCCGTGCATATCAGCGATCTTATGGGCGATACTGAGTCCAAGTCCGCTTCCGCCGCTGACAGTACTTCTCGCCGAATCTGCTCTTGTAAACGGATCAAATATATTGTCCACCAAACTTTCTTCGATTGGAATTCCATCATCTGCAACACTGACCTTATAAAAAACATGGTCAATTTCTAACTCATGAGGCATTTCGACCATGGAAACCATAACCCGGTCTCCGGCCTTAAGATACCGGATCGTATTTGTAAGCAGATTCGTAACAACCCGGGACATCTGGATCTTATCCACATTACACATGCAGACCTCCTCCGGAATATCAAAATCCACTTCCAGACCTTTTTCCTCAAAATCAGCAAAAAGCATGATTACATTCTCCCGGACCAGCTCTGCCAGATCAAGCTTCTGAGGATGAAGCGTAAATCCATCACTGTCCAGTTTCACAAATTCAAAAAGCATGGTTATCAACTCGCTGATGCGCATAGATTTTGAGTTTATCGCTTGTAAATATTCATGTTCCTTTACAGGATCCTCCACCAGACCATCCAGCAGGGCTCTTGTATAGCCTGAAATTGTCGTAATCGGCGTCTTTACATCATGTACTATATCCGAAAACAGCAGATTTCTCCTGCGATCATATTCCCGTTTTTGCTGAGTTTCCATCTCACGGATCTCATCCATTTTCTGTGAAACGCCGTGAATGTACCACCATCCGCCCAGAACATACGGAGCAAAGGTCAATGTCAACTGCAGGATGATCAAGACAGCAAGCGTTATATAGTAAATTCGCACCATGGACGGTCCGAGATCTCTGACAAAAGAAGGAGCTCTCACAGAAATATTAAAAAAATTCTGCATAAAGCCTGCCATCATATCTCTTCCCACAATCGGAATGATGTCTGACAAAATATTAATCGCCACAATGATCAGTATCTCAAATACGATCATCATTGAATCTCCGATACCTACGATATGGCCCGCCTCCATAACGTCCACCATCAGATGCAGGAAGACAGTCCTGTAGATCATACTGACAAACTGATGTGAAATATAGATAAAAACCATGACCAGCAAAAAACGCTGCACCAGAAATATCTGTAATTCTCTTGTTTTTAAATGCTGCAAATTACTGTTCATTCCGTACGTCCCTTACTGCAGGCGATATCCAAGGCCGCGAATCGTCTTAATATATTCATTTGGATCATCTGACAGCTTTCCGCGAAGTTTGCTTATGCAAACCATAATGTTATTATCGGAAACATAAAAATCATCATCCCATCCGGCTTCATAGATCTGCTGCTTGGTAAATACCTTCCTTGGATTTTCCATAAAAAGCTTCATTACCTTAAACTCCACTCCCGTAAGCGGTATATCTTCTTCCCCTTTAGTAAGAGTACAGGTGTCCACATCCAGTTCCAGATCACGCACTTTAAGCGTCTCCTTTGCAGTCTCCTGCACCTGTGCTCCAAGTGAATAAAATCTCCTCAGATTTGATTTCACTCTGGCAACAGCTTCCATTGGTTGAAATGGTTTCGTAATATAATCGTCCGAACCTATATCAAGTCCCAGAATCTTATCAGAATCACCTGTTTTAGCGGAAATGATAATTACCGGAATATTACTTGTCTCACGGATCTTTTTCAATGTACGATATCCATCCATACCCGGCATCATGATGTCCAGAAGAACCAGATCCACATGGTTATTTGCCAGAATATTCAAAGCCTCCACGCCGTTTTCCGCTTCAATCACATTAAACCCTGCCTGTTCCAGATAAAGATGCAGTATGTCTCTGATCTCAGCCTCATCATCTGCTGTTAAAATTGTATATGCCATTTTTACCTCCCTGCTTCAATTTACATATCTTCTGTTTATATCCTTTTGTTTTTCCCTTTTTATATTCCTACATCTGTTTCTGATGGTCATCGCGTGTTCTGAGAAAACACAGCTTCCTGTTTCTTTCCCGGATTCATTGTGGAACGCGCCTCCGTCCCCGGTTTCATTGTGGAACGCTCCTCCGTCCCCGGTTCCATTGTGGAACGCGCCTCCGTCCCCGGTTCCATTGTGGAACGCTCCTCCGTCCCCGGTTCCATTCAGGCTTGTGCCTCTTTTTCCGTGTATATTTCCTTTAGTTTTCTGTAAAGGCAGGCGTCTGTCAGATTTGTATACGGATTCACATACAGTATTTCTCCGATTCCAAGGGTCACTACGCCGAGGATGTGCCACGGAATAAAGGACATGTCCAGAAGAAATGCCTGCCATTTATTGCCATACATAATGTTTCTGCTTAATTCCAGCACTTCCCGGGTCTCCATCGTCGGAGATTCCGCCAAAATGAAAGGCACCATCCGGTATTCATAAGACTTTATGATCCCCGGGATCACCAGCAGCAGCGACCAGAGGAAAATATATACATCCCCGATAAACTCGGTTTTTATAACATTCATATATCCGTGATCAAAATAATACAGAAGATCCATGATCTCCCCCTTATTCTTGATCTCTTCTCTTTCCACGTCCTCTTTGGCAAGTCCGGTTTCATCTACTTCTCTCATTCTCCACACGTGTTCATTTGTGCGCAGCAGAAATCTTCCGGCTCCGATTTCCATAGGATTCTTCAGAAAAACGGCAGCCAGCACCTTCACAAACGCAAACGCCAGAGTCAGACCAAAGGTAAGGACGATCAGGATGACGACGACCCTGATATTTACTCTGGTACTCCTGTTCAGGTTATCTGAAATCGAAGAAATTGTCCCCGGAATTTCGGTGATGGTACTCTGCGCCGCCGAGAATGTCGTTCCCTGATTAAATACCAGTAAGGCAAATGATATAAATATCGTTTTCCAATAATTGCCAGGCAGCGCCCCCTTTGCGACCTGTTTTAATTCTTTTCTACTCCACTTCATATCCCTCTCCTAAATTTTACTTTCTTTTATTATACACGATATTTATCACATTCAGTATGTTTCGCCATGTTTTTTTCTTTTAAAATAATCTTATTTTATGCAAAGGGCGCACTTATCCGCCCATCTGCCGAGCACCCGGCAAACAGGCTTATTTCATTCTTATCAAAACATTACGCAAGCAAATATTCTCTTAATTTATTCGCTATTACTGCATGACCTTCGGGAGCTATATGTACGCCGTCAAAAGACATCTTTGGATTCCATTCGTTCACATCCAAAAATTCTATCCCAAGGTCCTCCGCAAGAAGTCTGTACTCCCTCCTCAGTTCCCCGGAAAACCGACCGATTCTTTTTGCGAGCATGGATTCATCTATGTCCATCACCGGCGGCGCCATGAGAATGACCCGTTTTCCCTCTTTGATCAGCTTCCCCAGCTGTGGAACATTTTTCTCTTCAAACAACTCCCTCATCCGCCCGCAGACGGTTTCAGCTGTCGCTTTATAAATCACTACCAGGTCATTACTTCCCAGCATAATAGTCAGCACATCGAGTCCGTCATTCTCCGCAAGCATCTGTCCAAACTGATAAAACTCCCACTTCAGATGCGGAATGCATCTTCCGTTCTGTCCTTCATTAATAACCTTGAATTCCGGCATTCCATTAAGGATACCCGGCCATCTGCAGTTCGAGGGGAGACGTACAGCCCCTCCTCTTCTCGGATCAAAACCATATGTATTCGAATCACCATAACAAACTATTTTCATCTTTTGCCGCCGCCTTGAACTTCCTTTCAAAAAATTTCCACTCACGTTAAAAGGTCAATCATGATCATAACATTTTTCCAATCTTTCATCCTGAATATGTTTTCTCATAATGACTGTGTAATACAATACACAGATCAGAGCTGAAAACGCAGATCCTATAGGAGCCGCCGCTCCCATTGCGTACAGAGTTGCAGGAAACCACAGTGACGCAAGATATGCCCCCGGTATCCTGAACAGTAATGCAGAAGCGACATTATGAAGAAACGATATGAAGGATTTCTGATATGCCGAAAAATATCCGCTGAAGCAAAAATGTACGCCTGCAGCAACACAGTCGAAGGAATATGTCCTCAGATACTGTGCTCCCAGACGGATCACTCCCGGATCACTTTTGTCAAAAAGCGTCAGTATCTGCTCCGCGGCGAACTGACACACAATAAAGAAAACACTTCCCATGAGGACCGAAATGCCCATGCCGTAGAAAAGAGTTTTTTTGCCCCGCTGATGCTGTCCCGCTCCCGCATTCTGTGCCGCGATCGCTGATATCGAAGAAAGCATCGATGATGGGACCAGGAACAGAAAGCTGATCACTTTTTCCACGATACCCACAGCAGCCGCAACCTCCACGCCGCGGCGGTTCGCGATCACTGTAATGACCATGAATGAGACCTGTATAAACCCATCCTGCGCGCAGATCGGCGCCCCGACCTGAAGTATCTTTCCTGCTGTCTGTTTGTCCAGGCGTATATTCTCTCTTCCGAAGGATACGCCGTAATCCATCTTTTTCAGCACGACAAGAGAGAGCAGCACACTGAACGCCTGGGACGAGACCGTCGCGACAGCCGCGCCCGCGGCGCCCATCCTCATAGGTCCTATCAGATAATAATCCAGTCCGATATTAATGATCCCGGCAGCTGCCACAAAATACATGGGTCTTCTGGAATCACCCATTCCCCGGAAAATTGCTGCTATCACATTATATGCTGTAATAAAAGGAATTCCCGCGAAGCAAAACAGCAGATAACTTTCCGCAGGCGCCGCGGAAACCTCCGGTACAGATAACAATCGAATGATCCTTCCCGTATTTGCCAGCAGGACCGCCGTCAGAAAACCTGCGAAGATAAAAAATATTATCACTGTGTTGCCCACAGCACTGGAAATATCCTTTTTATTCTTTGCTCCGACCGCACGGCTGATCGTTACGGTGGCTCCCATTGCCAGCCCTGCGATTATCACGGTCAGCATATGCATGACCTGACTTCCGACAGACACTGCGGTGATGACGTCGGCACTGTTAAACTGACCGGCGATAAAAAGATCCGCCATTCCGTAAAAAGTCTGAAGAAAACATGCGATCAGATAAGGCACGGAAAACCTGAGAAGGTTCCTCACCACACTGCCCTGCGTTAAATCAGTTTCCAATATTTGTGTCCTCCTTAGGTAGTCTGTTTAGAAGAATTCAAAGAACTGATCGTACCATCGGCCGCCTCCGGAATCATCCGATCCTCCGCCGCTGTTATCATTGTTTCTGCTGTTATTCCCGCTGCCGTATCCTTCCTCATTGCCATTAGCGTTGTCTTCGCTTTCATTCTTTTCATTATCCTTTTCTTCCTCTCCGTTCCGGTTCATCAGCCGGTCCCAAAGAGAATTATGCGTCTGACAGGTGCCGTTATTCAGGCTTTCAGGAAGAACATAAGCTTCATCGTCAGTACCGGCGGTACCTGTTTTCAGATATACCGCAATACTGGTATCAGGACAGTGTTCATTTGCCCGCTCACCTGTTTCATTACATATTTTTACTTCTTCATGGCAGTCGCATTTTTCATCCGGCACCATATCCTCCGGCAAATATACTACCTCTGTCATATCGCCCTGTAAAGTATTGTCACAGAGACCGGATATGGCTTTCTTTCCGCATTTACTGCAGACTGTGCACTTCGTCAGCTCAGATGTGGAAGTAAACTCCGCGTCAGGAAGGGAGTCATTTGCCCCCATCATGATCGTTTTCCACATAAGCTGCACATAGGTTCCGCTTTCCTGGGGTTGATTCGTATCGTAACCGCCCCAGACTCCGCAGGTATAATATGGCGAAAATCCAAAGAACCATGCGTCTATATTGTCGTTGGTCGTTCCGCTTTTCCCCGCAACGGGCATCGATGAAAAATAAGCATTTGTACCGGTTCCCTCACTTACGACCTTTTCCATTGCGGCAGTCAGCTCACCTGCCACACCAATGCTCACTGCCTGCCCGGTCACAGGCGTCTTTTCCAGCAAAACATTTCCGTCGTGATCCAGTATTTTTGTATAATAAACCGGTTCAATATACATACCCCCTCTGGCAATCGCGCTGTAAGCTGCCGTCATCTCCAGATTTGTGACGCCGCCCGAAGTTCCGCCAAGCGCCAGCGCCTCTACCTTATCCGCATCAGTCAGCGTACTGATGCCAAACTTCTGCAGCTGATTCCAGATCACATCCATACCTGTCTTCTGAAAACACTGCAGCGCTACGATGTTGTCGGAAGTAACAATAGCTTTTTGCACCGTCGTCTTTCCTCCGTATCCGCCGTCTGCGTTTTGGATCGGCGTACCGTCAGAATATGCATAATTTGCGTCATCATAAGTGGTCGCCAGAGAAAAATCTCCATTTTCCATTCCTGCCGCATATTCTGCCAGTATCTTTATAGTCGAACCCGGCTGACGCTTTGCAGAGATTGCCCGGTTCATGATAAGACTTGCGCTTTTTTCTCCACGGCCGCCTACCATGGCCTTGATCTGTCCTGTCGCATTATCAATGATCACAAGAGAAATTTCCGCATCCGTGGTCAGTATATCCGTATCATTTGCCTTTTCCTGACACAGGTTCTGCAGAACAGTGCTCTCCGTGGAATAAATCGTCAGCCCTCCTTTATAGATCTGATTCCAAGCTTCTTCCTCCGTACAGCCGGTATTTTTCTGCAGATCGTCAAGAATCTGATAAACCATCGCATCCTCAAAATATGTCATGATCTCCTGGGCAGCCCCCTCGGCGGTAACCTGCGCAATAAGCGTATAAACATCCTCGGACATGGCTGCTGTCATCTCCTGATCAGTAATATAGCCCTGCTGGAACATTTTTGCCAGGACCTGCTGCTGACGTTCCTGATTTTTTTCAGGATTCTCCCGGGGATTAAACTTTGTTGGATTTTTTGTGATGGCTGCAAGCGTCGCGGACTCCGCCAGTGTGAGTTCAGACACATCTTTGTCAAAATAGTATTTCGCGGCGGTCTCAACGCCCCAGCAGCCGGCGCCAAGGTTGATGGTATTCAGATAATTTTCGAGAATCCACTCCTTTTCAACCTTCTGCTCCAGCGCCACTGCCAGATATTGTTCCTGCAGCTTTCTCTCAATTCTGTCCAAAAAACTCTTTTCTTCTGTCCAATCAGTAAAAACGTTATTTTTCAGCAGCTGCTGCGTGATGGTACTTGCGCCTTCCGAAAAGGAACCTGTGGTGATTCCTTTAAAAAAGGCCCGCCCGATTCCTTTTATATCAATTCCGTTATGCTCATAGAAACGCTCGTCCTCGATCGCTACGATAGCATCCTTCAGATCCTGAGGGATCTCCTCTGATTTCACATAGACTCTGTTTGAGGACTCACCCGTCAGGGTCAGCACCACGTTTCCCGAATCATCCAGAACACTGGTCCTGTATCCCTTGGGCATAGCGTCAAGCGTACTGATCTGAGGTGCCATGACGATCGTATATCCGACGACGCCTGCTGCCGCGACCAGCATGCACATGATCAGCATGATGATCATCTTTCCGAACGGAAAACCTCCGGTTTTTTTTCTTTTTCTTCTTTTTTTCTCTTTTTTCATAGTTTCCCCCACCAAAAAGCCCAAAACTCAGCCTGCGGAAGCAATGAATCAGGACGGTCCCGTACCGCCCTCTCAATCTATTTTTACCACTCATTTGTGTTCAATTAGTGTCTGCAGCCTTTATTTTTACGATTGCGTACCGCCCCTCTATATGCTATCCTTTTCCTGAAACCGGGGACGGAGACAGGTTCCGTTTTGGAACCGGATTTTAACGTGCCTTTTTAAGACTCTGTGAGGCATTGTATTTTAAACCTCTTTCTGGCAATTGCGAAACCCCTTTTAATGAAAGGAATCATCAGGACAGGTATGCGACTGGACAAATTACTGGCTGACATGGGACTTGGAACCCGCAGTGATATCAAAAAAAACATCCGCAAAGGCAAGGCTGCTGTCAACGGCTCTATCGTAAAAGATCCCGGCATGCCCGTGACTGAGAGCATGGACATTCGTTACTTTGACCGTCCGGTTTATCATGAAGAATATTCATATTATATGTTAAACAAACCTGCCGGATATATTTCCGCGACAAAAGACGAAAATTCCGGACAGATGACAGTTATCGATCTTCTGGATGAGGAACAGAAAAGAACAGATCTGTTCCCGGCGGGCCGCCTGGATAAAGACACGGAGGGTCTGCTCCTGATCACGAACGACGGGCAGCTCGCACATCGTCTTCTTTCTCCGAAACGGCATGTTGACAAAGTTTATTATGCCTGCGTTTTTGGGGAAGTCACGCGGACCGATGTAGCGAGTTTTCGAAACGGAATAACTATTACTGAAGACTTTACCTGTTTGCCCGCAGATCTTCGTATCCTTAATGTGAAAAAATATGATAACAACGCAGATCTGACGGATCTTACCATTAAGACCGGATCAGACAGTACTGTCAAAATCGATATCTCAGGCTTCCGGCCCGAAAACGCTCCTCTATATGTCTCGGAGGTGGAAATAGTGATCCGGGAAGGAAAATTCCATCAGATCAAACGCATGTTCCACGCTGTCGGCAAAGAAGTCCTGTACCTGAAAAGATTGTCAATGGGTCCGCTTGTGCTGGATCCTTCTTTGCGCTCCGGCAAGTACCGCAGGCTCACGGAAAAAGAACTTGCAGATCTAAACAAATAACCACACAAAACGCGGCCCTTTGTCCGGCCTTAAAAAGCCAGTCAAAGGACCGTTTGCCGTCCGATTAAA
Organism: Eubacterium sp. UBA3720; assembly: GCA_002371335.1. Lineage (GTDB taxonomy): Bacteria > Bacillota > Clostridia > Lachnospirales > Lachnospiraceae > DFHP01. The sequence continues at coordinate 22,751 of DFHP01000022.1, forward strand.
TTTAGCACAAGACCCTTCCCAATCTTATTTTTCATGATCACGGCTCACCTTTCACCGCGAAACGGGAAGTTTTAATTCAAAATCACAACTGTCTCCATGCACTGATCCATGATCAGCTGCAATGAAGCTGACAATTCTGTCTGTTCATCGCTGTCGACACGTTCTTTACCTGTTAATACTATTTTACAGTTATCGATATCTGCCACATAAAATGTGATAATATCTTTTTTGCCGCCGATCTTCATCTCCATCGATTGCGTCCACCACTCATGTCCGCCCATGGTAATCGAATCTTTTTCATTCTGATGCGCATAATTTGTACCATATCCACTGATCAGGTTCTCCAGAAATTCATCTGCGCTCTTGCTCTGGTGGTCAAAACGCTGACAGGCGACACTGGACATCTGCTCCTCGTCCGGATACAGGTACAGGATTCCGGAATAATCTCCTTCGCCGTAGACATCATAACCTCCCGGGATCGTATTCTCATTGATCGTAACCTGAAATCCCGTCTCCGTATCGCCAATGGTGATCAACCCTTCCTCAACGCTGATCGCTGAAACATCCTCTGTGATCGATTCTCCCAATGAAGAATACTCTGTGACCGGAGGCTCCATATGTGATATGTCCGACACAGCCATCTCAGATTCTGCCGCTGTTTCGCTTACATTGCTCGTTTCATCATTTATACTGACCGTACTCTCCGTTGGTTTTTCCGGCGTCACCTCTGATCCCTGACATCCCGCCAGAAGAATTGCGCAGACAGCCAGCCCTGGAATCACTCCCAAATAATTCTTTTTCATTTTTCCACCTCTGTTTAAAGTAATAAAACTCTTCGCAAAGCTCTCCTCTATGCTGTTATGATAGCTATAATAACAAACCTTGCGTAAAGAAGCAAACTTTCTGTAAGATGATTCTTTTTCTGCACCATTGTCAGGACGACATCCGCGGCGGTCCCAAAGCTCTTCCACTCCGTCTTACGATATTAAACCCGCAAAAAAATCTGAAGATAACGGAACTCCCCTTTCCGTCGCAAAAATCACAAGGCAAAAAAAAGGAACGCACACTTTTCTGCCGCTATCTGTCAAAACAAAAAACTTAGAAAAATGTACGTCCCTGTCGAGACTTGAATTTATTGCGGAACCCGTCTCCGTCCCCAGTTTCAGAAAAGCGGAACCCGTCTCCGTCCCCGGTTCCGTGGATCAGCGGAAGGTAACCTCTACCGGGAGACCGCTATTCTGTGATTCTACGAGAGCATCGGCGATGGCGTTGGCTGCCAGGCCGTCAAAGCTTCCCGGTCCCTCCGGAACATCTTTTCCGAGAAGATGATCTACCCAGGACTGCATTTCGTTATCGTATGCCTCCGGGAATCTCATAAGCCAGTCATCCATGACCTCTGTCGTACACTCCAGACGTGACTTAACGATCGGCTCTGCCGGGATCGGCAGTGTAATAGTACCTTTTTCGCAGACGATCTCCATTCCGATCTCATAGCCGTAATAGCTGTTGGCTGAGGACTCCACGTCAATCAAAACGCCGCTCTCAGTCCACATGAGACAAAGGTAAGGATCTTCAATGGTGTCCGGCGCAAACTGAGTATGTTTTGCAGCCAGCATCTGTCCTTTAACGATTTCCTCTCCGAAAAGCCATCTGAACTGATCGATCTCATGAATCAGGATCTGTGTTACGTGCTGTGAATTCAGGAAATTCTCAGGATGTGAAGGCGTACGGCTGTAGCAGTGTGCCATCAGAGGCGCGCCAAGCTTTCCTGAATCAAGGATCTCTTTGATCTTTCTGTAATCCTTGTCGTAGCGGCGCATAAAGCCGACCTGTACCAGCTTTTTGCCGGAAGCTTTTTCGTTTTCTACGATCTCCTCGCAGTCAGCCTTCGTCGTTGCCAGCGGCTTCTCGCAGAAGATAGGCTTGCC
>DFHP01000124.1:0-1322 GCA_002371335.1 Eubacterium sp. UBA3720
CGCCGCTGCGAACAGCCCTATTTTAAAAACTTTCTTCATGAACGGGAGCGGGTTGAGGCCTGTCGAAATAAGAATGCCGATCGGGTAAATCGTGCATACAAGGACCAGACTGACTACTATCGTCGTAATCATCCACATGAGCGTAGGTTTAATGTACTCTGTCCCATAGACAGCAAGCGCCCTTGAAATCATGCAGAAAATCGCGATCGGTCCGATTCTGTCAATCAGGAAATTCAGAAACATCTGAACAACGTCGTTGATATTTTCAATGACCTGTTTCAGTGGATCCGCCTTCTTACCCATTGCTGTCATGCACAGTCCGAGAATAATAGCAACCACAACCACTGACAAAATGGAATTATTGGAACTGAACGCACTGAAAATATTGCCCGGCACCGCATTTATAACTGTCACGAGCGGATTATATCCTTCCATCGTTGCAATGGCCGCTGCCTCGGACGAAGGAAGATTGACGTTGAATCCACCGGCAAGTTTTACACAGTACGCCGCTGCTCCTGCCAAAAACGCGGCACAGACATAAAAGCAGATATATGTGATAAAGGTCTTACCTGCGATTTTCCCGAGCTTCTGCGGATCGGCAAGGCTGCACAGGGCAAGAGAAAGAGATGTCAGGACCAACGGGACAATTGCCAGCTGCAGACCTCTCATAAACAGCTGACCGATGATATAGAAAAGACCGAGGCCTTCTACACCCTTAGTCGCTGTAATATCCTGGAAGAGAAGCGCGTCGATAATTCTCCATACAGCGTTTTCTTTTCCTCCCAGAGAATCTCTTACAAGAATGCAGATAATACCAACTACAAAACCGAGAGCAACAGCCCATATCATTCTTTTTACTATTGATGCTTTTTGTTTCTTTGGTGCTGTTTCCATCGCTTTCTCCTCTCGTAATCTTTGTTTCAAACTGTTACCGTTATTTTATCACAGTTTATATCTTTGTGTCATAAATATTTATCAATATATCAAAGTTATTTTTCTTTGTTTGCAAATTTCAATCCATTCATCCGAAGGCTTCGTATCTGTAATGATGTAATCAATCTCATCAAGATCCGCAAATCTGAGAAAAACCGAGCTGTCAAACTTTGTATGGTCGATCAGAAGGGCCGTCTCGGATGCCTGTCCCATCATCGCCTTTTTAATTTCGACTTCGTTTTCGTAAGAATCCAACACTCCAAGATCCTTATGAAGGGCATTGCAGCTGACAAGCGCGATATCAACATTGAACATCTGTATATTGTGCTTTGCGATTTCTCCCTGATAGGAAAGCGAATGCTTGTTATAGATTCCGCCCGTTGAAATGA
>DFHP01000124.1:1381-3057 GCA_002371335.1 Eubacterium sp. UBA3720
CGTAAAATCCGTCTCCGGCATAACCTGGAAAATATGTGCGGAGTTAGTAACTACTGTAAGATCATAACGATCCGTCAGTTTTTTCAGTGCTTCCTCTACGGTTGAGCTGGAATCCGCCATAATGCTTCTTTTGCCCGCTGTAACAAGTTCAATGTGTGACGCAATTTTACGTTTGGCAGGAATATTGCGCCCCTGTCTCTGCAGATACCGACCGTCTCCGACCGCGACATGCTCATGCCACACCGCTCCTCCGTGCACTCTTGTAATCCTGCCGGTGCTTTCGAGCTTATCAAGATCCCGTCTGACTGTTTCCTCCGAGACAGCGCATACTTTGGATATTTCCGCAACTGTGACCTTTCCGGCTTTCATAATCCACTCATCAATATATGCCAGTCTTTCTTTACCTCTCATATCTGACCTCTTTTGTAGCAAATAAGCAGCACCGGCCCAAGCTGCGGACCAATGCTGCCTCTAAAGTCTCAGTGTCAGCTAACGTTGACCCGAATCCGGCTCAGACTTTTGCCGGCAATGTACAATCCGAAATCAGAATCTTATTTATCGAGATCTTCGACCATATTTCTCATCATGGCAACATCTTCCGGATCAAGTTCAAGTTCAGCGGATTTAACGTTCTCACGTATTTCTTCGACTTTAGATGCACCGCTGAGCAGGTTCAGGAAATCTCCCTGTGCAAGAATCCAGCCAAGTGCAAGATTAGCGATCGTGCAATTATACTTCTCGCACAGAGGCTTCCACTCATCCATAACATCCATAGCTCTCTGCATATTTTCCGGCTGGAACCACTTTTTCGGAATCTGTGCGCCGACCGGCTTATAATCTCTTGGCATCTTCCCTGACAACAGACCCATTTCAAGCGGAGAATAGCACTGAACGGTAATGCCGTTCTCTCTCGCGCAGGGAATAATCTCCTCTTCAATGCCTCTGTCAAGTATAGAATACTTGACCTGAATAAGATCAAGATCGCCCCACTTCAGATACTCTTCGATATGATGAATATCTACATTTGCAGCACCTATTGCTTTGATTTTCCCCTTCGCCTTCAGCTCATTTAAGACGTCCATTGTCTTCTGAATCGGGACATAATACTCAGAACCCTCCACTGACTGCCAGTGAGTCATATAGACATCGACGTAATCAGTGCCAAGGCGTTCCAGAGAACCTTCAATCTCCCGTTTGATGGAGGCACTATTCAGATTCTTATAGAGCTGGATTCCGTTGACCTTATTAAAGAGGTCACCTTTCATCTCCTGATCCCACGTGACACCGCACTTCGTGATAATCACAATTTCCTCGCGGTTCATCTGTTCCAGAGCCTTGCCGAGAATTCTCTCACTGTTGCCGAAGTTATACCCCGGTGCTGTGTCGATCAGGTTCACGCCGGCCTTCGGAGCTTCTCTTATCGTATCTACCACAGTCTGCAGGTCATGATCGCCTCCCCATGCGGATCCCCCGCCGATAGACCATGTTCCGAGACCAATCCTGGATACATCTCTTCCGGTCTTTCCAAGCTTCATTGTCTTCATAATTATTATTCGCCTTTCCGGCGAAAGCCATCGATTGGATAATAAAAACCGATGTGATTTCGCCCTTCTAGTATTCTGTTTTTTCGTGAGCGACGATCCCTTTACGCCTTATGCGTTTCTTCCGTACTGTTC
>DFHP01000162.1:0-10542 GCA_002371335.1 Eubacterium sp. UBA3720
CATACTGCCTGAGCGAAGCGAGTTTATGGTTGCGCGAATATTGACAGCAGATGAAGTGAATACATAGAAGTTCTTTGCGCGGAAGCCGTTTGAATCATCGCACAATTTTCCAAACGTGTGGAGTTTCGCAATTACTTTATACCAGTTTGAATTGAAAGGAGATTATAATGAACCTTCAGAATATACCGAAGATTAAGATCGGCGTAGTTGCCGTGAGCAGAGACTGTTTTCCGGCGTCTCTTGCGGAGAACAGACGAAGAGCACTGGTCAAAGCATATACCGATAAGTATGGGGCGGATGAGATCTACGAGTGTCCCGTCACGATCATTGAGAGCGAGATAGATATGGTGAACGCCCTGAAAGATGTACAGGAGGCAGGATGCAACGCCTTATGTGTATATCTGGGTAATTTTGGACCGGAGATTTCCGAGACGCTTCTGGCAAAACATTTCGACGGACCGAAGATGTTTTGCGCAGCGGCAGAGGAGAGTCAGACAGATCTGTGTGACGGCAGGGGCGATGCGTACTGTGGTATGCTGAACGCCAGCTATAATCTGGATATCAGAAATATAAATGCATATATTCCGGAATATCCGGTAGGTGACGCCGGGGACTGCGCCGACATGATCCATGATTTCCTTCCGATAGCGCGGACTGCCTATGGACTTGCGCATCTTAAGATCATCAGCTTCGGACCGAGACCGAATAATTTCGTTGCCTGCAACGCGCCGATCAAGCAGCTTTACAATCTGGGCGTTGAGATTGAGGAGAATTCAGAGCTGGATCTGTACGAAGCGTTTTTGAAGCACGCCGATGATCCGAGAATTCCTTCTGTCGTAAAAGAGATGGAAGAGGAACTGGGCGTCGGAAACAAAAAACCACAGATCCTTCCAAAGCTGGCGCAGTATGAGCTGACTCTTAAGGACTGGATCGATGAGCACAGAGGCTACAGGGAATTTGTTACGGTTACGACAAAATGCTGGCCGGCCTTCCAGACAATGTTTGGATTCGTTCCCTGCTATGTGAACAGCGTGCTGACAGGCAGAGGTATTCCGGTGTCCTGCGAGGTAGATATCTACGGAACGCTCAGCGAATTTATAGGTACCGTGATCAGTCAGGATGTGGTAACGCTTCTGGATATTAATAATTCGGTGCCGAAGGATATGTACAGAGAGAGTATACAGGGAAAATTTCCGTATTCTCATACAGATACATTTATGGGATTCCACTGCGGAAACACATGTTCCATGAAGCTTTCGTTCCATGAGATGAGAAATCAGCGGATCATGGCAAGAGCGCTTCCGGAGGAGGTAACGAACGGTACTCTTGAGGGAGATATCGCGCCGGGAGAGATCACAATGTTCAGACTGCAGAGCACTGCCGACAGCAAGCTCAGAGCGTATATCGCGCAGGGAGAAGTACTTCCGGTCGCAACGCGTTCTTTTGGCTCCATCGGTATATTTGCCATCCATGAGATGGGACGGTTTTACCGTCATGTTCTGATCGAAAAGCATTATCCGCATCATGCGGCGGTTGCTTTTGGAAAATGGGGTAAGGCATTGTTTGAGACGTTTAAGTATATCGGCGTTCTTCCGGAGGAGATAGGGTATAATCAGCCATCCGGCGTCCGGTATCCGACTGAGACTCCATGGGAGGAATAAAGATGAAGATATATCAGGTTTCAGATCCCGAATTCAGACGATACGGGCGTGTCATTACCGGGATTGATACAAAGCCTTTTTTGAAGGCGCTTGAGCAAAGTACGCCGCTTCCCGCCGGAACAGAGTATGTGCCGGAGGAGAGGGCGCTGCAGGAACTCCCGGAAAGCCGCGCTTTGGCGAAAAGTCTTTACGGCGGCCTGCCGGTACAGTTCGGATGGTGCAACGGACACAATACGAAATTAAATTGTCTGGAATATCATCGGGACAGTGAATTTAATCTGGGAACAGAGGATTTTGTGCTGCTTTTGGCGAAAGAGGAGGAAATGGAAGATTTTGCTCTGGATACGGAATGTGTGAAGGCATTCCGTGTTCCGGCGGGAGTTTTGGTCGAGGTCTACGCGGACACGCTTCACTACGCGCCCTGCCATACGGCGGAGGATAAAGGCTTCCGTGTGATGGTAGTGCTGCCGAAGGGGACAAATACCGAAGAGACGGCTCCTGAGGAAAGCGATAATCCGGAAGACAGACTTCTGCGGGCCGCTAACAAGTGGCTGCTGGCACATCCCGAAAGCAGCGAGGCTGCTTCGGGCGCATGGGTCGGTCTCAGAGGAGAAAACATCGATATATCCGAAGGATAAAGCGAAAAAAACGGAACCGGGGACGGAGACGGGTTCCACTCGCGCAGCTATGCTGCGCAGAGGTGGTGGAACCCGTCTCCGTCCCCGGTTCCGTTGCTGCGCAGTGACAGTGGAACCCGTCTCCGTCCCCGGTTTCACTGGCGTTTGGCGAGGCATTCGGCCCAGAGTTCCTGTGCTTTTGGAGCCCAGCGTTCTGCGTAGCCGGTGGTTTTTTCGGTGAGGTGTTCTACGCTTTCGGGGGACTGCATGTCCGTGGAACGGGCGCCGGTCTCGTGTACCATTCGTTTTATATATTGAGGGTTTTCCAGCATAGGGCAGGGCTGGAACATATTATCGTTAAAAGGCATATTGTCGTGGTAAGCCATGAAAAGAGGGCTCTGCAGGCATTCCATCAGAGTTTTTTCGCGGATGTTGGAGTCGGAGTAATGGATGAATACGCAGGGATCCACATCGCCGTTGGCGTTGATATGCAGATAGTTCCTGCCGCCCGCGATACATCCGCCTACATACTGCGCGTCATTCTGGAAGTCCATGGCAAAAAGCGGCTTGTTTGCTCTGTAGTCTCTGATCCTTCTGCAGACGATCTCCCGCTGTCCGGGATCTGGCAGGAGTTCGGGGACAGCGTCGTTGCCAACCGGCATGTAGTGGAAATACCAGATAAAATAGGCGCCCATTTCTATCAGCTTGTCAAAAAAAGCCTCCGAGGTAATGGAATCATAATTCGCGCTTGTATAGCAGGCGGAAATTCCGTAAGGAAGTCTGTGGGCGTGAAGGATCTCCATCGCTTTGATGACCTTTCGGTAAACGCCGTCGCCGCGGCGGCTGTCCGTGGCCTCCTCGAAACCTTCCAGTGAGATCGCCGGAACCAGATTTCCTACCCGCAGCATTTCCTCTGCCATTTTATCGTCGATAAGGGTGCCGTTAGTAAAAGTCAGAAATACACAGTCGTTGTGTTTCTCACAGATGCGGATCAGATCGTGCTTCCGCACCATAGGCTCCCCGCCTGTGTAGATATACATGTAAACGCCGATTTCTTTTCCCTGAGAGATAATATCGTCGATCTCATCAAAGCTGAGGTTAAGCTTGTTTCCGTATTCCGCGGCCCAGCAGCCGGCGCAGTGCAGATTGCAGGCGCTGGTAGGATCCAGAAGGATCGCCCAGGGAATATTACAGTTTTTTTCGGCGCGGAGCTTTTCCTGGATCGGAGCCGCCATGAGGTTTGCGTTGATAAAAAAGTTCGTTGCGATCTTCGTCAGGACGGCGGGATCGATATCCCTGAACATATGAAGGATAAATTCGTGATATGGGTGGTCAGGGTTTTCTATAGCCTCGCGAATGGCTTTTCTCTGCGGTACATAGGTGTCTTTGGCAAAACGGTCTGCCCAGTCCATCAGTTTCCGGAGATTCGGCTCCGGATCCCTGTAGACATATTTAAAGGTTTGTTCGATTCCGAGTTTTTTCAGGCTTGTTCCGAGATTCATGGTCATCCTCCTTCAATTATCTTCAATTCTCGTTCTGTTCTATTTCAGCTTTCTTGTCCTATCGTGCGGAAGTCTTTCTGCTTCATATATCTTTTTCAAAGTCCCCAGGGGGATTCTTCGTTCAGCACAGCATCTTTCGGATGCTTTTTCGATGGAGCGCGGAAGGTGAGAAGTGTCGTGAGTATGTTCAATCCCCCTCCTGTCAGCATTACCGTGCCGATCCCCCTGATCATGAGAAGGCTGGTTCTTCTTGGGAGCGGGAGCAAAAGAAAGCTCAGGACGCCGTTCAGGATTCCGGCACCCAGAATAAGCCACCAGGAAGAAATGCCGAAGGTGTGAGCGTCAAGCGACAATTCGATCTTCGAAAGCGCGTCGGTCAGAAAGGTAAGTCCGAGGATCGTGCACAAAGTATCCGGGCGGACAGTCTTTACGGACAGAAGAAAAACGCCAATGGAAGCGGCCAGGATCCCGGTCGCCATACCATGCTGAAAAGTCAGCCGGTAAAGATCCTTTGCAAAAGAACCCCAGATCTTGACGGATCCGAACAGGATCAGGATCAATCCGGTCCCGTTCGTGATCTGTATCCATGTCATATCCTTATTCGCGATCAAAATAATTCCTGATATAAAAAGAAAAGCGGAAAAAAGCAGATAAAAACATTTTGCTGCAAGCAGCCACCGCCTTTGTCTCATAATGGCTCCTTTCTGCTGCCGGCGGCAGCGACGAATCCGGTTTCATACATAGAGGATAGTCCCTTCCGGCATAAATAAATACAGACAAAAAGCCTGTAAATGTCTGATTGAATGACTATTTTTCAAAGGGAGGCAAAGCCGCCCGGTCACGCTTTAATGCTCTTTGTTCGCATTTTTCGAGAAGCTGCTCTATCTGATCCTCGTTCAGTTCGATGATCGCCAGGAGCCGCTCCAGGACTCCTGGAGTCAGATCCTTTCGGAAGGAGTCCATAGCCATGCCAAACAATGTGCTGCAGAAATATTCCTGCAGCATTTTTTTGTCCCCGGGGGTGATGTGCCGGCCGTTTATAACCGTATCCAGATAGTAGTTTGTGATGTGGTCAAAAATGCGCCACTGTGATATTTCGAATTGTTCCCGGTCTGTGATCCTGTACAAAGCCAGAAGGGCTTCCCGGTGCAGAGCAACTGCGTTGAAGTGTGCATTCAGACAGTCCCGGAGTGAATTAAGCGTAATATCCTTCGGCAGTATCTCCAAAAAATATTCCGCGACGATCGCCTCGCCCAGCGCCGGAAGGTCCTGAAAATAGTAATAGAAGGTATTGCGGTTAATACCGCATCGATTCACTACGTCCTTCACCGTGATCCTGTGGCCGGGCCGCTCGTCCAGCAGAGCAATATAAGCATTTTTGATCGCGTTTCTCGTATAAGCAGTCATACTCCCTCTCCCATTCTGTCAATTAACCGGTTGAACGAATCTTCTGATATTCCGCTCCCCTCATGAATGAGGGGACGGGTGGGTTGATGTCCGCTCGCGGATTTTGTTTTGAGAATATCAGTACCGGACAAACGTCATGTCAACAGACGGCCTTTCAGCGTGATGCGGGAAGCTTTTATAAAAAAAATATAAAGCCTGAAAAAAAGCCGTTTTCCACGTTTTTTTAATGTGCGCGTTTGTGAAACGTTTGTGTGAAACGCATAAACTTAGTAAAGTTAGGCAAATTTAAAAAACGGTCTTCCTCCTTTGACCGATATCAGCAGTTACAGGCATAGAAAAAACACGTGGAGGGACATATGAGCAGACTTAGGATCATTGAAAAAATCAAAATTGAAATAGCGACGATTATATGTGTGGTTTCTATGGCATTACTATTCGCAGTCTGTTGGAGAGGTTATTACAGTCCGCAAATGGCCGAGCCATTTTTTCGTGAAGGAAACTGGCTTATGGTGATCCTGTTTTATATTATTTACCGTCTTACAGCCGAACTGTATGACACTTTTAAAATCTCAGTTTCCAGGATCACCGAACTGGTATACTGCCAGTTCCTTTCACTGGCGATCACAGATTCGGTCATGTACATTATAATTTCACTGCTTTGCAGACAGGCACAATCTCTGGTTCCGATAATTGTCACCTTGTTCTTACAGCTTCTGGCCGCCATTGTCTGGGCGTTCATTGCAAAAAAATGGTATTTTGCCACTCATGCTCCTGAAGACACCGTCATCATATGGGACGTCAGGAGAGGGCTGGATGAACTTATTTCCCTTTATGGCCTGGAAAAAAGATTCAAAGTCGTAAAGAAAATGAAGGTACGTCAATGTCTCGAAAACCTTGCTGAATGTTTTGAAGGCGTAGATACGGTATTCCTTTCCGGCGTTCACAGCGGCGACAGGAACCGGATCGTTAAGTACTGCATCGAACAGGACATCAACATCTATGTGATCCCCCGCGTGGGAGACGCAGTCATGTCCGCGGCAAAACCTTTCTATTTATTTCATCTTCCCATAAACAAATTAGTAAGATACAGTCCTTCGTTAAGCTTTATCGTGCTAAAGCGGATCGGAGATATCGTCGTTTCGCTTCTGGCACTTGTAATTTTGTTCCCTGTCATGCTCATATCAGGGCTCATGATCAAATTAACGGACGGAGGTTCGATCCTTTACCGTCAGTGCCGTCTGACATTGAACGGAAAAAGATTCAACATTCTGAAATTCAGAAGCATGCGCGCCGACGCGGAAAAGGACGGGGTGGCGCGGCTCTCCACAGGCTCCATGGATGACAGGATCACTCCGGTCGGCAGATTTATACGGTCTGTCCGTATAGATGAGCTGCCTCAGCTGATCAATATTCTGAAGGGTGAAATGTCGGTCGTCGGCCCCAGGCCGGAGCGGCCTGAGATCTTTGAGGAATATACGCAGGAAATGCCGGAATTTGGTCTGAGGCTGCAGGCAAAGGCAGGTCTAACGGGGCTTGCCCAGGTATATGGAAGGTACGATACGTCTCCTTATGACAAATTGCTTATGGATCTGGCGTATATCGCGAATCCGAGTGTGATCAATGATCTGAGGATATGCTTTCTAACCGTCAAGATCTTATTTCTGCCGGAGAGCACCAAGGGTATTGCCGTGGGGGCGACTACGGCTATGGAAGAGCTGATCCGGGATGAGGAAGAACAGTAAAAAACAAAAACTTCCCGCATGACATTTATGAAGGAGCCGTCACCATGAAAATAACATCTCAAGGACGCTCCCGCTTCTGTCTTGCAGGCAGCGGTACTAATGAATTTTCAGCGTTTACACTTGAAAATTCAAAGTGCCGGCCGCAAGCCAAAACCTTTACGATGTTATTTTTCATGATGACGACTGATCCTTCATCATGAAGCGGGAAGTTTTCGTGAAAAACGAAAGAAAGAGAAAAGTAAGGCCCGGCGGCAAAAAGAGAACGGGCTGTAAATGATGATGGGATCCGGAGGTTTTGATGGGCATCATAAAGAAACGAAACAATCACAAAGAAATGGATCTGCTTTTGCTGATCAGAGCGATGTGGAAAAAGGCATGGCTCGTGATCATGCTGGCGGTTTTATGCGGGGGCGGTTTGGTCTCCGGCGTGTATTTTTTTGAAGAGCCGGTTTATCAGGCTCAGATCAGCTTATATGTAAACAACACTACGGGAGCGGCCGATGTCAGCAACATCACCTATAACGATATTTCCGCGTCCTACATGCTTCTGGAGACCTACGCGACGGTGATAAAGAGCAAGTCAAGCCTGGAGGATATCATCGAGCTTTCGGGCACTTCGTATACGACTGATGAGCTGGCGGAAATGATAGATATAGACGCGGCGGAAAACACGGCCATACTTCTGGTCGGCGTCAGGAACAGCAATCCGGAAACAGCTGCACTGCTTGCAAACGCCATTGCGGAAAGTGCCGCGGACAGTCTGCCAAGGATCGTGACGGGAAGCTCCGTTAAGATCCTGGACAACGCCGAGGTGCCAAAGGAAAGGCAGAGCCCGAGTTATACCAAAGCAGCCGCCGCCGGCGCGGCAGCCGGTATCTTTCTGTCGGCGCTTATTGTGATCCGGCTTAGTACGCGCAGAAAAAAGATGCGGTCAAAAAAAGATCTGAACGAAACGGGCTATCCTGTGCTGGGAAGATTCAAGCTTCAGGGCGGTTCTGACCAGAACCGGACGGAATACATGAATCTGAAGACAAATATCATGTACAGTCTGCCGGGAAAGCATTGCAAAAAGATCGTATTTACAAGCTCATCCCCGGATGAAAACAAAAGCGTGGTGGTGATGAGCCTCTCAAGAGCGCTGGTCGATGAAGGGTACAAGGTTCTGATGACAGACTTTGATCTGAGAAACCCGAATCTGACGGAAATGCTGAAAATGAAGGATCGCAAAGGAGTAACGGAGGTGCTCATAGGCGCTTCGGACGCGGAGGAAGCCATCAGGCATTATTCCGAGCGGATGAACGCACTGCCGGGCGGTACTCTTTCAATGAATCCTCTGAACCTCCTGAAGTCCGGAGGGATAGAGACGATGCTTGAGCAGATCGAAAATGATTATGAATACATACTTATGGATGCGTCATCGTTTGCATATCCGGAAGATATCCTTGAGCTTTGCAGATATGCGGACGGAGTTGTCTTTACCGTGAAAAGAAAGACAGCGTGGAAGCAGGACGTGGAGTCCGCGCTGGAAATGATGAAAACAAATAATGTGACAGTGCTGGGCATGGTGGGCATCGAATAGGCATTGAACAGGCATCGAGCAGGAATCGAGCAGGAATCGAGCAGGCATCGAATAGGCATCGAACAGGCATCGAACCGGCATTGGAAATGAAACGAGAGATTAAATGAAAGTATTAATTCACACAGATGAATACTACCCGACGGCGCAGGCCTGCTCCTACCGCATGCAGGTTTTGGCGGACGCCTTCATGGAAACGGGAGCAGAGGTCGTGGTGATCACCAGCTCCGCAAATAAAGAAAACGGGGGTTCCGGCAGGGGCAAAACCGGCTTTGCAAACAAAGAAAACAGAGATCCCGGCGGGAGAAAAGAGAAGATCATATATTCTCCCGCGATGAGGATGAGGAATAAAAAAACTTTGACAAGGCTTCTGAATAATCTGAGCTTCGGCTTTACTTCGGTCCTGTCGTCCTTTAAAGCCGGAAAGGCAGATGTAGTTATTACCACCTCGCCGCCGCCGCTTTCGAGCATATCCGGATGGATGATAGCGAAGCTGAAAGGGGCAAAACTTGTATATGACGTCAGGGATATCTGGCCGGACGTTGCGGTGGAAATGGGAAGTTTCCCAAAGGGGAGCTTTTATTACCGTGTGTTCCGCAGGATCGCATGGTTTATGTACAGACATGCGGATATCGTCACAACGGTATCCCCCGGAAAGGTAAAAAAGCTTCGCAGATATGTCGGTCACATTGAAAAAAAGAATAAAAATAATGCGGCGCAAGAATCTCACGCCGGAAAGGTGTGGATGGTCGGCAACGGCTACGACATGAGAGTGGAGGAATATCCCATAAATCAGTCTCTGGTGGAAAAGTACGACATGGAAAATATCCCGACCTGTATTTATGTGGGAAATATCGGGCTTGCCCAGGGGCTCGATGCGCTGCTGAAGGTCGCGTCCGAGACGAAGCATAAAGGGATTCAGTTCCTTCTTTTCGGAAAAGGAGCCGAAAAAGAATTGCTTGAGAAAAAAGCAATGGAAGCAGGTCTGGATCAGGTGAGATTCTGCGGACTCCTGCCGCACGAGGATGTACGTACGATCCTTGAATATGCGGCGGTCAGCTTTGTGCCTCTGAAAAGCGCAAAAATGAAGGACAGCATTCCGACAAAATTATATGAAGCGCTGGGGATCGGATGTCCGGTCCTGCTCGTGGCGGAAGGAGACGCGTGTGGAATCCTGGATGAGACGGGACTGGGACGGCATATCTCGCCGGATCATCCCGAAGAGCTCACCTGGGTATTCGACGAGCTGATGGACGACTATGACGAGATCGCCGGAAGGAGTGAGTCCGCAAAGGCGGTCATTCATGAAAAATATACAAGGCAGAAGCTCGCACGAGAATTTGCCCTCAGGCTGAGAGAACGGTCAGGTGCGGGAGAATAACAAAATCCGCAGGAAAAGCCGCATGAATGAAAGACGGTGTGGATGAAAGAAGACGGGGAAGAAGTCATGATCAATGTAATTGGACTTGGATATATAGGACTGCCAACGGCACTGATGCTCGCAGCCCACGGCGCCGAGGTGGTCGGCACGGATCAGAGTGAGGAACTGGTAAATAAGCTTAACCGGGGGATCGTCACATTTAAGGAGGATGGTCTGGAGGAGCTTTTTAATAAGGCTGTTGAAAAGGGGATCACGTTTACAGACAAATACCAGGAGACGGACACCTATATCGTGTCTGTTCCGACGCCATACGATAAATTTTCGAAAAAGATCGACCCGCGCTATGTGCTTTCCGCCATCGGGCGAATACTGGACGTCTGCCCGAAGGGCGCCACGATCGTGGTGGAGTCGACGGTTTCGCCGGGAACGATGGATAAACATGTACGTCCCCTGATCAGAAACAGGGGTTTTGAACCGGGAAAAGATATCCACCTGGTGCACGCGCCGGAGAGAATCATTCCCGGAAATATGGTCTATGAGCTTTTGCACAATAACCGGACGCTGGGGGCTGACGACAGGTCTGTCGCGGAACGTATCAGGGAATATTACAAATTGTTCTGCGGGGGAGAGATCGTTCTTACGGATATCCGGACCGC
>DFHP01000162.1:10665-27055 GCA_002371335.1 Eubacterium sp. UBA3720
AACGAGCTGGCAAAGATCTGCAGATATGACGATATGGATGTGTACGAGATCATCCGGATCTGCAACATGCATCCGCGTGTGAATATCCTTAATCCGGGTCCCGGCGTGGGAGGACACTGCATCAGTGTGGATCCCTGGTTCCTGGTGGGCGATTATCCGTCGCTGGCAAAGGTAATCGACGAATCCATGAAGACGAACGACGGAATGCCGGATTTTGTGCTCAACAGGATCTACGAGATCATGAAGGAAAACGGACTGAAGGATGTGTCCAGAGTCGGCCTTTACGGTCTCACATATAAAGAAGATGTGGATGACATGCGCGAATCGCCGACGCTTCAGCTGCTGGAAAGCCAGCAGCGGCATCTGGCAGACGGGCTCAAAGTATATGATCCGTTCATTACCCGGGACGTGGTGGAACATCAGTTCCATGATCTGGACGATTTCCTTCACGCGGTGGATATGGTGGTCATCATGGTCCGTCACACGGAGATTCGGGAAAACGCCGCAAAGCTTAAAGGCAAGGTGATCCTGGACTGCCACAACATCATAGAGGAACCGGGAGTTTATCATATCTGATCCAAAATCGCATCTTAGGAAAGGCTGGCATAGTGATGAAAAAAGTAATGATTGTTTTTGGCACACGCCCCGAGGCGATCAAAATGTGCCCTCTGGTCAGGGAACTGAAAAAGAGCCCCGGGATACGGACGATCGTCTGTGTGACGGGACAGCACAGGGAGATGCTTGATATGGTGCTGGAGGCGTTTGCGGTGGTGCCTGACTATGATCTGTCAGTCATGAAGGACAGGCAGACATTGTTTGATGTGACGACGGGTATTCTGGACCGGATCAGAGTAGTGCTGGAGTCGGAAAAACCGGATCTGGTGCTGGTGCACGGAGATACGACCACTACGTTCGCCGCCGCGCTGGCCTGTTACTATCTGCAGATACGGGTGGGACATGTGGAAGCGGGGCTTAGGACGTTCAATATATACAGCCCGTATCCTGAGGAATTCAACAGGCAGGCTGTGTCTCTTATCAGTAGTTTTAATTTTGCCCCCACAGAGGTTTCAAGGCAGAACCTGCTGAGGGAAGGAAAAAACGAGGATTCGGTTTTTGTCACGGGAAATACGGCCATCGACGCGTTGAAGACAACGGTAATGTCTGATTATACCCATGCAGAGCTTCGATGGGCAGCGGGAAGCCGTCTGGTGCTCATCACGGCGCACAGGAGAGAGAACCTGGGAGAGCCGATGCGGAATATGTTCCGGGCGATACGCCGCGTCATGGAGGAGCATCCGGATGTGAAGGCAATTTATCCGGTCCATAAGAATCCTGCCGTGAGAGAGACCGCGGCCGAAATATTCGGAGACGAGGACCGCATACATATCATCGAGCCGCTGGATGTGCTGGATTTCCATAATTTCATGGCGAGATGCCACATAATCCTGACGGATTCGGGCGGTATTCAGGAAGAAGCTCCGTCGCTTGGAAAACCTGTTCTCGTAATGCGTGATACCACGGAGCGGCCCGAGGGTATAGCGGCCGGGACATTGAAGCTTGTGGGAACGCAGGAAGAAACGATCTACAGGGAATTCAGCAGACTTTTAACGGATGAAAAGGAGTACCGCGCCATGTCGCAGGCGGCGAATCCGTATGGCGACGGTACTGCCTGTGAAAAGATCGTAAAGGTGATCGAAGAAAAGCTGTAAAAAAGTAAAACTTCCCACATGTCACAACTGTCTCTACAGCATGAAGAGGGGAGTTTTAGTGAATGAGAAATGGGAAACGTCCGGAAAGAAAGAGAGCAAAGGCGGATAAAAAGACATCATGAAGCTTATGGACAGTAAAGCCGGATTATATATCCGTACGCTTAGATACATGAAATGCTCCCAGGTGTACCGGCGGATCATGAAAAAGGCGGGGTTTGGCTGCGGCACCGGAGTCAGGGTGCAGGCGGATCCGGAGAAATATCATCCTGTGGGAACAGTGGAGGAGCTGGATCTTGATAAGGAGTTTCTGAAAAGATTCAGCGTTCGGGACCTGATGAATGACAGGTTTTCCTTCCTGCATTCAGAGGCGGAAAGTAACGGCAGCTGGGAGATACGGGAGAGATCGGCTCTTTGGAATTATAACCTGCATTATTTTGAATACCTGTTTCCTCTGCTGGCAGAATTTCGCAAAGCCGGCGGCGTTCGGTATTTGGAAAAGGCAGTTTTTCTGATAAAAAGCTGGATCCGGAGGAATCCGAAAAAGGCCGGCGGCCCCGGATGGGAGCCTTATACGATCGACCTGCGCCTTGCGAACTGGCTTTCCTTTTATTCGATGGCGGAAAAAGAGCTGCCTGACGACTTCAGAAGGATGATGCGCTCTTCGATCCTGGAACAGTATAAGTTCCTCTCCCGGCATCTGGAGAAGGACATTCTGGGAAACCATTATTTCGAGGACCTGAAAACACTGATCCTTTGCGCTGTGTTCTTTGAGGACAGGAGAATGCTTGAGAGAGTTTACCCGGCGTTTCTTAAGGAATGCAAAGAAGAAATACTTGGCGACGGAATGCATTTTGAACTGAGCCCGATGTATCACAGGATCATTCTGGAAGGGGTGATCAAGGCATACGCGGCGCTGAAGGAATACGGGTATCCCGCAGAAGAACTGACGAGCTTTATCCGATCTATGTCAGACGCCTCATGGTCGATGGAAGAATCCCTTAACAGGATCCCGCTTTTTAATGACTGCGGAGATAATGTGGCGAAAAGCCTGAAGGGGCTGCTTGCCGCCGCAAAAAAGCATGCGGGTATCATTCCGCGCTTCAGAAGCGCGTTTCCGGACGCGGGATTTTATATTTTCAGACGGGACGGATGGAAACTGATCGTGGACGCCGGCGCGCCCGGACCTTCTTATATACCGGGGCACGCCCACTGCGACGCGTTAAGCTTCGAGCTATACAGGGACGGCGAACCGGTGATCACGAACTGCGGCACATTTGCCTATCAGTCGGAGCTTCGGGGCAGCTTCAGAAATACATCCTCGCATAACACGGTGATGGTCAACGACACTGAGCAGTCACAGTGCTGGGGAATATTCCGCATGGCCGGCAGAAGTAAGGTGCGGGTGATCGACGCCGGTAAGGATCATATACGCGCGGAGATGACCGATCATAAAGGACAGAAGGTACACCGGACCATAAAGTTCGGCAGGAAACTTACGGTCACTGATGAATCGCCGGGAAACAAGCTCACAGGGTTTGTCCATTGGCTGCAGGAAATCCCGGCCGTATACAGATGTGATTCAAAAAAGAAGATTGAACACCTGTACGCCCCGGAGTACGGATGCTGTAAGGCGATAACGGCGTCGGAGTACTCCGGTACAGGGAAAATAGGGATCGTAGTAAGACTGGAATGAATTCATAAGGCTGTGCCGGTAATTGCGAAACTCATGAGAGCGGGAAATTGTGTGATGATTCAAACGGTTTCCGCGCGAAGAACTTCTATGAATTCACTTCATCTGCCGCTACTATTCGCGAAATCATAAACTCGCTTCGCTCAGGCAGTATGATTTGTGCTCATACAGCAGATTCCGTTTATACAGAAGTTCGAATGCTTGTGCAGATTGTTTGAATCATTCACACAAATTTCCCGCTAAAGGGAGTCTGGCGATTACCTGAAAAGACAGGGATGAGAAGGAGGATCGCGCGTTGGAAAATGAGATTTTGTTTATAGGGCCGGCCGCGAAGGAAGGCGGACCGGCGATCAAAAACAGGATCCTGCTCAAATATTTGAAAAGGCATTCAAAGGTGGAAATAAGGAACACCTATGACCGGACGTTGAAGGCAAGGCTTGCCGCCGTGCTTTCGATTTTATTTACAAGGCACAGATATGTCATCGTCTCGGTCAGCAGAAAGGGAAGACTTTTGCTTTATCCTTTTCTCCTGCTTCGAAAAAAGACCGGAGGGATCCGGTACGCGTGCATCGTCATCGGAGGAAAAGCCATTGAATCCTTAAGGAATCCTCTGTGCATCGGCGCGCTGAAAAACGCAGATATCGTGACTGCGGAGACGAAATCTCTTTCGAAACAGCTTCGGGAGGAATTCGCCCTGAACAATGTGCATTGGATGCCGAATTATAAGGAACTTCCGCGAACGAAGTCCGGAGAGTTCTTCGACGATAAAGGAACTGAAGCTCCGGCAGGAGGAAAAGGGAAGAATGAAAGGAAGGATTCCGAAAAGAGATTTGAAAGACAAAAGCTTCGTTTTCTATTTCTTTCCAGGATGACAGACGCCAAAGGAGTTCCTACTCTTTTGAAATCTTTTAAGAAGGTGCTGGAGAGCGGCTTTGACGCATCCCTTGATTTTTACGGACCTGTGGACAAGGGACTGGATCCCCGGGTGCTGGAAGAGATCATGCAGACGGAAGGCGCAGACTATCGGGGATCGGCACCAAACGATCAGGTGCTGAAGATCATGGAAGATCATGACGTTTTCGTATTTCCCACGGAGTATCCCTGGGAAGGCTTTCCGGCGGTTCTTGTGGAGGCGCTGGCAGCGGGACTGCCCATCATCGCAAGTGATATGAACTATAACCCTGAGATCATCAGGGACGGCCGTAATGGCTGGATATTTGAACGGGGGAACGGGGAACAGCTCTCCGATCTTCTCAGGCACTGCATTGAAAGCAGGGAAGAACTTGGCAGAGTGTCGGATAATAACCGGGGCGAAGCCGAAAAATATAATGCTGAAAATGTCATAAATCTTTTTTTATCAAAATTACGAATAAACGGATGGCCGGTATGAAAACAAGAGTTGCTATTGTATTGCCTTTTTTTTCGAGCGGAGGAGCGCAGATGATGATATCACGTCTGGCCTCACGTCTCGATCTGTCAGAAACAGAGGCGGAAGTGATCTGCATCTGCGGAGAACCGCAGAAGAATCGTATGGAAAAAGCGATCCTGGATCACGGGATCCCGATCAGATATATAGGGAAGAAAAAGGGCTTTTCAATCGGCGCCATCCTTCGTCTGAACAGGGAACTCAGCCGGTTTGATCCGGATGTGGTGCATTCACATCTGTCAGCCGGCGTTTATTGTGCCGCGTGGATCATGAGCCATCATGTGACGCTGCTTCATACGGTACACAACATTCCTGACAAGGAACTGCTGAAGATCAAACAGCTGGTGATGAAAATGCTGTACAGAAGAAAAGCGGCTGTTCCGGTCGCCATCTCCCATGAGATCCGTTCTCTGGTGAAGGCACATTACGGCATTGATACGGTGGAGCTTATCTATAATCCGGTGGATATCGGGCAGTTCTCGCGCGCCGCAAAGAAACAGCATTCGAATTTCGTCGCTGTTAACGCGGGGAGACTAAGCCCGCAGAAAAACCATCAGCTGCTGATCAGAGCTTTTATCAGACATCACAAAAAATACGGGGAGGATGAGCTGTACATTCTGGGAGACGGGCCATGCAGGCCGGAACTGGAAAAGTTGATCCGGGAAAACGGCGCGGAAAACTACATTCATCTGGAGGGAAATGTAGATAACGTTGCGGATTACTTCGCCGGGGCGGATGTTTTCGTGCTGAGCTCGAAGTATGAAGGGCTTCCGCTGGTCGTACTCGAGGCGATGGCGGCGTCTTTGCCGGTCATCTCCACAGACGTGGGAGGAGTCAGGGATATCGTTTCTGATTCCGGGAACGGCATACTGACGGAAAGCGGCAGCGAAGAAGAGCTTATCAAAGCCTTGCGAATACTCAGGCAGGACAGAGAGAAAGCCCGTGCCATGGGTGAAAGGTCATTTGTGCTTGTTCAGAAATATGACACCTCTGTCATCGCGAAAGAGTATTCGGAATTATACAGGAAGTATTCATAAAGACAGTATTTATAAAGACATAAAAGGCGCCGCGCCGGGAAGCCGGAGGAGCCGCACAGAAGCTTATGGAGCATTTAGAAATCACGCGAACCACAATGGAAAAATCAAAAAACGCACGGGCAGAGGCAGAGTGTCCGGAGATCACGCGGTCCGGGGAAGGGTTAAGCATCGTGGCGGTCATGCTGGGCATTTATTTCATGATGATGCCCTTTGACTCTTTTCCGATGTTTGGAATGGGATCCCTTCTGCGGATCATAGCGCTCTTTCCGGTCGGAGCCATAATCGTTTTCAAGCTTCGGCATACGATCGGGATCAACCAGCTTACGGTTTCCTTTTTCGTTTACTGTCTGTCGATCACGGTCAGCGTTTTTTATTCGATCAATCGCAGCGCATCCTTCACAAGTCTTTCCAGAGTTCTTCTGAACATGGTCATCGTACTTTGTGTCGGCGGCATGTATGAGTACAACAAAAGAGAAATTGAATTTTTGAAAAGAAGTCTGGTCGCGGGAGGACTGGGTACCCTTGCCCTGACGCTGATCTTTTCGGATACGAGTACCGACGGAAGGCTGACTCTCAGCATCAACGGAACGGTACAGGATCAGAATTACCTGAACGGATATCTTTTCTTTGCGTATGTATATTTCCTGACGCGGCTGATCCGGAAGAGACGTGTTTTATCAGCGATCCCTGTGGGAGGGATCATATATTTCACTCTGCTGACCGGATCGAGGGGTGCGCTCGTGTCACTGGCAGGAATCTCTTTGGCCGTTCTTCTCTATATTTTGCATCAGGAGCACAGGCTGACTCCGAGGGTGATACTGATCCTTGCCGCCGTCGCTCTGCTGCTGGCTGTTCTTTATCAGCCGATACTTTCGATTTTGCCGGAGGCTGTCTCTAAAAGGTTCTCGGTGGAATACGTTATGGAAAACGGCAGCACGGGAAGGTCGGATATATGGAAGTACCTGATCGGACGTTTCCTGGAGGCGGATCTGTTCAGGACCCTGTTCGGGTTCGGCTATGCGACCGTGGTGCTGGTCAATGAATACAATCGTCTGGTCGCCCATAATCTGTGGCTTGATCATCTGATCATGGGCGGGCTGATCGGAGAGGCGGTCTTTATCTATATGCAATATACGTATATCAAAGCGGCGTGGAGATCAAAGGATCCGTTTCTGGTCGGAAGCTATATCGGTTTCCTGATCATGATGTTGACGCTTTCGCTTTTGTCATACAAACCCATATGGAACTGCATGATGATGATCATGATCGTCACAGATTATCAGAGCAGGCATCCCGGAACATACGGGGCAGATGCGCAGGCAGCAGCAAGCCCCGAAGGGAGGATACATGAATAAAGGACAATGTGAAGAATACATCAGGATCCTGCAGGAAATTCACCCTGATAAGGGAGGATCCGCCGTCAGAAAACAGCGGCTGCAGGGAAATATAGATCCCGCATATGCGCTGGACATCATCGTACCTGCCTACAATGTGGAGGAATATATCGATGAATGTATGCGCTCTATCCTGGGGCAGGAGACAGACTTTCACTTCAGATTGATCGTGACGGACGACGGATCGACGGACGGCACGGGAAACGCCGTAGAAAAATACCGTGACAGAGAGAATGTGACGGTCATCCACCAGAATAACGGCGGATTATCGGCGGCAAGGAACGCCGCTCTGGAGCGATCCACATCAGAATATGTGATGTTTGTCGATTCCGACGACACTCTCCCGCCGGACGCCGTCCAGAAACTGGTCTCGGCGGCGCAGGATGGGGAAGAGGACATTGTGGCAGGAAGCTACTGCAATTTCAGAAGATTCAGGTGGCTGAAAAAGACCTACCGGCAGAGGCCGGGAGTGATCGTCAGTGATTCGGAACTTAAAGGCCACGCATGGGCAAAAGTGTTCAGAAGAAGCCTTTTTGAAAACATACAGTTTCCCGAAAGGTACTGGTTCGAGGACAGCGTGATGCATCAGATCATCTACCCTGCGGCAAAAAGAAAATCAGGCATAGGAGATATCGTATATGAACGCAGGATAAACAACAGTTCCATTACCCACAAAAGCGCCGGAAATCCGGGAAGCCTGGACTCGCTCTGGGTGACGCTGAGGCTGATGGAGGACCGAAAACTGCTGGGGATGGCGTTCACGCTGGAATATTACGGGTATCTGTTAAGGCAGACCGTCCTGACACACAGACGGCTTGAAGGGTTGGGACAGAAGGTGCAGGAAAGTGCCTTTTATGTGATGTGCTGCAGGATAAATGAGAATATCGGCAGATCCGGTTTTGATCCGGAAA
Organism: Eubacterium sp. UBA3720; assembly: GCA_002371335.1. GTDB lineage: Bacteria > Bacillota > Clostridia > Lachnospirales > Lachnospiraceae > DFHP01. The sequence goes on from DFHP01000162.1 coordinate 18,833, forward strand.
TGAGGTCTCCTCTGGAGGAGGCAGTCAGAAAAGGTGATTATAAAGCTTTTTCCGCATACGCACAAGTGCGTCGCGCAACGCGCGCGCGATCAGAGATCTCGATTGAAAGGGAAAATCATGAATGAGAGGGCTGCGATGAAAAACAGTATAAGAGTAAGCGTTATATGCTGTGCTTACAATCAGGAAAAATATATCGAGGACGCGCTGAAGGGATTTGCTTCACAGAAGACAGATTTCGGTTTCGAAGTGCTCGTCAGCGACGACGCGTCGCAGGACGGCACGGCGGAGATCATCAGGAGATATGAGGAACAATATCCGGAAATTATCAAACCTGTTTATTTCTCTGAGAATCAATATTCGAAGGGCATTAATCCCGCGGTTATTCTGATGAAAAAAGCACAGGGAGATTACATCGCGTTCTGTGAGGGCGATGATTACTGGATCTCGGAGCATAAGCTGCAGAGACAGTTCGACGCCATGGAAGCCCATCCGGAGTGCGACATGTGCGCTCACGGGGCCCTGAAGGTCAGACCCGCGGACAAAAAAACGATCGGAAGGATCGAACCTATGGACCGGGACGGCATCCTGCCAATGGAAACGGCGATCGACGGAGGCGGAGACTTCATCGCCACGAATTCCCTGTTTTTCAGAAGAACGATCGTGGATCATCCGAAGTCCTATCTTAAATACGCGGCTTTTGATTATGCGTATCAGATCAGCGGGGCCGAAAGGGGCGGCATCGTTTATCTCGCGGAGGTAATGTCCGCCTACAGAAGGGGAGCGAAGAACTCATGGACTATGACAATGATGCATGCAAAGAACACTGTGATGATCGGTCATATAGAAAAAATGATGACAATGCTGGACCTGGTCAACGAGGAAACACATTTTCGGTATGACCGGAATGTAAGATTTGCCAAATTGAAATATGAGTTTCAGATAGCGACTCTGAAGCGGGATCTGAAAGGCGTCTACAGCAAAAGATACTCAGAGATCCGCAGTCATATGGGATCAAAAAAACGGCTCATATTGTACCTGAATTACTTTGCTCCATGGAGCATAAAAATGCTTCAGAGCGTCAAGAGCTTCAGAAGCTCTAAGGAATAACGAAAAACATGAACACAAATAAAAAGGTAATCATTAACTTTCTGTGGAGGTTCGCGGAACGCTCCGGAGCGCAGCTGGTCACCTTTGTGGTCTCCATCATACTGGCAAGGCTTCTGGAACCGGATGTATACGGAACGATCGCGCTGGTGACGGTGTTTATCACGATATTGAACGTGTTTGTCGACTGCGGCATGGGAAATGCGCTGATCCAGAAGGCAGAGGCTGACGATCTGGATTTCTCCACGGTTTTTTATTTCAACATCGCGGCATGCTCGGTCCTGTACCTGATCATGTTTGCCGTATCGCCGCTGATAGCCGCGTTTTATGAGATACCTGCGCTGACGCCGGTCATCCGGATGCTCAGTCTGACGATCATCATATCGGGGCTGAAAAACGTACAGCAGGCATATGTTTCCAGAAACATGCTTTTTAAGAAGTTTTTTTACGCCACGCTGGCCGGAACCATCGGCGCGGCGGCGCTTGGAATCATAATGGCCTTCATGGGGTTCGGCATATGGGCGCTCGTGGCGCAGCAGCTGTTCAATACGGTCATGGATACGTTTGTTCTCTGGATCACTGTAAAGTGGCGTCCGAAGAGGATGTTTTCCACGGAGAGACTCAAAGAACTGCTCGGCTACGGCTGGAAGCTGCTGGTCTCATCGCTGCTGGACACGATCTATAACAATATCCGGCAGCTGATCATAGGAAAGCTCTACACCTCGGAGGCGCTGGCCTATTTTAACAGGGGAAAACAGTTCCCGAATCTGATCATTACAAATGTGAACACTTCGATAGACAGCGTACTGCTGCCGGCAATGGCGCAGGAACAGGACAACGTAGAGAGAGTTAAAAGCATGACCCGGCGGGCGATAAAGACAAGCACGTATATCATGGCGCCGCTGATGATGGGACTGACCGGCTGCGCGGTCCCTCTTGTGCGGTTCATCCTTACGGACAAATGGCTGCCGTGTGTGCCGTTTATGAGGATCATCTGCGTGACCTGTCTGTTTTACCCCATTCACACGGCAAACCTTAACGCCATCAAGGCACTGGGCAGGAGCGATCTGTTTCTTTCGCTGGAGGTGGCGAAAAAGATCGTCGGAACGATCCTTCTTTTGTCAACGATGTGGTTCGGCGTATACGCGATCGCCTGCAGCCTGCTGGCGGAGAGTGTCTGTGCACAGATCATTAACGCGTGGCCGAATAAGAAGCTGCTGGGGTACGGATATGTGGACCAGATAAAAGATATCATGCCGGGCATTCTGCTTGCTGTGTTTATGGGTATCTGCGTCTACCCGATCAGTTTTCTGCAGCTTCCCTCCGCAGTGATCCTGATAATTCAGGTGCTTGCAGGAGCAGCGATCTATCTGGGAGGCTCCCGTATTCTTCGGCTGGAAGCATTCCGGTATTTATGGAATACGGTCAGCCCCTGGATGTCGAGATTACCAGGGAGAGAATGACCATATATGGAGATTATTCAATTAGTAGTAATAGTAGTATTTCTGGGGCTTGCCACTATTCTGTGGACAGATGAGAGAAAAAGATCCCGCAGGAAGTTCACCCATATGATAACAGCGGCGTATGTGCTGGGAGTCCTGTATTTCACCCTGCTTTCCAGACAGCCTTCGGAAGACAGCAAAATGAATCTGGTGCTTTTTTATTCGGTCATCAGGTCGCTTCGGTACCCTGTGAATACGGGGGAGATCATTCATCACCTTCTGGCAGGCAGATTTGACCAGGTGTTTACGACATATAAACCGCTGAAGGCAGCACTGCTGAATATCATGCTTTTTGTCCCGCTTGGATATATACTGCCGCTCTATATAAAAAAAAGACGGGGAATGTTTCCGAAGATCATTATGATCAGCGCCATGTGTTCCCTTTGCATTGAACTGACACAGGCCGTCACAAGGTTCGGCTGGTTCGATGTGGATGATCTTTTCTGTAATATCACAGGCGGCGCGGCTGGATATCTGCTGTACATCATTGCGGGAAGTTTAATAAGAAGCTGGAGAAAAAACAATGAGTAAAAAAATTATGGTAACGGAGTCTGCACTGCCTCCCTTCGACGAGTATGTGGACGAGATCAAAGACATATGGGATACGCACTGGCTCACGAATATGGGGCCGAAGCACGAAAAATTCAGGGCAGAGCTGAAGGATTATCTGGGAGTGGAGCGGATAGAGCTGGTCACAAACGGACATATGGCTCTGGAGATGACGCTTCAAGCGATGAATCTGCACGGAGAGGTCATAACGACGCCGTTTACTTTTTCCTCCACTACCCATGCGATCGTCAGGAACGGGCTTGAGCCTGTGTTCTGCGATATAGATCCAAAGGATTTCACGATCGATGTGACAAAAATAGAAGATCTGATCACCGACCGAACGGAGGCCATCCTGCCGGTCCATGTATATGGAAACATCTGTAATGTGGAAGAGATCGAGAGGATCGGCGAAAAATACGGGCTTAAAGTCATCTATGACGCGGCCCATGCTTTCGGCTGTGCCTATAAAGGGATCGGAATAGGAAGCTTCGGGGACGCGTCCTGCTTCAGCTTTCACGCGACGAAGGTGTTCAACACTGTCGAAGGCGGCGCGGTCTGCCATAACAGCTATGAGCTGGGGCGAAGGATCTATATGCTGAAGAACTTTGGTATCAGGGACGCGGAAAGCGTGATCGGAGTAGGCGCTAACGCAAAAATGAACGAGCTGTGTGCAGCCATGGGGCTCTGTAATCTGCGGAGGATAGACGAGACCATCGACCTGCGGCGCGGAGCGGCGGAGCAGTACAGGAGCAGGCTTGCGGAGATACCGGGACTTCAGCTGAATCCGGTGCAGGAAAATGTGGAAACCAACTATTCATATTTTCCAGTGGTTTTTGACGAAAAGATATTCGGGAGCAGCAGGAACGAAGTGGCAAAGGCGCTGGAAAGGGAAAATATATTTGCCAGAAAGTACTTCTACCCGCTGACAAATACGTATGAATGCTATGACAAACGGTTTAACCCGGATCTGACGCCGGTGGCAAGGCATATCAGCAAACGTGTGCTTACGCTTCCGCTGTATCCGGCGCTGGAGGGGGAGGATATCGACAGGATCTGCGATGTGATCATTTCCTGCAGAGCGAAATCATAAAGTAGCGGCGCCGAGGCAGAATGTTTGAATCGGTGCATACAGGTTTCCCTCACTTATAAGTGGTTTTGTAAAGGGTTATACGGTCGGGAACCAGTATGACCGTTCAAACGGCTTCCGCGCAAAGAACTTCTAAGTATTCACTTCATCTGCTTTTGGAATTCGCGAAATCATAAACTCGCTGTGATCGGACAGTATGATTTCGCTCATGAAGCAGATTGTGTTCATACAGAAGTTCTAATGCTTGTGCAGAATGTTTGAAGCGGTTCATACAGGTTTCCCTCCCTTATACGTTTTATATAGAAAATAAAAAGAGAAGCAGGAGGAGAAGAAATGACACTTGGGATGATGCAGCCGTACTTTTTTCCGTATCTGGGTTACTGGCAGCTGATGAATATGGTTGATGAATATATTATTTACGATGATGTGAATTACATAAAGAAGGGATGGATCAACCGTAACAGGATAAAGATTAACGAGACTCCCACATATATGGGTATTTCTATCAGGAAGGCGAGCCAGAACAAGCTTATCAATGAACTGGAGATCGCCATGAAAAAAGAGGATAGGGAAAGTCTGATCCGCAAAGTTAAATGTGCGTACCTGAAAGCGCCTTACGCGAAGAATGTGCTGAAGCTGTTTGAGGATGTTTTATTCTGTGAAAAAACGAATCTTGCGGAGTTTCTGGCGTATACGAACCGGAGGACTGCTGAATATATGGGGATCACTACCAGGATCCTGTCAGCGACGGAGATGAAGCTGGATCACACGCATAAAGCAGATCAGCGAATTCTGGATATTTGCAGGGAGCGGGGAATGGATCGGTATGTGAATGCGATCGGGGGAAAAGAATTGTATTCCAAACAAAGGTTTAAAGAAGCGGGGATCGAACTGGAGTTCCTTCGTATGGACTCTGATATCGTTTATCCCCAGGGCAAAGGGGATTTTATTCCGGGACTCTCTATCATAGATGTTCTGATGTACAACAGCAAGGAAGAGGTAAGAAATCTTCTGAACAGATATACACTTGAATAAAAAAGGACAGGTTTTAATGAACAAAAATTTAAACGAAAAGAAAATACTGATACTTGGAGCGGATACTTCCACAGCCGATGCAATAACATATCTGAAAGAAAAAGGCGTAAGAACGGTTTTGACGGATTATAATCCACCGGAAAGACTCGCTGAAAAGAGAATGACCGATGAATACTGGATGATCGATGTGGCTGACACGGATGCTTTGGAAAAGGCCTGCAGGGAAGAGGGAATCACGAATATATTTGCAGGGAATCATGAATTTTGTCTTGATCAGTGCAAGGAGCTCTGTGCGCGTCTGGGGTTCCCATTTTACGCTTCGGAGAAAGGCTGGCACGCCTCCAGAGATAAGTTGTTTTACAAAGCGAAATGCATAGAGAAGGGGCTTCGCGTTCCGGAGTTGTATCCGGTGGACGCCTCATTAAAAGAGGAAGATCTGAAAAAGATAAACTATCCCGTGATCGTAAAGCCCAATGACGGAAACGGGAGAAGAGGCGTCTTTCTGGCAGGAAATGAAGAGGAGCTGAAGGAAGCGTATTTAAATTCGATGAAGTTTTCGGGAAGGAAAGAGGTCCTTGTGGAGCAGTTCATCGACGGAGACGAGATTTTTTATATTTGTTATGTATACCGGGGAGAGCTGTATCTGGTCGATGTGGTGGTCAATCGGCCGGTCATCATTGACGGGGAGAAAAAATTTGGCTTTTTTGACCATGACAGGCTGTTTGTAAGAAATATTGATCCGCGGGAATTCGAAGCTTACCGGGAAATCGTGAAGGAACTGGAGTGTGAGAACGGGCTTTGTATATTCCAGGGAATACGTAAGGACGGCCGCGTTTATAACATGGAATTTGGATTCAGGCTGGATGGATTCTGTACATGGAGACGTACAAAGGTCATGTCGGGGGTGGATTATCTGGCGCTGATGGTAGATCTGGCTCTGGGTGAATATGAGACAGACTGTTTCGAGGAAGACAGAAGCATCCCGGATGAAACCTATGTGGGTTATGTGCTGTGGGGCAGACCCGGAAGAGTAGCGCATATCGAAGGAAGAGAAGAGCTTTATGAAAGAGATGATCTGATCATTCTGTGGGATCGTTTCGGGGAAGGAGACATCATTCCGGATACCCCTGACATGAGGTCGATCGCGTTCGCAATTGAGATATTCGGCAGCTCGTATGAAGAAATAAAGGAAAAAATGAAAAATATAAATAAAGATCTGCATTTGTATGATGAGGATCATCGGGATCTGCTGGAATACAGGCTGCCTGATTATGAGAGATGGAAATACTGATTTCAGACGGGAGGAAGGGAAATGACCAGAAAATTGAAATATGCACTGCTGCTTTCAACAACGGCCATTCTGCTTGCCGGATGCACGAAGGAACTGCGGGAGGATTCCGACACGCCGGATATAGCGCCTGCCGTCACGGTGAATTTCAACAGCGTGACAGGAGAGATCAAGCCTTTAAACGGTATCAATAACGGGCCGGCATCGGAAGCGGACATACAGACGGATCATATAGAATGGGGGCTTGACGCGACAGAGATATACCGGGAACTGGAGATCCCTTATGTCAGAACTCATGATACGGAATATCCGGACGGCAGCGATTATTTCATCGACATTCATTGCATCTTTCCGGATATGAGCCGCGATCCGGCTGATGAGGAAGCATATAACTTTACCGGAACGGACGCCTATATCGCGAAGGTTCAGGCGGCCGGCGCGGAGGTGTTTTACAGACTGGGAGAGTCTATTGCCCCGTCGGCGGAGGAAGCGACTTATCAATACCCTCCGGAGGATTATCAGAAATGGGCGCAGATATGTGAACACATTATCGCCCATTACAACTATGGCTGGAAAGAAGGCTTTCAGTATGGAATCCGGTATTGGGAGATATGGAATGAACCGGACATGCCCCGGCAATGGGTCGGAGAGATCGAACAATACTATGAGCTTTATAAGATCACGGCCCGTTATCTGAAAAGTATTTATCCCGATATAAAGATCGGCGGAGGCGTTCTGTCTTCCGCGGAGGAAGAGGATGTTGAAGCGTTTCTGGAGGCAATCAATGATGACGGGATACAGACCCCGCTGGATTTTTTCAGCTGGCATCTTTATACAGGAAACGCCTCGGATTTTACCTATAGAGCAGGAGTGGTACGCGATACGCTGGACAAATATGGATATCAGGCCGCCGAAACCTTTGCCGATGAGTGGAACTATGTGGACAACTGGGAAAATCTGGAGACTACTTGGGAAAAAATATACTCGCCGGATATAGCTGCTTTTTACACGGCATGCTTTATAACGCTGCAGAATTCGAAGGTCGACGGAGCAATGTACTATGACGGAGCCCTGACCGGCAAATACGCATACTGGTGCGGACTGTACACTTCGGAAGGAGAGAAACTTCCCGGATACTACAGCTTTCAGGCTTTTGCGAAGCTGAAACAGATGGTCAACCAGGTTGAGGTAACGTCAGAAAGAAGTACGGAAGACCACGGTATATATGTATGTGCGGCTTCAGGCAGCCAGGATGTGATCCTGATGGCCAATACCAGCGATGAGGAGGTGAGATTCAGACTGAATTCAAATTCCTCGGGAACAAACGCGGATGTATTCATTGTGAATCAGGAATCACCATCGGGAGCAAATCAGCTGGATCAGGAGATCACCGACAGTATGATGATCGATATGAAACCATGGGAGATGAGGCTGATCACCATAGATTGAACAAAGGGTTATGGAGAGTGAAGCTGACTGAATGAGGTAAGCAGGTAATTGCGAAACTCCATGTAGGTGGGAAATTGTGTGACGATTCAAACGGCTTCCGCGCAAAGAACTTCTATATATTCACTTCATCTGCTGCTAATATTCGCGAAATCATAAACTTGCTGCGCCGAGGCAGTATGATTTCTGCTCATACAGCAGATTCCGTTCAT